>NZ_JBLXGL010000009.1:0-179310 GCF_048381735.1 Ponticoccus sp. (in: a-proteobacteria)
CCTGGATGATCTCGATCACCAGAGCCGTCTTCCGCTTCGCCGTCCAACGCTTGATGCTGTCGTCCATCGTCATACTCATTGCTACGTTCTCCCTTGTAGCATGAGCAGGTTTTCACTGGGTCGATACATCGCCGCGTCGAGCGCACGCCAGCTGACAAGGAATGGATCGAGGCGTTTTGCGGTGCGGCTGATCCGTACAATGCCGCGCTGGTCCGTTTCATGTTTGAGACGGCTGCACGGATTGATCAGGCTGTATCACTGGAACCGGATGACCTTCGACCGCACGAAAACAAAGTTCGGGTAAAGGCGCAGAAGGGACATCCGGAAAGTTGGATCACCGTCTCGCCTCAGATGATGGACGAGCTTCTCGCACTGCCAGCCAAACGGCCCAAGAACCGCAAGACCGGCAAGCTGATGAAAGCCCGTGTTTTCGGCTATGGCAGCTCGACCGGTTACAACACTCGTTGGAAGACAATCTGCAAACGCGCGGGTATTCCCTACCTGTCAGCTCACCCCGCAGGACGGCATGGGTTCTTCACTGAGTTAGTCGTCCGGCAAGGCGTTGACCCAGTCACAGCGGCCAAGGCTGGCCGCTGGTCTGACCCAAATTTACCCATGCGCATCTATGCCCACGCAGAGACCGATGAGGCCGACGTCAGAGCCCGTTTTCGTACAAGCGACGTACAGTATGACGCTGTACAAACACCCAACAGTAAGAAATCACGAAAGGAATAGCGCTATGAACGCATCCCTCCTAAGGGGCAGGTTGCAGGTTCGAATCCTGCCGGGATCGCCAGGCAGTCATTGTTTCCCCTTCTTTTCAGATGCTTCTGTGGTGGGTTTGCCCGGCCAGTCCGAAAGGGTGGCCACGTTCTGGGTGGGTTGGGCGAGCCTCATGCCCTCTTGGACCCGCCTCTTGCGACGTGCAGCCTGCACATGGCGCAGGACCTCACTGGTGCTGCTGTGTGCCGGGATGCTCATGGTCTGACCTCCGCGCGCCTTTCCCGGCCAGCAGCGGAGTGCCGCGCTTTCGCAGGCCCTGCGCTTGGCATGTCGAGGATGGGCCGGCGATTGTGCATGGCTTTGCCGCCCGCATTGCCGAAGCGCTCCGGTGTCTCCGGCCATCCGGGTCTCGGCCTTTATCGAAGCCGGAGCAAACCCGGGCGCTGGTGTCCCACGCGCGCGCCAGGTTCGGGGCTCAGGGGGCCTGTGACGCAGGGGGTGTCGCGCCAGGAACGGCGGAATAGATTTTCCGAATGGCGTCTTGAGTGACCGGCTTGGCTACGAACAGGACGTTCGGGGGCAGATCCGCCGGAGCGCCACGCGTGGACATCAGCGCGGCCTGGCACTCGGGAAAATGTCCGCAGGCCTGCACGATCAGATCCCGCCCGCTGAACCCGTCATCGAGCCAAAGATCCGTCAGGAGCAGGTTGAGATGGTCGAGCGCCTTCAGGGCTTCGACCGCCTCCGCAAAGGAGGCCGCGCGCATGACCCGTGCCCCCATGGCTTCCAGAAAGACGCAGGATCGTTCCAGCGCCAGCGGATCGTCGTCGACAACCAGGGCCCTGACGGAACCGCAGCCAGAGGGCGTCACTTCGGGGGCGTCTTGCCGCGGGAAGGACAGTGTAATGGTCGTCCCGCGGGATGGGCCATGGGTTGCCGTCTCGATATCCAGGCGCCCGCCGGACTGATGCGCGAAACCGTCCACCATCGACAGCCCCAGGCCAGTGCCGCTGCCGTCGGGCTTGCGCGTGAAGAACGGGTCGGTGGCATGGCGCAGCACCTCTTCGGACATGCCGCATCCGGTGTCGCGCACCGCAACCCGGACCATGTCGCCGGCCTGTACCGACACCACGATCTGCCCCGCGCCGGAGCCTGTCGCGGCGATGGCCTGCCCGGCATTGATGCACAGATTGAGAATGGCGCTTTCAAGCTGGCCCGGATCGACCAGACAGGTGACCGGAGCCTCGGGCACGTCCACAACCAAAGAGACCTGCCCCGGTATGGCGATTTCCAGAAGATCCGCCATGCCCGTCACCAGTTCCGAAACATCCGTCACCTGCGGCGCGAGATGTTGCTTGCGCGCAAAGGCCAGAAGCCGTTCCGTCAGGCTGGTGCCCAGGTCGACCGCCGCCCCGAGCCGGTTGTGCAGGTCGCGCCGCCGCTCCGGTTCGGCCTGTTCCAGCAGGTGCAGGTTCCCCGAGATGCTCGACAGGATGTTCCCGAAATCATGGGCCACTTCCCCCGACACCTTGCCCAGGGCCTCGACCCGGCGAATCGCTTCCAGCCGAGCCTCGATGCGTTTGCGTTCGGTGGTCGCGGAAATCAGCCAGACCTGGCCGCCGTCGGGCAGGGGCGAGAGGTGGATCTCGATCACATTGCCATCCGCATCGCCGTATTCCTCGAAGCCGCCGCGCTCCTCCCCTCCGGCGGCCCGCGAAAAGGGCGAGGCCTGAACCAGATCGCTCATGCGATCGCCGCCCCGATCCGAGCCGGGCGGCAGGCGAAGCAGGCGGCGCAGGTTCTCGTTCTCGGCTATGATGCGCCCGTCCTCGGCCTCTACGGCAACGCCGTCCTTGATGTTCTGGAACACGCGCGAAAAGAGCGCATTCTGATGGCGTATCTGCGCCGTGCGCCGGTCCAGTTTGCGGGCGTTGTCGCGGAAGACGCCAAAAGCCGTGAACAGTTGGCCGATCTCATCCCGCGACGTCGGCGCATCGGGCAGGTCGACGCGCAGGTTCCCCGAGGCGAGCCGTCGCATCGCGCCGGAGATGCGTTCGAGGTTGCGGGCCACGTGCCGCGACACATAAAACGAGGAGGTCACCGCCACGACCAGACTGGCAAGGATCAGCGCGAGAAAGGCATTGCGCGCGTAGGCCAGCGTGTCCGAGGTCGCGGCGCGGGCCCGGGACAGCCGGTCCTCGGCCTGAGCCACCTTGGTCTCGGCAAAGGCGTTGACGCGATGGGTCTCCTGCCGAATGCGAAACAGCGCACTCTCGGCATCGAGCCGCGCCGACAGATGACCGTGCTTGAGCACGAACAGCCCTGTCCCGCGCTGGACGACCTCGGAGATCTCGTCGAAGGTTCGGCGCTGATCCTCCGGTTCCAGGGAGCGCAGCGCCTGGCTCTGGCGCTGGAAATCGCGGCTGAATTCGCCCAGTTCGATCAGTTCTTCCGCGCGCGCGGCGCCAAGCGCAACCGCCGTCAGCTGCTGAAGCGCGCTCCAGTCCTGCCGCGCCTCCAATGGCAAGGCAGTGTCGCGCGCCATGCGCCTGCTGCGGGCGTTGAGCCGGACCAGCGCGCGATCGATGGCCTTCAGCTCTGCCTGACGCGCGCTTTGCGGCAGAAGCGCCTGTGCCAGATCCTCGATGGCACTGCGCAGACGCGACAGCGGCAGGTCCAGCGCCGGGTCGCTTTCCGAAGAGTGCTGCACGCGATCGAGGTTCGCCATGACCTTGGCGACTTCCTGCTCCAGCTGATAGGGCGCGAAAAGCGCGAAGAGGAAGGGGGCCGAGGTCGCAAGATCCGACGCATCGCGGGACAGATCCATCGCGGCGGCCACTTCGGTCAGCGTGTCGCGGTGCAGCACGTTCATCCAGACCTCGGTGCGGTCAAGAACCCGCAATCCGATCACGCTGACCAGCAGCATGAGGCCGAACATCACCGCCAAGGCCGCCGAGAGGCGGATCCTTACGCCGAAATCGCGGAACCAGTCGCGCAGCCGGCTCATCCGGTGCCCAGGTGGAACACATAGCCCCGCGCCCGGCGGGTCTGCAGATGCACCGGCTTGGCCGGGACCGGCTCGATCTTGCGGCGCAGGCGCAGGATCAGCACGTCCACGGTGCGGTCGACGTAGCGCTGGGTGTCGGCGCCCAGCTCCTCCAGCAGCTCCTCGCGCCGGACGACGCGCTCGGGGTTGCGGGCAAAGAACTCCAACAGCCGGTACTCCGCGTTGGTCAGCGGCACTTCCTCGCCGTCCCCGTCCAGCAGCCGCCGCGCGTCGAGGTCGATCCGCTTCTCGCCGAAGGCGATCTGACGCTTGCCGACCGCCGCCGGACGGGCGGAGGCATGACCGTAGCGCCGCAACACGGCGCGGATGCGCGCCACCAGTTCGCGCGGGTTGAAGGGTTTGATGAGGTAGTCGTCCGCCCCGGTCTCCAGCCCGATGATCTTGTCGATCTCGTCCCCCACGCCGGTCAGCATCACGATGGGGATCTCGTGCCGTTCCCGCAGATGGATCGCCAGCGTCAGGCCGGATTCCCCGCGCAGCCTCAGGTCGATCAGCACGAGGTCCACGGGCGGCGGATCGCCGAGCGCGTGGAAGGCCTCGATATCGGCGCAGCAGACGGCCCGGAACCCGCTGTCATGCATCAGTTCGGACAGGGTTTCGCGCACCTGCGCGTCATCATCGACGATGCCGATGACGGGTTCGGGCCCCGGTTTCAGACTGGACGCCTGCATGTGACGCTCCTCCTGCGACGCGCTGGCAAGACCGCCGATCCGACGATCTGTCGTCAGGCGTCGCGCAGAAGACCCGGGAATTCAAGACGCCGGCGGGGCTTTGTAATATTGTTAACACTTCACCCCGCCCGCAGCGGGTTCATTAACACTTCAATCCTCGCCAAGCCGGACCCGGCGCCCCTAGCCTGCGGGCGTCGATGCAGGTGCGGCCCGGATCCGCCTGCTGTCAAAGGGAGGAAACCATGACACCATTCATCACCCGTGCGGCCACCGTGCTGGGCATCCTGACGTGCAGCACCTTCGCGGCCCATGCGCAGGACTGCGCGGAACGCGGCGCGCTCGACGTGCAGTATTGCGATGCGAACGGCGATCTCGTTGCCGACACGCCCACCGACCCGGCCCAGCTCAGCGACCCGGACACGCTTGTGTTCGCCTATACCCCGGTCGAGGATCCGGCGGTCTATGCCGACATCTGGGAGCCGTTCATTGAACACCTGTCGGAAGTCACCGGCAAAGACGTGCAGTTCTTTGCCGTGCAGTCCAACTCGGCCGAGGTCGAGGCCATGCGGTCCGGCCGTCTGCACGTGGCGGGCTTCTCTACCGGGCCGACTCCCTTTGCCGTGAACCTTGCGGGGGCCGTGCCCTTTGCAATCATGGGCGCCGACGATGGCCAGTTCGGCTACCGGCTGCAGGTGTTCACCCAGGCCGACAGCGACATCCAGGAAATCTCGGATCTCGCGGGAAAGCGCGTGGCACATACCTCGCCCACCTCGAACTCTGGCAACCAGGCGCCGCGCGCCCTGTTCCCGGGTCTCGGCGTCGAGCCGGACAAGGATTACGAGGTGGTCTACTCGGGCTCGCATGACCAGTCGATGCTGGGCGTGGTCGCGGGCGACTACGACGCGGCTCCGGTGGCCTCGGAAGTGGTGGACCGCATGGCCGAGCGCGGGCTCTACGACCCTGCCGACGTGCGCAAGATCTGGGAAAGCGATCCCTTCCCGACCACCTCCTTCACCATGGCGCACAACCTCGATCCGGCGCTGGCCGAGAAAGTCAAGGAAGCCTTCTTCTCCTTCGACTTCGCGGGCACCGCGTTGGGCGATGAATTCGAGGGCGTGTCGAAGTTCGTCCCGATCACCTACAAGGACCAGTGGGCGGTGATCCGCCAGATCCAGGCTTCCAACGGCGTCGAGTACACGCCGCAGGGTCTCGCCGGGAACTGATCCCCTTCCGACATCGCCAGCCCGGTGCGCCCTCGCGCACCGGGCCTCGCGCGCCGCCCGGCCACCTCGCGGCCAGGGCCCGGGCCGCGCCATTCCAAAGAGGCATCCCATGCTGAAGATCACCAACCTGACCAAGCGCTACGGCAGCGGCGACCCCGTGCTAAAGGGGCTGGACCTGACCGTGGAGGGCGAACAGCTGACCTCGGTGATCGGCTCGTCGGGCGCGGGCAAGTCCACGCTGCTGCGCTGCATCAACCGCCTGGTAGAGCCGACCTCCGGCTCTGTCGAGCTTAACGGCACCGAGTTCACCACCCTGTCGCGCCGCGAGTTGCGCAGCGCGCGGCGCCGCATCGGCATGGTGTTCCAGGGCTTCAACCTGATCGACCGGCTTACCGTCATGGAGAACGTGCAGGCCGGGCGGCTGGGCTATATCTCGACCTGGGCGGCGCTGACCCGCCGCTACCCGAAGGAGGACATCCGCCGCGCCTTCGAGCTGATGGAGCGCGTGGGGATCGCCCATTACGCGGACAAGCGCGCCGACGAACTGTCGGGCGGCGAACGCCAGCGGGTGGGCGTGGTGCGCGCCCTGATGCAGCGCCCGGAGATCCTGCTGGCGGACGAACCCACAGCCTCGCTCGACCCCAAGACCTCGGAGCAGATCATGTCGCTGCTGCGCGACCTTGCGCAGGAGCTGAACCTGCCCGTCATCATCAACATCCACAACGTGACCGAGGCCAAGGAATACTCTGACCGGATCGTCGGCATGCGTTATGGCCGGATCATCTTCGACGACAAACCCGGTGCCCTGACGCGCGACGAGATGGACAAGATCTACGCCGGCGTCCCCGCGCAGGACCGCGCCGAGGCGGGGGCCGCCGCATGACCGCGACACCGGACAGGCTGCCAGAAACCTGGCGCAAGCCGCCCTTCATCGCCAATCCCGTCCTGCGCTGGACGCTTTACATCGGCATCGCCGTCTACGTCGTCTTCACCGTCGGCACCCTGCCCATCGACTGGGACCGGGTGGCGGACGGCATGAGCCGGGCGCAGCGCATCTTCAACGGCGCCTTCCCGCCCAGCTTCGAACGCGCCGGGCTGCTCTTCGACGGTTTCATGGAAAGCCTGAAGATCGCCATCCTCGCCACCGTGGGCGGCATCATCCTGTCGGTCCCGCTGGCCTTCATGGCCGCGGGCAACATTGCCCCCAAGCCGGTCTACCTGCTGGGCCGCGCGCTCATCATCATCGCGCGCAGCTTTCACCCGGTGATCGTGGCCATCATCTTCGTCAAGGCCGTGGGCTTCGGCCCCTTCGCTGGCGCGCTGACGCTGGTGGTCTACTCCGTCGGCTTCGTCGCCAAGCTGCTGGCCGAACGCATCGAAGAGATCGATTTCGGCCAGGTCGAGGCCATGCGCTCTGCCGGCGCGGGCTTCCTTGCCACGCAGGTCTATGCCGTGCTGCCGCAGGTCATGCCGCGCCTCGTGGGCCTTGGCATCTACCAGCTCGACAGCAACCTGCGCGCCTCTGCCGTGGTCGGCATCGTCGGCGCCGGGGGTATCGGGGCGACGCTGGCCAATGCCTTCGGCCGCTACGACTACGACTTCGCCCTTGCCATCACCATGGTCATCGTCGGCGTGATCCTCGTTTCCGAGGCGGTCAGCGGCGTCATCAGGAAGCGGATCACATGAACAGCTTGAACCTCTCCGAACCGCAATCGCTTTCCGAGGCCCTGAGCGGGCGCGATGACTGGTCGCGCTTCACCCCGAAACAGCGGCTGACCCGCTACGCCGGTTTCGCAGCCGCCGCCGGTGTCGTCGCCTGGGCACTGGGCAGCATCGACGTGATCTGGGCCTGGGTCTGGGACAGTCCGGCACAGATGGCCGACCTTTTCGGGCGGATGATGCCGCCGGACCCAAGCAATCTGCCCTCGATCCTCGTGGCGATCTGGCAGACGGTGAACATCGCCACGCTGGCGACGCTGATCGCCGTCGTCGTCTCGCTGCCGGTGGCCTATATCGCGGCGCAGAACACGACGCCCAACCGCGCCTGTCTTTGGCTCGGGCGCTTTATCCTCGTGTCCTCGCGGTCGGTGAACACGATCATCTGGGCGCTGCTGTTTGTCGCCATCTTCGGCCCCGGCATCGTGGCGGGGATCGTGGCGATCATGTTCCGCTCCATCGGGTTTCTGGGCAAATTGCTCGGCGAAGCCATCGAGGAAATCGACCGCAAGCCGGTCGAGGCGCTTGAGGCCTGCGGCGCCTCGCGGTTCAAGATCGTGCTCTACGCCATCGTGCCGCAGGTCATGCCCGCCTTCTTTGCCGTGTCGATCCTGCGCTGGGACATCAACCTGCGCGAAAGCACCGTTCTGGGCCTCGTCGGCGCGGGCGGCATCGGGATGATCCTGCAAGGCGCCATCGACACCTTCAACTGGCCCGAGGTCTCCATGGTGCTGCTGACCATCCTGGCGCTGGTCATCTTCGGCGAGATGGTGTCTTCCCTGCTGCGCCGCAAGATCCTGTAAGGGCGGGACATGATCACGACCGAAACGGCCTTTGCCCGCTACGAATGCCTGCGGCCAATGCTGCCGCAGGCGCAGTTCCCCGAGGCCTCGCGCCGGGGCGCGACGCTTGAAGACACGATGGGCGATTACGACGCCTATATCCTCGACGCCTTTGGCGTGCTGAACCGGGGCGAAGCCCCGATCCCCGGCGCGGTCGAGCGCATCGCCCGATTGCGCGCCGCCGGGAAGCGTCTCGTGGTGCTGACCAATGCGGCCAGTTATACGCGGTCGGGTGTGCTGGCGAAATACCACAGGCTGGGGTTCGATTTCAGTCTGGAAGAGGTGGTCTCCAGCCGGGATGTGGCGTTTGCCCATCTGCCCACCGTCCACGGAGTCTGGGCCGCGATAACCGATGGCGAAGACGACCTGTCGGACCTGCCCCCCGGTCATTACGGGGCCGATCTGCTGGCCCAGCCGGATCTGATGAACACGGCTGCGGGTTTCCTGTTTCTGTCTTCGGCGCGCTGGAGCCACGAAGCCAATGCGCGTCTGAAGCGGGCGCTGCATTTCCACGCCCGTCCGATCATTGTCGCCAATCCTGATCTCGTGGCCCCACGCGATGACGGCCTGTCCATCGAGCCGGGTTGGTATGCGCAGGACATCGCTTCGGCCTGTGGGCTGTCGCTGTTCGGCAAGCCCTTTCCGAACGCGTTCGACGCGGCGCTTGAACGGCTGTCGGGCATTCCCCGGCAGCGCATCGCCATGGTCGGCGACACCCTTCACACGGATGTCCTTGGCGGGGCAGCCGCCGGTCTCGGCACTGTCCTGATCCTGGAGCACGGCCTGTTCCGCGGGCTTTCGCCGGCGCCATTCATCGCGTCGAGCGGAATTCAACCGGCCTGGCTTGTTGATAGCACCTAAGACCGTCCCCCTTGCATTGCCTCCCGTCCCCGGCGTTTCTGCGCGGGGCCGACTGGCCCGGAAGGCCCCCGGTTGCTGACGAAGGCGGCAAGGCCGCGGGGGCAGGGGCAAGACGGGCTGGCGGTCGCGGGTCGCTGCCTCTGGCCGGGCGGCCTGCCTGGACCCGGCGAGCGGCAAGGCATCGCGCCCCTGTCCGGCACCCCGCGCAAACGGCCGCAAGCGGGCCCTGACCCCTTGCAGGACAGTCCCTCCCGGGCGCTACCCGATCTCTTGCCGGGCCGCGCCTTCTGTTCCAGCGCCGCCGCAAGACGCACGCCCGGAAGCCGGGGAAGGGCGGAACGATGGATCCCAGCAAACAGGCCCTTCCGGCAGGATGTCGAGGTTGGCGCCAAGCGCGCTGCCGCACCACGGGCCGTGCTTCGGCAGCGATGAGAGACGGCGCGAATCGCTTGACTGGGGTCACGGGCCCGGTATTCAGATCCCGTCATCGGACCGAGACGGTCGATGAACCTGCCGCGAAGGGGACGACCCCTTGACGAACGTGGCCACGCAATCGGGACGACCCGCCATCCTTCGGAAGGAATGAAAATGGCATGGGTTTTCCTTGGTCTTGCCGGAATTCTGGAAATTGTCTGGGCCTTCTTCATGAAGAAGTCTCAGGGCTTCACGCTTGTGACCCCCAGCGTCATCACGATCGTCACGATGATAGCAAGCTTCGCGCTTCTTTCCGTGGCGATGCGCAGCCTGCCGCTTGGCACGGCCTACACGGTGTGGACCGGAATCGGCGCTGTGGGCGCATTTGTCGTGGGCATTACCGTGCTGGGTGAAGCAGTCACCCCGGCGAGGATCATTGCCGCTGCCCTCATCGTGACCGGCATTGTCGTGATGAAGCTCTCCAGCTCTCACTAGGGCTATCGGGCCCCTGGCCTGATCGGGTCAGGGGCGCAATGAAGAGAGCCGACGCGATTGCCCCTTGGCAGCCTGTCGCAAGCTTGGGAAGCCAGGGGGCAGTGCGGTGTCCCCGGATCCGGCCCGGGGGCTGGTGCGGCGCGGACTCGCCAGCCAGCGACGGCATCGCGGACCATGCGGGCGGTCACGGCACCGGTCATGACAACCCGCGCCAGCACAGGCGGACCGGGTGTGGCGACTGCGTGAACCGGCGGGCACCGCCACCCCATCGGCGCATCGTTTCGACCGCTGGGGCCGCGGGGGAGGGCTTTGTCCGCAACAGCGGGATGGGGCAGGGGCCGGAATGCCCCGGATGTCCGTCGGCGGGGTCAGCCTGTGTCCCTGTTGCACGCACCAATCGGCCAAAACACGGCCCCGCACCGGGATTGCGACGGCAGGTTCCACGGGCAGATTGCCCAGGTCCTCGACCCGCTTGCGGCAGGGGGGCTTGTTCCGGGTGTCCTAGGATCGGTACAGCGCCCTGAACATGTTCTCGGCTTCCTGCGAGACCTTACGGCCCTTCGGTGAGGCGAGCCAATAGCCGCCGGGGCCCTTGTAGGACGGCTGTTGCAGGCGGGCGAGCTGGCCAGTCGCGACCTCTTGTTCCAGCAGCGGCAGCGACCCGAGCGCCACGCCGCGCCCTTCGAGCGCGTAGCCGACCGACTGGGCATAGCTGGAACATTGAATGCGCAGATCGTCCTGAGGCAGCGCCAGGTCAAGCCGGTCGCCCCAGACGTCCCAATTGATCCAGTCCGGCGACACGCGATGATAATCGAGAAGCGGCGCATCGGCATCGGCGAGAACTCCGCGCGCCGCCAGCCGCTCTGCGACGGCGGGGTCGGCAACCGGCGCCAGTTCCTCGCCAAGCACGCGCGTTGCGCTCCACCCCGGAAAGGCCCCGTCGCCGTAGACGACGACAAGATCGTTTTCTTCAGAGAACAGAAGGGAGATATCGTCGCTCTGCGTGAGGCTGAACATGCAGGCCGCGTCGCCAAGCGCGAAGCGTTGCAGCCTCGGTTGCAACCAGAACATGCCGACCGCGCTCATGGAGGCCAGGCGCACCATGGGCTGGCTTGGCGTGCGCACCTCTTCGATCGACTGGGTCAGGAATTCCAGCGTCGTCGACACCCGATCGCCAAGGCGCCGCGCTTCGACGGTCGGGGTCAGCCGCGAGGACCGCCGGTCGAACAGGCGGACGCCGAGCCACTCCTCCAGCTGCCGGATGCGCTTGCTGACGGCAGCCTGGCTGACGAAGAGCTCCTCGGCTGCATCGGTGAAGCTGCCACAGCGCAGCGCGCATTCGAAAAAGACCAGGGTGTCGAGGGGCGGTAGGCTCTTGCGGTATTGCTGCATAACCTCTGGTTATCGAAATGAACGAGAATTTCCAATGTTTTATGGGTCGGTGTCTCTGGTTACACTGTGGTTTCCCAGACAACGACATGAAAGAGAAGCATGGCAGAGCTCGACTGGCACGCCGAACGCAGTGACCTCGACGGGTTGGCACTGCTGGACCGCAGCCCCGAGGACGAGGGAATTGACCTTGTCGCGGTGCGCGCCTGGCGCCAGGCGCGCGTGCGTCGAGAGATGGCCGCCCGCGGGATCGACGCGGTGATCCTGATGGATCCGGTGAACATCCGCTACGCCACGGGTGCACGCAACATGCAGGTCTTCTCGATGCGCAACGGACCGGCGCGCTATCTGGTGATGACCGCGGATCGTGCAATCCTGTATGAATTCACCGGCGCGCTGCACCTGCCCGAGGGCCTGGAGACCATCGACGAGGTGCGCCCCGCAGTCACCGCAAGCTTCGTTGCCGCCGGGCCGCAGATCGCCGAACGCGAGCGGCGATGGGCGCAGGACATGGCGGCAACCCTGCGCGACCTCTGCGGCGCCAATCCCTGCGTCGGCATAGAGCGCATGAACGGCGGCACCGCCATCGCGCTTGGCGAAGCGGGCGTGCGTCTTGTCGATGCGCAGGAGCCGGTAGAGATGGCCCGCGCCATCAAGTCATCCGAGGAAATGAAATGCGTGAACGCCTCGCTGCGCGCCACCGAGCGCGGCGTCGCGGAACTGCGCGCGGCGATACGCCCGGGCCTGACAGAGGCCGAGCTGTGGTCGGTGCTGCATCGGTCGATCATTGCGCAGAACGGCGACTACGTGGAAACGCGTCTGCTCAGCGCCGGTGATCGCACCAACCCCTGGTTCCAGGAGACCGGCAGCAATGTCATCGGGGCCAACGACCTGATCGCGCTCGACACCGATGTGGTGGGCTGCCACGGCTATTACTCGGACTTTTCGCGCACCTTCCACGCCGGGCCATCCCGGCCAAGCGCGCAACAGCGCGAACTGTACAGGGTCGCGCACGAGCAGGTGCATCACAACATGGATATCCTGCGCCCGGGCATGTCGTTCCGCGACTATGCGGACGCGGCCTGGGACATCCCCGAAAAGTACTACGCCAACCGCTATTACCTCAGCGCGCACGGCTGCGGCATGACCGGCGAATACCCCTACCTCTACCATCGTGGCGACTTCCCCGATGCAGGCTACGACGGTGAAATCCTCCCCGGGATGACGATCTGCGTTGAAAGTTACATCGGCGAGGACGGTGGCCGGGAGGGGGTCAAGCTGGAACAGCAGGTGCTGATCACGGAGACCGGGATCGAGTTGCTCTCGCGGTTCCCCTTCGAAGAGGCCCTGCTCGCGTAGCGTTGCAGGAAGCCGCGGCCGGGATGGCCGCCGCTTTGCCGAAAGACAATCAGGCCCGACACGGAAGCGATGATGGAACCGGTTGGATCCGGGGACACCCGCCTATGTGCCTGCCTGACGGTTAAGATACTGATGAAAGGACAAGAAATGGACACCTCGATGAAACGCTTTCTAATGACCGCCGCGGTCACGCTCATGGCCGCGCCTGCATTCGCGCAGGACAGCGACACATGCGGCGAAGTCAGCATCACCGAAATGAACTGGGCCTCGGCCTCGGTGGTGACCAATGTCGCGAAGTTCATCATGGAGCAGGGATACGGCTGCGACGTCGCCGTCGTGCCCTCTGATACCGTCCCCGCAATGACCTCGGTCGCGGAAAATGGCGAGCCCGACATCGTCACCGAGCTCTGGCTGAACGGCACCGGCTCGATCTACGACCGCCTGCGCGACGAGGGCAAGATCGAGGAACTCGGCAAGGTGATAGAGCCGGGCGGCATCGATGCCTGGTGGATCCCGGACTATCTGGCCGAGGCGCACCCCGAGCTGACGACCATCGAGGGCATTCTCGCGAACCCCGATCTGGTCGGCGGTCGCTTCCACAACTGCCCCGAGGGCTGGGGCTGCCGGGTCTTCAACGACAACCTGCTGCCGGCCTTCGGCGTCGAGGATGCCGGCATCGAGATCTTCAACCACGGCTCGGGCGAGACGCTGGCGACCTCCATTGCCTCGGCGTTCGAGAACGAAGAACCCTGGTTCGGCTACTACTGGGCCCCGACGGCGGTCATCGGCCGCTACGACCTGGTGCAGGTCGATATGGGCGACTACGACGAAGAGGCCTTCGCGGCCGCCAAGGATCCCGATTCCACCGATGTCGGTCGCAGTTCCTTCCCGCCCTCGCCGGTGAAGACCGCGGTGACCACGGAGTTTTCGGCCAAACACCCCGAGCTTACAGAGTTTCTGAAGAACATGACGTTCAAGACCGAGACGATGAACGCGATCCTGAGCTGGATGGAGGACAATTCGGCAACCGGCGAGGAAGGCGCGGTCTACTTCCTGACCAACCATCAGGACACCTGGTCGACCTGGATCAGCGAGGACGCGCGCGCGCGCCTTGCCCCCCTGCTGGACCAGTAACCGGCTGACACGACCTGCGGCGGCTCTGATATCCCGGAGCCGCCGTTTGCGTTTCCGGAAAGCGTCTCAGAGCATCCGGCCCCTTCAACAGTACAGGAAAACACCATGGCCACCTATGACTGGCTCTTCAACAGCCTCGGGCTGCGCGACTGGTGCGACGGCGACGGTTCGGGCGGCTCCGCCCCTATGTCGATGGCAGATCTCATCGGGCAGTCGGGCGACGGCGGCGCCCCCGAGGTCTCGGCCTGGGACACGCCGTTCCCCTCGATGGACGTGCTCAACGACGCCTGCGCGTCGTTCCCGCAGTCGCGCGAAATCACGCAGGGGGTCGAACGGGGCTTTCTCGATATCAAGGACGCCCTGTCCTACGTGCTTGATCCGCTTACCCAGCCGCTGAGCTGGGCGCTTTCGAACGCGCTCTGGCTGTTCCAGGAAACGCCCTGGTGGATCATGATCCCGGCGCTGGCGCTGATCGTGCTGTTGGTCAGCCGCTCGTGGCAGCTGATGACCTTCGTGGCGGGCAGTTTCGCCGCCCTCGCCTTTATCGATTACTACGAATACGCCATGCAGACGCTGGCGGTGATCGCGGTCTGCGCCGTCATATGCGTGTTGCTCGGCGTGCCCATCGGCATCGCCATGTCGCGCTCTGACAGGCTGCAGCGGGCGATGATCCCGGTGCTGGACATGCTGCAGACGCTGCCGCCCTTCGTGTACCTCATCCCGCTTATCTTCCTTTTCTCGGTGACCGAGCCCAAGCTCTACGGCATTGCCATCATCCTCTACGCCATCGTGCCGGTCATCCGCCTGACGAACCTGGGCATCCGGCTTGTCGACAAGGAGGTGATCGAGGCCGCGGACGCCTTCGGCATGACCAGGCGCCAGAAGCTCTACGGCGTGCAGATCCCGCTGGCGCTGCCGAACATCATGGCCGGCGTGAACCAGACGATCATGATGAGCCTCGCGATGGTGGTCATCGCCAGCCTCGTCTCGGCCCCCGGCCTCGGCGTGCTGGTCCTGCGCGGCATCCGCAATCTCGAACTTGGCGTCGGTCTGATCTCGGGCCTCGGCATCGTGCTTCTCGCGGTCATTCTCGACCGCTCCACCAAGGCGGCGCTTGCGCGCGTCAACGCCGCACAGAAGAACTGAGGAGCGAGCGACATGGCCGACCCAAAGATTTCCATCCGCAATCTCTACAAGATCTTCGGCAAGGACCCCCAGGGGGCCCTTGTCCGCGCCAAGGCCGGCATGGGCAAGCAGGAGCTGCTTGAACAGCACCGCCACGTGCTGGGCCTGCGCGACATCAACATCGACATGGCCCCGGGCGAGATCACGGTGATCATGGGCCTGTCGGGCTCGGGCAAGTCCACGCTGATCCGCCACCTCAACCGGCTGATCGATCCGACCGCCGGCGAGGTGATCGTCAACGGCGAGAACATCATGGACTATTCCGAGGCGCAGCTGCGCGAGATGCGCCGCAAGCACATGTCCATGGTTTTCCAGAAGTTCGCCCTTCTGCCCCACCGGACGGTGCTGGAGAACGCCGCGACACCGCTGACCGTGGACGGGCGGCCGCGCTCGGAGTGGGAGCCGGAGGCGACCAGGTGGCTCGACCGCGTCGGGCTCGAGGGTCAGGGACGGCAGTACCCGCACCAGCTTTCGGGCGGCATGCAGCAGCGCGTCGGCATCGCCCGGGCCCTGACGTCGAACTCGGATATCATGCTGATGGACGAGGCCTTCTCGGCGCTGGATCCGCTGATCCGCACGGACATGCAGGACCTGCTGCTGGAGCTGCAGCGCGAGCTGCACAAGACGGTGGTGTTCATCACCCACGACCTCGACGAGGCGCTGAAGCTGGCCGACCATCTGGTGATCCTGAAGGACGGCGCGGTGGTGCAGCAGGGCGAGCCGCAGCATATCCTGATGAACCCGAACGATCCCTACATCGTGGACTTCATCTCGGACATCAATCGCGCGCGCGTGCTGCGCGCCCGCACGGTGATGACGCGGGGCAGGGCTGTGGCAAATCTCTCTGGCAGCGTGGACGAGAATGCCACACTCGAAGAGGTCATCGCGACGGCAGAGGGCGACACAACACGCAGCTTCGCCGTCATGCGCGACGGCAGCCAGATCGGCGCCCTGGCGATGTCCGACGTCGTCAAGGCGCTTGTGCCGACCGCGGCCTCCGAGGGCGGCATGCGCCAGGCGTCCTGAGCGGGACGTTCCGATCGGGTCCGCCCCGCCATTGCGGTGGCGCGCCGACGGTCTTTTCTGGCCACCGGAGCGGCCCACGGGGCGCGCCCTTGCGGTGATGTGGCAGGCCCTTGCGTAGGGGGGGGCGCTGCGGCGCAGGTCGTCGGGCCGATCAGGGCGCAGCGGGCCAATGCCAATGCCCGCGTGGCCCGACGGGCACCAGTCGTCGGACGACCGCTTCTCTGGCAGCTTCGGCGCGTCGCGGAAGGACCGGGTCCGCGCCGTGATCGAGGGCGGCGCGCAGGAGGCCTGGTCACCTCGGTTTCCTGCGGTCTCCGGGTCTTGCCCCGCGCATCAGGCGCAGGGTTTGGCATCGAAGGGTAATGCGCGCCATCGGCCTGTGCCGGCTTCGTGACCGGAAGCCCGCGGCGCCTGATGTG
Source organism: Ponticoccus sp. (in: a-proteobacteria) (assembly GCF_048381735.1). Taxonomy (NCBI): domain Bacteria; kingdom Pseudomonadati; phylum Pseudomonadota; class Alphaproteobacteria; order Rhodobacterales; family Roseobacteraceae; genus Ponticoccus; species Ponticoccus sp. (in: a-proteobacteria). The sequence continues at coordinate 16,525 of NZ_JBLXGL010000009.1, forward strand.
GTCCCAAAAGCCTGCGCGGTGAAGCCCCGCCTGCCTCTGCCCTGCGGCGTCACAGAGATCCGCCGCAGGGATTCGACAGCTGTCGCGTCTTCCCGGAGGCACCGGGTCCGAAACATCCGGGTGCGGAACGACGCGGTTCATTGGCCGTTTCAGATCACCTCGATCACACCCTTGTCGATGGCCAGCACATAGCCGCGACGGGCGATGTTCTTGACCAGCAGTTCCGACACCATCTGGTTGCCCAGCCCGTCGCGCAGGCGTTTGATGCGGGTAGCGCCGGCGGCCTCTTCGCAATCCATCTCGGGCTTGCCAGAGATCATCGATTCGATCTGCGCGCCGGACAGCATCTCGTCGTCCAGCCGCGCCTCTGCCAGCACCGACAGCGTCTCGATCATCGCATCGGTCAGCTTGAACCCCATGGTGTTCAGGTAGACGGTGTTCTCCTCGCGCGAGATGATCAGCGAACTGACCTCGATGCCCGACCGCTCGATCTGGGCCATACGGCGGTTCAGCGAGATCAGCAGCACCAGAAAGACCAGCGCCGCGACCAGAAGCGCCGTGGCGAAGACCAGCAGCACGAAGATCACCACCCGGTAGCTGGCCAGCGTATCCGAAAAGGCGGTGCCGGATTGCGCGAGGATTTCCAGCAGCGCGACCTCGGCCTGACTTTGCAGGTTGTCGTTCTCGACGAAGATCCGTTCGACCCGCGCGTTGAAGGCATTGCCGTCGGGTAGGGTCAGCAAGAGCAGCGCACCGGCCACCGCAAGGATCAGCACGATGGCGGTGATCCCTGCGGCGACGATGCGCGCGCCGGAGCGGCGGCTGTCGCTAGCGGTAATAGTGTGATCCGGCACTGCTGATTTCCGATGCGGTGGGCGGCGACTGCGTCACCTTTGTCACGTTCAGGAGGGACCAGCCCGCGGAAGAGATCCGCGAACTGACGGCCCCGGCCGGGGCGCCGGGGCAAGAGCCGGAGACCTGCACGATCCCGTAGTGCAGTCTCAGCGGGTTGTCCCGCTTGGCCTTGTAATGGATGAAACAGTCCGCGGCGGCGGCGCCGGGCAGGGCTGCAAGCGTCAGGATCAGAAGGGGAATGGCGAGTGAGCGTCTCATGCTGGCAGACTGTGGGTGAACGGGTGGAAATTCAATAACAACAGGGCGGTGCAGGGCCGGTTATCCGATAGCCGGGGGCTGATATTGCCCGGAACGGCGCGGCGGGTCGAGGCTGGCGGGGCAGGGTGCCTGTCCCGAGGATAGAGCGCCTCCCCCCAGCCCGAAAGGAGAAATCCATGTCCGCCAGATTCATCACCGCCATCCTTGTCGCCGGCGCCCTGATCGCAACCCTCAGCGCCGCGCCCGCCCGCGCCGACAACGCGGGGCTGAAGCCCGCCTTCGGCGCGGCCGCGACGCTTTCCCTTCTCGGACAGGCCGTCGAGGGCGGCAAGGTGGAGGTCAACCATCGCCAGTACGGCGATGGGCGCCCGTATGGCCAACCGCATCAGTGGGGCGGCAAGCAGCGCGGCCACGGCAAGTACAAGCGCCAGGCCAAGAAGCGGTGGCAGCCCGCAGCCCTGCCGCGTCACTGCCTGCGGCAGGTGGGGGGGCGCCACAAGGCGTGGTACGCGCTTTCGGCGCATTGCCTCGACCGCAGTTACCGGGGCCACCTGCCGCGCGCCTGCGCGACCCGCGCCTGGTACAAGGGCAAGCCCCGCCCGGTCTACGGCATCGGCTGTCTGCGAAGCCGCGGCTATCCTCTGGCCCGGCGCTGACCTGCGGGGCCGACCCCATCGGGCCGGTCCCGGCGGGGCTTTGAAGACCGCCACGGGAAGCGGGCTCTGGCGCGGAGCCCGCACCGGCTGTGCCTCTTTGGTTGTCCAGGGCTAGAGGGGTGGATTGAAACAGCCGCCCCGGTATGCCGTCTCGCCGCGACGACGGGTGGGGTTTTCCGGCGGCATCGGGCGGCGGGCGAACCGGCCCCTGTCCGAGGCGAGGCACCGCGCCACGCGGGCGCCATCGTTCCGGGGCGGCGCCGGATGCCTCCGGCGGAGGGTATTTGGACCAAGAAGAAGCCCAGGGACACCCTGGCAGGGGGCGGGGCTCTTGCCTCGGGGCGCCGGGGCAGGGGCGTTCGGGCGGGATAGGGGCCTTGTCGCTTGACAGCCGGCGCTGCCTGCGCCGATCCTTGCGGCAGGTGGCCATGCAGAGCCGCCGGGGAAGCGCAGCACGGGGGACGCGGGCGATGCACAGGGGTTTGACGATGGCGGCGCTGGCCGCCGTGATGGCGCTGGCGGCCTGCGGCGGGCGCTCTCCGGTCTCCATCGCCGAGGCCTGCACCTCGGGCGCGACCTATCCCAAGTGCCAGAACGCGCGGCTTGTGCAGATCGCCGTCGAGGCCGCACAGCGCTGAGGCCGGGCCCGCGCGGCGTGCCCTGAAACCGCCCGCCGCCGCGATCCTGCCCTGCGGGGAGGGGGCGGAGGACATGCACGTCATGGTTGTATTGTCATCGAAGTTTCGCCCTGTCGTCGCAAAAGCGACCCGTAATCGTTACGCGGGTCACCGATCCCTCCCGGCATCTCAGCCAGCAAGGAGGGTTACCCATGCCCAGCATCCGCTTTACCCGTCGCCAGTCGCTGCTTGGCGGCGCCGCCCTTGGCGTCACGCTTGCCGCGCCGTCGCTGTCGCGCGCCCAGTCGCGTCCCCTGATCACCCATGGCGTCATGTCCGGCGACGTCGCCCATGACGGCGCCGTCATCTGGGCCCGTGCCGACCGCGAGGCCAAGATGCTGGTGGAATGGTCCACCACCGAAGCCATGACCGAGGCGCGCGCCGTGCCGGCGCTGGCGGTCGGCACACCCACCGATTTCAGCGGCAAGCTGGCGCTGGAGGGTCTGCCTTCGGATCAGGACATCTTCTACCGCGTCACCATGACCGATCTGGCCGACGGTACCGCCTCTGAGCCGGTGCAGGGCCAGTTCCGCACCGCGCCCATGGGCAATCGCGACATCAGCTTCGTCTGGTCGGGCGACACCGCCGGTCAGGGCTGGGGCATCGACGAGGATCGCGGCGGCATGACCACCTATGGCACCATGCTGCGCCACGCGCCGGACTTCTTCCTGCATTCGGGCGACACGGTCTATGCCGACGGCCCGCTGAAGGAGGAGGTCGAGCTGGCCGACGGCACGCTGTGGAAGAACGTCATGACCGACGCCAAGCGCAAGGTCGCCGAGACGCTGGACGAGTTCCGCGGCCAGCACCTGTACAACTACATGGACCGCAACGTGCGGGCCTTCAACGCCGCCGTGCCGATGATCGCCCAGTGGGACGACCACGAGGTCACCAACAACTGGTACCCGAACGAGATGCTGACCGCCGACGACCGCTATACGGTCAAGTCGATGCAGACGCTGTCGTCCCGGGCCGCGCGCGCCTTCCACGAGATGATGCCGACGCGCCAGACGCTGGCAGAGCCGATGCGGGTCTATCGCAAGGTGTCCTACGGGCCGCTCCTGGACATCTTCGTCATCGACATGCGCAGCTACCGTGGCGACAACACCGCCAATACCGAGGCCGAGGGCACGCCCTTCATCGGCCCCGAGCAGCTGGCCTGGCTGAAGCGCGAGATGATCAATTCGACCGCCACCTGGAAGGTGATCGCGGCCGACATGCCGATCGGCATGATGGTCCGCGACGGCGCCGAGGCGATGGAGAACGGCGCCAATGGCGACGGCCCGGTGCTGGGCCGCGAGAAGGACATCGCCGCCGTGCTGTCCTTCATCAAGACGGCGGGCATCCTCAACACCGTCTGGCTGACGGCGGACGTGCATTACACCGCCGCGCATCACTACTCGCCCGAGCGCGCGGTCTTCCAGGAGTTCGAGCCCTTCTGGGAATTCGTTTCCGGCCCGCTGCATGCCGGGACCTTCGGCCCCTCGGACTATGACAACACCTTCGGCCCCGAGGTGCGCTATGCCAAGCACCCCGAAGAGGGGCAGGCCAACCTGCCGCCCTCGGACGGGCTGCAGTTCTTCGGCAAGGTGGACATCTCTGCCGACACCGGCGTGATGACCGTGCGCCTGATGGACAGCGCCGACAGCGAGCTGTGGTCGGTGGAGCTGGAGCCCAAGCGGGCGTAAGGCCGGACACAACAGGATCGCGGGCCGCGCCGCCCGCGATCCATCCATGTGCGGCAGGACGGTGGAAAGCCGCGCCGCGCCGTGGTCCGGCGATCCCTGCCTTCAGCATGGCAGGTTATCCCGACCGGCTATCGCCGCCGGTTACCCCGGCCGGATCCCTGTGAGCGCCGTCAGGGTGCGCTTGCATCGGCCCAATCGCCGGGCTCCGGGACGGCCCGGCGATGCGCGGCGGCGTCGCCGTGAGGAAGCCCTGGTGGTGGATCGCAGCCGGACCGCGATGTGCGGGTCTCCTTCGCGGTTTTCAGCCTCTCTTCGCCTTTGGACGCAGCACCGCGCGGGCCATCGCAAGACAGCCCATCGCGGCGCCATCGCCGCTGCGCCCCCCGCTCTGTCCGGTCAGATGTCGCTTTTTTGGGTAAAACGACCCGGGTTCTTGTGGACATACGGTGGATTTGCGGCACCCTTCAGGGATGCACCCCGACAGACGGGCGCACTCCAAGAACGAGAAAAACAGAGAGGGCACATGTCTTTCATCGAATCTTTCTTCGGTCTGATCGGAGACCTCACATGGGGCTGGGCGCTGATCCCCTTCCTCGTGATCTTCGGCTGCTTCCTGACCATCGCCACGAACTTCGTTCAGTTCCGGTACTTCAAGCGAATGTTCCGCGTCCTGAAGGGCGACAACCAGTCTTCGGACCCGAACACCATCTCGGCACGCGAGGCGCTGTTCGTGTCGGTCGGCGGGCGCGTCGGCGGCGGCAATATCGCGGGGGTCGCGGTGGCGATCACGCTGGGCGGCCCGGGCGCGGTCTTCTGGATGTGGGCCATCGCGCTGGTCGGCATGGCCACCAGCCTTGTCGAATGCACGCTGGCGCAGGCCTACAAGCGCCGCCAGCCGGACGGGTCGTTCCGCGGCGGTCCGGCGCGGATGATCATCCACGGCCTCGGCAAGGACTACAAATGGCTTGCGGTGATCTACGCGATCTGCCTGATCGCCGCCTTCGGCATCGGCTTTCCGGCCTTCCAGGGCAATACCGTGGCGGGCGCCGCAGAGAACGCCTTTGGCCTGAACCGCTGGATCACCGGCATCGTCCTGACCGCCGGCACCGGCTGGATCGTCTTCGGCGGGATGCACCGGATCGCCAAGGCCTCGGACATCATCGTCCCGATCATGGCCTTCGGCTACATCGCCATGGCGCTGGTTGTGATCGTGATCAATATCCTCCAGGTCCCCGGCGTGCTGATCGATATCGTCGCGAACGCCTTCGGCTTCCGGGAAGCGGTTGGCGGCGGCATGGGGGCGGCCATCGCGCAGGGCCTGCGTCGCGGCCTGTTCTCGAACGAGGCGGGTCTGGGCTCTGCGCCCAACGTCGCCGCCACGGCGGACGTGCGGCACCCGATCAGCCAGGGCATCACGCAGAGCTTTTCGGTCTTCATCGACACGATCGTCATCTGCACCTGTACCGCGCTGATGATCCTTCTGGGGGACGTCTACGTGCCGGGAGCCGAGATCGACGGCGTGGTGCTGACGCAGGACAGCCTGGCCTCGCACCTTGGCACATGGACCAGCTACTTCCTGACCATCGCGGTGCTGCTCTTTGCCTTCTCGTCGATCATCTACAACTACTACCTCGGCGACAACGCCCTGACGGTGCTGACGAAGAACCCGCAGGCCTCGCTGGTCTTCAAGCTGATCCTGATGGCCATCGTCTTCGTCGGCGCGGTGGCGCCGGGCGCGACGGCGATCTTCTTCTTCTCGGACCCGATGATGGGCGTGCTGGCGCTGGTCAACCTGCTGGCGCTGATGATGCTTTTCCCGATCCTGCGCCGCATCCTGCGCGATTTCGACGAGCAGAGGGCGGCGGGCGTGCACCGTCCGCGCTTCGACCCGACGAAGTTCCCGGATCTGGATCTGGACCACAGCGCCTGGGATCACCGCGAGGCGGCGCCCGAGTAAGGCCATGAAGGGATGAAAGCCGAAAGGGCCGCGCCAATCGCGCGGCCCTTTATCGGTTCTGCGCCCCGGTCCGGTCCGGCGGGGTCTCGGCGCCTTGTGGCGGGCCCGCGGGGGGTGACCGCAAAGCAGGATGCCAGCCCACCGGCATGGCATCATGGCGGCGCGGCGCAGGGGCGCCGCCCCCGGGCGACGCGCGCAGCGCTCCGCAACCCGCCCGGACGTCAGTCCCGGACGGTCAGGATCTCGTCCAGCGGCTTCTTCAGGGTCGCGGCCCGGGGCACGGTGGCGCCCGGCGCGGCGTGGCCAACGGCGAGGATCATCACCGGCTTCTCGGCCTCTGGCCGGTCCAGCACTGCGTTCAGGAAGCGCATGGGGTTCGGCGTGTGGGTCAGGCTGGACAGCCCCGCCTCGTGCAGGGCGGCGATCAGGAAGCCGGTGGCGATGCCCACGCTTTCGGGCACGTAGTAGTGCTTGTAGCGCGTGCCGTCCGCGAACTGCCCGTAGCGCTGGGCGAAGATCACGATCAGCCAGGGCGCCTCTTCGAGGTGCGGCTTGGCCGGTCCGGTGCCGATGGGCTCCAGCGCCTTCAGCCAGGCGTCGCCCGCCGCGCCCTCGTAGAAGCGGGCCTCTTCTTCCTCGGCGCCCGCGCGGATCCGCGCCTTCAGCGCCGGGTTCGACACCGCGACGAAGTGCCAGGGCTGGTGGTTGGCGCCCGAGGGCGCGTTGCCCGCCGCCCGGATGCAGGCCTCTATCGCGGCGCGGGGCACCGGCCGCCTGTCGAAATCGCGCACCGTGCGGCGGTCCGCCATCCGGTCGCGAAACCCCTCGGCGCCCGCCAGCACGCGGCCGTCCGGCCAGTCGCCGCGCGATGCCAGCGGCACCGCCCGGTACGTCAGCTCCTTGCGATCCACCTTGACTCCTCCTCTGTCCCGGGGCCGTTTTTCGGCCTGCCCGGCCTCGGCTGTCAATCGCCCTTGCCGCGACAAGTCTTCCCAAGAGGTCGAAATATGTGTATGGCGCCCCCATCTGAGACGTGACGCCATGGCCCCGGCGCATGACATGATGAAAGGGGTCGGCGGCAATGGGGCCGTCATCGAAACGGAGGACCCGGCAGGGGTCGGGAGTGCCTCCAAGAGGATATCTGATGTTCAAAGAAGTGAAAAAGACACTCCAGTGGGGCGAAGAGACGCTGACGCTGGAAACGGGCAAGATCGCCCGTCAGGCCGACGGCACCGTCATCGCCACGCTGGGCGAGACCTCCGTCATGGCCAACGTGACTTTCGCGAAACAGCAGAAAGAAGGCCAGGACTTCTTCCCGCTGACCGTCCATTACCAGGAAAAATACTACGCCGCGGGCAAGGTGCCCGGCGGCTTCTTCAAGCGCGAGGCCCGTCCGACCGAGAAGGAAACGCTGACCGCGCGCCTGATCGACCGTCCGATCCGCCCGCTCTTCGTCCCCGGCTTCAAGAACGAAGTTCTGGTGATGTGCACCGTCCTGTCGCATGACCTCGTCAACGATCCCGACATCGTCGCGATGATCGCGGCCTCGGCGGCGCTGACCATTTCCGGCGCGCCCTTCATGGGCCCGATCGCCGGTGCGCGCGTCGGCTTCGAGGATGGCGAATACGTGCTGAACCCGACCGTCGACGACATGCAGGGGCTGCGCAACAACCCCGAGCAGCGTCTCGACCTCGTCGTGGCCGGCACCAAGGACGCCGTCATGATGGTGGAATCGGAAGCCTACGAGCTGACCGAGGACGAGATGCTGGGCGCGGTGATGTTCGCGCACGAGCAGATCCAGCCGGTGATCGACACGATCATCGAACTGGCCGAAGAAGCCGCGAAAGAGCCCTTCGACTTCACCCCCCCGGATTACTCGGCGCTCTACGAGGCCGTGAAGGCCGCGGGCGAAGCCAAGATGAAGGCCGCCTACGCGATCACGGACAAGCAGGAACGCGTTGCCGCCGTCTCTGCCGCCAAGGAAGAGATCAAGGCCACGCTTTCGGAAGAGCAGCTTGAGGATGCGAACCTCGGTTCCGCCCTGAAGAAGCTGGAATCGGTGGTGCTGCGCTCTGACGTGGTGAAGAACAAGCGCCGCATCGACGGCCGCGCGCTGGATCAGGTCCGCCCGATCGTCTGCGAAACCGGCCTCCTGCCGCGCACGCACGGCTCGGCGCTGTTCACCCGTGGCGAGACGCAGGGCCTGGTCGTGACCACGCTGGGCACCGGCGACGACGAACAGTTCATCGACGCGTTGCACGGCAACTTCAAATCCAACTTCATGCTGCATTACAACTTCCCGCCCTATTCGGTCGGCGAAGTGGGTCGCGTGGGGTCCCCGGGCCGTCGCGAGATCGGCCACGGCAAGCTGGCATGGCGCGCCCTGCAGGCGGTTCTGCCGGCCTCGACCGATTTCCCCTACACCATCCGTCTGGTCTCCGAGATCACCGAATCCAACGGCTCTTCGTCGATGGCATCCGTCTGCGGCGGCTCGCTGTCGATGATGGACGCGGGCGTTCCGCTGAAGGCGGCGGTGGCCGGTGTGGCCATGGGTCTGGTGCTGGAAGACGACGGTGACTACGCGGTCCTGACCGACATCCTCGGCGACGAGGATCACCTCGGCGACATGGACTTCAAGGTCGCGGGCACCGCAGAGGGCATCACCTCGCTGCAGATGGACATCAAGGTCGCGGGCATCACCCCCGAGATCATGAAGACCGCCCTGGCCCAGGCCAAGGAAGGCCGGATGCACATCCTTGGCGAGATGGACAAGGCCCTGTCGTCCGCCGGTGAGTTCAGCCAGCACGCGCCGCGCATCGAGACCATGCAGGTGCCGACCGACAAGATCCGCGAAGTGATCGGCTCGGGCGGCAAGGTGATCCGCGAGATCGTCGAGGTTTCGGGTGCCAAGGTCGACATCAACGACGACGGCATCATCAAGATCGCCTCGCCGGACGGCGAGTCCATCAAGAAGGCCTACGACATGATCTATTCGATCGTGGCAGAGCCGGAAGAGGGTCAGGTCTACAAGGGCAAGGTCGTGAAGATCGTCGACTTCGGCGCCTTCGTGAACTTCTTCGGCAAGCGTGACGGCCTCGTGCACGTTTCCCAGATCGAGAACCGCCGCCTGAACCATCCCTCGGACGTGCTGAAGGAAGGTCAGGAAGTCTACGTGAAGCTTCTGGGCTTCGACGACCGTGGCAAGGTGCGCCTTGCGATGAAGATGGTCGATCAGGAGACCGGCAAGGAACTGGAAAAAGAGGCGAAGGAAGAGTCCGCCGAGTAATCGGTGGGCGCCAAGCCTTGAAAAGATCGAAACGCCCCGCAGGAGACTGCGGGGCGTTTTTTTGTCGGATGGCCGGGGTGCAGGCGGCGGCGCGCGATTCGTGACGCAGCGTCAGTGCCCGGGGCGCGCTTGACGATATCTTTACCGATTGCGGCCCAGGGTGAGCCTGTGTGAAGGCGGCACATTGGTTGCGACCCCTTCGAACACTCACGGGATGCACGGCAAGGGCCCTGGCAATCCAGCCAGGGCCCGACCGGCCAGAGTTCGACCGGCCAGAGTCCGGTCTGGTCCTGCAAAGGGGCAGCGACGGGCAGGGGCGACCGGTGGGACATGCCCGCCGGACGGGGTGGCGCAGGGCTGTCGCGCATCGCTTTCACATCAGCCACCCGCTGTGAACGGGCTGCCTTCCTCTGACAGGAGGGCGCGGCAACGGAGCGGGTCCTCGCTTTGGTCTCGGACAGCAGCCGTCTCGGGGTGGCTGCGCTGTCTAGCCCTCCGCCGCCGGGCTGGCGTGGCGGTGGATCATCTTCCAGCCGTCCTCGCCCGCGCGGAAGATCTCGGTGACCCGAAGGCGCATCGCCTGCGGCTCTGTCGCACCGTCCAGCATGACCTCGGCCACCTGATAACCGGACCAGTAGGCCATGCCGTCGGCCTCGCCCTGATCGAGGACCTCGAAGAAGGTCTTGCCGCCGGGGCCGAAGTTGCGGGCGCCGTCGCGATTGGCCTTGTTCACCGCATCGGCGCCGGTCACGACCCGGCCCGCAGGGTCGAAGAAGCTGGCCGGGCCGGAGGTGGCGGAGAGATCCAGTACGAGATCCGGGCGCCCGGTGACATAGGCGCGGGCCGCGTCCTCGCGCGCTTTCATGAATTCGGTGAAGGTCTGGACTTCGAATGTGGTTGTCATGGCATTTCCTTTCAGCCGGGGTAACGCGCCAGCGGGGCGGCGGTTTCCGCCGCCGACTTGCGCTGGCGTCACGGGCGGACTACCCCGCTCTCATGCAGGTTTTTGACAGCATCATCCGCGACCGGGGGTCCCGATACGCGGTCTCCGGCGGGGCCTGCCGCAACGCCGAAGAGGCGGCGGCCTTTCTCAAGGAGCTGAAGCGGCGCAAGAAGTTCGCCAAGGCCACGCACAACACATGGGCCTGCCTGACCGACGAGGGCCCGATGCGCAACGACGACGGCGAAAGCGGCGCCGCGCAGGTCATCCTGCGGATGCTGGAGCGCGAAGAGATCCTCAACGAGATCGTCGTCGTCACCCGCTGGTACGGGGGGAAACATCTTGGCGGCGACCGCTTCCGCCACGTGGGTGACGCGGTGCGCCACTATCTGGACAATCGCGGCGGCTGAGGCCCCGGCGCAAGGCCATAGGCGCCGCGCTGAGGGGTCGAGGACCGTGGTCCCTGACGGCGCACCCTGCCTGACCCGGAACAAAAAAAGGCCGGGCAAGATGCCCGGCCAGGTCCAACAGGGAGGTGCATATGATGACCCGCATATGCGACGGGATTCCGTGGATCATCCTGACGATGACTGTCTCATACTACATTGCGCGCTGCCAAAAATCTCTGCGACATTTGGCTTGGGTTCGGCGGCCATGCCCCTTTTGGTTGCGCCTCTTGAACTCTGCACACCTTTAGGTTGAGCTGTCAAGAAACCAGCCGATAGCCGCCCGATTCGGTCACCAGAAGCCGCGCGTTCGAGGGGTCGGGCTCGATCTTCTGGCGCAGGCGGTAGATATGCGTCTCCAGCGTGTGGGTGGTGACGCCGGCGTTGTAGCCCCAGACCTCGTGCAGCAGCGTGTCGCGCGGCACCACGCCCTCGGTCGAGCGGTAGAGGAACTTCAGGATGTTCGTCTCTTTCTCGGTCAGGCGGATCTTCTTGTTGTCCTCGGTCTCCAGCATCTTCATGGCGGGCTTGAAGGTATAGGGGCCGACGTTGAAGACCGCGTCTTCGGACTGTTCGTGCTGGCGCAGCTGGGCGCGGATGCGGGCCAGCAGGACCGGAAAACGGAAGGGCTTGGTCACGTAGTCGTTGGCACCCGCGTCGAGGCCGAGGATGGTGTCGGCGTCGCTGTCGTGGCCGGTCAGCATGACGATGGGCGACTTGATCCCCTGCTTGCGCATCAGGCGGCACAGCTCGCGCCCGTCGGTGTCGGGCAGGCCGACGTCGAGGATGATCAGATCGTAGACCTGCTCCTTGGCGCGCGCCATGGCGGTGGCGCCGCTGTCGGCTTCGAAGACCTCGAAATCCTCTGTCATGACAAGTTGTTCGGCCAGCGCCTCGCGCAGGTCCTCGTCGTCGTCGACCAGCAGGATGTTTCTCAGTTGCGCCATGGCGGGGCCTCCGTCGTGTTGCCTTTTCCGTGAGATGTGGACATGACGGAGGCCCGGCAAGTATTGCTGCAAGCGATCACGCGGACGTGTCCGCATCGCGCGAATGTTACAGGAACCGCGCGTCTGGCGCGGCGCAGGAGGCGTCATGGCCCTTGGACCGGATCTGAACGAGGTACTGGCGCGGGCGCGCGGCGATCTGCGCATGGGTGTGCCGGTGGTGCTGGAGGATGCCGAGGGCGCGGTGATCTGCGCCGCGGTGGAAACGCTGGGCGCCGAGCGGCTGGAGGCGCTGCGGGCGCTGGGGGCGCCGGACCTGGTGCTGACGGCGCGCCGGGCCGAAACGCTGAAAGCGCGGGCCTATGACGGCGACGTGGCGCGGGTGGTGGTGCCCGAGGGCGCGGGGCTGGACTGGCTGACCGATGTGGCGGACCCGGCGGACGACATGGATCGCCCGATGAAAGGCCCGCTGGAAACCCGGCGCGGCGGCTCTGCCGCGTTGCAGCGGCTGGCGGTGCGTCTGTGCAAGGCGGCGCGGCTGCTGCCCGCCGCGCTGGTGGTTCCGGTGGCGCCGGGGCTGGGCGCGCTGCAGGGGCTGGTCCGCGTCCCGGCACAGGAGGCCGCGACCATCATGGAGGCGCTGCCGCATCTGGGCCATGTCATTGCGGCGCGGGTGCCGCTGCGCGCGGCGGAAAACGCGCGGCTGCACATCTGGCGCCCCGAGGACGGATCCGAAGAGCATTACGCCATCGAGATCGGCCGCCCGGATCGCGCCGCCCCGGTGCTGGCGCGGCTGCATTCGGCCTGTTTCACCGGCGACCTGCTGGGCTCGCTGAAATGCGACTGCGGTCCGCAGCTGAACGCGGCGCTGGCGCAGATGGGGCAGGAGGGGGCGGGCGTGCTTCTGTACCTGCAACAAGAGGGCCGCGGCATCGGGCTGGCCAACAAGATGCGGGCCTATGCGCTTCAGGATCAGGGTTTCGACACGGTCGAGGCCAACCACCGGCTGGGCTTCGAGGACGACGAGCGCGATTTCCGCCTTGGCGCGCAGATGCTTGAGGCGCTGGGGTTCTCCTCGGTGCGGCTGCTGACCAACAACCCCGCCAAGATCGCCATGATGGAGCGTTCGGGCATCGCCGTGGCCGAACGGGTGCCGCTGAAGGTCGGCGAGACGCCGCAGAACGCGCGTTACCTTGCGGTGAAGGCGAGGAAGTCCGGTCACCTCCTTTAAGCACACCTGCGCTTCTTTGGTCCAAAGATACCTTGGGGGGCTGCGCAAGCAGCGGGGGTCATGCTGAAAGCATGCCTGTGGCATGACGCCCCCTCACAGTCGCCGGACGCAGACCAGCCCTCCCGTTGCACAGGGCCGTGGCGCGCATAGATAAGAGGTCGAAAGGAGAGCCGCCATGCATTATTCGCTGCTCGATCTGGCACCGGTCCCCGAGGGGCACGACGCCGCGCAGGCGCTGAAGAACACCGGGGACCTTGCCGTCCATGCCGAGCGCTGGGGCTACCACCGCTACTGGCTTGCGGAACATCACAACATGCCCGGCATCGCCTCGGCGGCGACGGCGGTGCTGATCGGCCATGTGGCCGGGCTTACGCGGACGATGCGCGTGGGCGCGGGTGGGATCATGCTGCCGAACCATGCGCCGCTGGCGGTGGCCGAGGCCTTCGGCACGCTGGCGACGCTCTATCCCGGGCGTATCGACCTTGGGCTTGGCCGTGCGCCGGGCGGCGATCACGCGGTGATGCGGGCGCTTGGCGTGCACCAGCAGCGGGCCGAGAACTTCCCGAACGAGGTGGCCGAGCTGCGCGATCTTTTCGGTCCCGCGCAGCCGGACCGCGCCGTGCGCGCATTGCCGGGCGAGGGGACGGAGGTGCCGCTCTGGGTGCTGGGGTCTTCGCTTTATGGGGCGCAGGTGGCGGCGGCGCTGGGGTTGCCCTATGCCTTTGCCTCGCATTTCGCCCCCGCCGCGCTGGAACAGGCGCTGGAGGTCTACCGCCGCCACTTCCGCCCCTCGGAAACGCTGGAGAAGCCGCACGCGATGCTGGCCATCAACGTCTTCGCCGCCGATACCGAGGCCGAGGCGCACCGCCTGCGCACCACGATGCAGCAGGCCTTCTACCGGCTGCGCACCGGCAAGCCGGGCAAGCTGCCCGCGCCGGTGGACGATCTGGCCTCGGTGGTGCCGGCGGGCGCGATGCCCGCGCTGGACGAGGCGCTGCGGATCAGCGCCGTGGGCACACCCGCGCAGGTGCGCGAGCAGATCGGGCGGCTGGTCGAGACGCACCGCCCCGACGAGGTGATCCTGACGGGCCAGATCCACGATCACGCGGCGCGGCTGCGCAGCTTCGAGATCGCGGCAGAGGTGCTTCAGGGCTGCGGCGCGGCGGTTCCGGCGTGAGGTTCGGCCCGCAGGATCTGATCCTGACGCGCAGCGGGCTGCGCTTTGCCGGGCGCCTCCTGCCCTGCACGGTGGGGCGCGGTGGCATCACGACCGACAAGCGCGAGGGCGACGGTGCGACGCCCGCGGGTGTGCACCACATCACCGCGCTGCTCTACCGGCCCGACCGCATGGCCAGGCCGGCCTGGTGGGCGCTGCCGATCCGGCCCGGCGACCTGTGGTCGGACGATCCGGCGGACCCCGCCTACAACCACCTCGTGCGGGCGCCCTATGCGCCCAGCCACGAGCGCCTGCGGCGGGGCGATCCGCTGTATGATCTCGTGCTGCTGACCGACTGGAACTGGCCCGAGGCCGAGCCGGGGCGCGGCTCGGCGATCTTCCTGCACCGCTGGCGCCGCCCGGGCTTCCAGACCGAGGGCTGCGTGGCCTTCGCGCCGCATCACCTGCGCTGGCTGGTCGGGCAGATCGGTCCCGGCACGCGGCTGGTCGTGCCCCCGGCCTTTGCCGGGTGACGGCCGGGCCGGCCCGTCGGGCCGGACGCTCGTGCCTGCGCACATCGCCCCACCCGCCATCCCGAAACCCCGCCGCCGCGCGGCCTTCTCAGGCGACCAGCGTCCGGCCCAGCCCCTGCAACATCTCGAGGCATTGCGCCATCTGATCGCGTGAGACGAACTCGTCCGGCTTGTGGGCCTGCGCGATGGCGCCGGGGCCGCAGACCACCACGCTCATCCCCATGCCCTGGAACAGTCCGGCCTCGGTGCCGAAGGGCACGACCTCGCAGGCGTTCTGCCCGGTCAGGCGCCGCACCAGATCGCGCGCCGCGTTGTCGTCCATCGGGTCGAGACCCACGACCTCGCCGATGACCTCGGTGCTGATGCTGGCCGCAGGCGAGACCGCGCGCATGGCGGGCAGCAGCTCTTGCTCGACCAGCCGCGCGATGGCGTCCTTGACGAAATCGGCGTCGGACCATGCGACGGGGCGCATTTCCCACTCGATCTCGGCCTTGCCGGGGATGACATTATGCGCCACGCCGCCCGACAGCCGCCCGACATTGACCGTGGTCCAGGGCGGGTCGAAGCGCGAGCCCTGCGGCGCGCGGGCCTTCAGCGCCTCGGCCAGTTCCAGCAGGCGGGCGACGTAGCGCACGGCATAGTTGACCGCGTTGACGCCGTGGTCGGGGGCCGAACCGTGGCCTTCCAGCCCGGTGAAGCGCACGGTGTATTCGCAGCAGCCCTTGTGGCCCTCGATGATGCGCATGCTGGTCGGTTCGCCGATGATGGCGATGGCGGGCCGGATGCCGCGCGCCTGCAACTCGGGCACCAGCGCGCGGGCGCCGAGGCAGCCGACCTCTTCGTCGTGGGTGAAGCAGAAATGCAGCGGGCGGCGCAGGGTCTGCGAGGCATAATGCGGGGCCATGGCCAGGGTCGCCGCGATGAAGCCCTTCATGTCGCAGGTGCCGCGCCCGTAGAGCAGGCCGTCCGCCTCGGTCAGCTGGAAGGGCGGGCGGGTCCAGTCCTGATCCGCCACCGGCACCACGTCGGAATGGCCCGACAGCACGATGCCGCCGTCGCCCTCGGGGCCCAGCGTGGCGAAGAGGTTGGCCTTGGTCCCGCTGGCGTCGCGGAACAGGTCGACGCGGGCGCCCAGCCCTTCCAGCCAGGCGGCCATGTAGTCCATCATGGCAAGATTGCTGTCCGCCGAAACGGTCGGAAAGGCGATCAGGTCGCCGAGGATGCGTTCGGTCTGGGCAAGAAGGGTCATGCGGGTCCTGTCGGGTGTCGCGGTCTGCCGGGAAGATTAGCTGCTCTGGGCATGAAATTCAAAGACTTGGCGGTGCAATCGGGCGGGACTCAGCCTTCGGGGTGAGTCCCCGACCGGACCATTCCGGCCCCGATCTTGCCGCCTGCGCCGCCACCCGCGAAAGTCGGATCGCCTGAAGGGGCGCTTTGACCTGTTCGTTTTTCCTGTCACGTGCCGCATTTGTGACCGAATGTGCCGGATTCGCCGGGTGATCCTGCCGCAAGGGGCGAGATGCTTGCATGTAAGGGCCTCAGCCGCTTTAGTATGAGGACAAGACAGCGGAAAAAATCCGCGGAACCACAACACGGGGAGCCTGCTTTGGCTGATGGGAACAGCGGCGATGCATTCGTCGCATTCGAACGCGTGCAGAAGAGCTATGACGGTGAAACGCTCGTCGTCAAGGATCTGAACCTCACCATGCCGAAAGGCGAATTCCTGACGATGTTGGGGCCGTCCGGGTCGGGCAAGACCACCTGCCTGATGATGCTGGCGGGCTTCGAGACCGCCACTTACGGCGAGATCAAGCTGGACGGCGTGTCGATCAACAACATCCCGCCGCACAAGCGCGGCATCGGCATGGTCTTCCAGAACTACGCGCTGTTCCCGCATATGACCGTGGCCGAGAACCTGTCCTTCCCGCTGGAAGTGCGCAAGATGGGGAAATCCGACCGCGAGGCCAAGGTCAAGCGGGCGTTGGACATGGTGCAGATGGGGGCCTTCGGCGGCCGCCGCCCGGCGCAGCTTTCGGGCGGCCAGCAGCAGCGGATCGCGCTGGCCCGGGCGCTGGTCTTCGAACCCGAGCTGGTGCTGATGGACGAACCGCTTGGCGCGCTGGACAAGCAGCTGCGCGAGCACATGCAGTTCGAGATCACCAACCTGGCGCACAGCCTTGGCATCACCACGGTCTACGTGACCCACGACCAGACCGAGGCGCTGACCATGTCGGACCGGGTCGCGGTCTTCGACGACGGGCGCATCCAGCAGCTGGCGCCGCCCGATGAGCTGTACGAGGCGCCGCAGAACAGCTTTGTCGCGCAGTTCATCGGAGAGAACAACACGCTGGAAGGCGTGGTGCAGGAGGTTCACGGCAACACCTGCACGGTCAGGCTGGACGACGGGCAGATGATCGACGCCAAGCCGGTGAACGTCAGCAAGCCGGGCGAGCGCACGCAGGTTTCCATCCGGCCAGAACGGGTAGAGTTCAACAAGGACCGGATGCAGGAAGGCGCGCATACGCTGAAGGCGGACGTGCTGGAATTCATTTACATGGGTGACATCTTCCGCACCCGCCTGCGGGTCGCGGGCAACGACAATTTCGTGGTCAAGACGCGCAACGCCCCGGATCAGGTCCGGCTTCAGCCGGGCACCCAGATCGAGATCGGCTGGCTGCCAGAGGATTGCCGGGCGCTGGACGCGAAGTGATCCGTCCGGCGTCGCGCCGAACAGGGATGCCGCCGCCGGCCCGCAGGGCACAGGCGGCCAAAAGATCCGGACCGGACCGTCAACCCGGGCCCGGCAACAAGAAAGTGTTCATCAGGGAGACACACGCATGACACTTCACAAGACGCTTCTGGCCTCAACCTGCCTGTCGCTTGCGGCAGGGGCGGTCGCAGCGCAGGACATGGCGAACGAAATGACGATCGTCAGCTGGGGCGGGGCTTACCAGAACAGCCAGCTCAAGGCCTATGCAGAGCCCTACATGGAGGCCAACCCCGAGGTTTCGATCACCTGGGACGAATCCTCGAACGAGGCCGTGGCCAAGCTGCGCGCGCAGTCCGAGGCCGGCAATATCACCTGGGATCTGGTCGACGCAGAGGGCCCCGACAGCCAGCGCCTGTGCGACGAGGGCCTGGCGATGGAGATCGACTTCGAAGAGATGCTGGCCCCCGGCGACGGCGGCGAGGGTGTCGAGGACGATTTCGGCCCGACCCTGATCAACGACTGCTTCATCCCGCAGATCGTCTTCTCGACCACCTTCGGCTATCGCACCGACGTGGCAGAGTGGAACGGCGAGACGCCGGGCGACCTTTGCGCGCTCTTCGACCTGGACACCTTCCCGGGCAAGCGCAGCCTGGAAAAGCGCCCCAAGAAGAACCTCGAATGGGCGCTGCTGTGTGACGGTGTCGCGCAGGAAGACCTGTACGACGTGCTTGACGAGGACGGCGGCGTGGACCGCGCGCTTGCCAAGCTCGACACCATCAAGGACCAGGTCGTCTGGTGGTCGGCGGGCGCCGACACGCCGCAGCTTCTGGCCGATGGCGAGGTCGTGATGGGCTCGACCTACAACGGTCGCCTGTTTTCTGTCATTGTCGAACAGGACCAGCCCGTCGCGATGCTGTGGGACTGGCAGGTCTTCGATTTCGACGGCTGGGTGATCCCCGCCGGTCTGCCGGAAGACCGCCTTGCGCGGGTGCTGGACTTCGTGAAGTTCGCCACCGACACCCAGCGCCTTGCGGATCAGGCCAAGTACATCAGCTATGGCCCGGCGCGTGCATCCTCGCAGCCGCTGGTCTCGACCCATGCCGACCTTGGCATCGAGATGGCGCCGCATATGCCGACGAACCCGGAAAACCAGAAGAACTTTCTGGTGAACAACATCGAATGGTGGGCTGACAACCAGGACGACGTGGAAGCGAAATTCCAGTCGTGGCTGGTCAAGTAAGACCCATTGCGCATGCGGACAGGGCGGGTTCCCCCCGCCCTGTGCCCTTTCCTCCGAAAGGGCGGGCAAACGAGACCCGTAACCCGGCCTCCGCGCAGATATCGGGAAAACAAGGGAGACAAGAATGAAACTGACAACGACTTTGCTGACAACCTCGGCCCTGACCCTCGCTGCCGCATCCGCGCAGGCGCAGGAGATGTCCAACGAGATGACGCTGGTCAGCTGGGGCGGGGCCTACCAGTCCTCGCAGCAGAACGCCTATGTGGAACCCTACCTCGAGATGCACCCCGAGGTGAGCGTCGCCTGGGACGAAAGCTCGAACGAGGCGGTGGCCAAGCTGCGCGCGATGAACGAGGCGGGCAATGTGACCTGGGATCTGGTGGACGTGGTGGCCTCTGACGCCATCCGCCTCTGCGACGAGGGTCTGGCAATGGAATACGACCCGGACGAACTGCTTGCCGATGGCGACGACGGTTCCAAGGCCTCGGACGATTTCGGCGACCTGATCGTGTCGGACTGCTATATCCCGCAGATCGTCTATTCGACCACCTTCGGCTATCGCACCGACATGGTCCCCGAGGGCGCCGAGGCGCCGAATGACATCTGCGACGTCTTCGACCTGGAAACCTACCCGGGCAAGCGCGCGCTGGAAAAGCGCCCGATCAACAACATGGAATGGGCGCTGCTCTGCGACGGCGTGGCCAAGGAGGACGTCTACGACGTGCTCGAGACCGAAGAGGGCCAGGACCAGGCGCTTGCCAAGCTGGGCACCATCAAGGACCAGACGATCTGGTGGTCCGCCGGCGCCGACACGCCGCAGCTGCTGGCCGATGGCGAGATCTTCATGGGCTCGACCTACAACGGCCGCCTGTTCAGCGTGATCGAAGAGCAGGACCAGCCGGTCGCGATGATGTGGGACGCGCAGGTCTTCGACCTTGACGGCTGGATCATCCCCGCCGGTCTGCCCGAAGAGCGTCTGGCCCGCGTGAAGGACTTCCTGCGCTTTGCCACCGACACCCAGCGTCTTGCCGATCAGGCCAAGTACATCAGCTACGGCCCGGCGCGTGCGTCTTCGGCTCCGCTTGTCGGTCAGCACGCAGAGCTTGGCATCGACATGGCGCCGCACATGCCGACCGACCCGGCCAACGCCGAGAACACGTTCCTGTACAACTACGAGTTCTGGGCCGACTACCGCGACGACATCGACGCGAAGTTCCAGGCCTGGCTGGCGCAGTAAGATCTTGGGGGGCGGGGCACTGGTGGCCCCGCCCTTTCACGAAGGAGTGCCCGGAAAGGGCCACGCGAAATCAGCGCCCGATCCGGGGCGCAGGGGACAACAGGGGACGGACGGAATGCCCAAGGGCTACATTATCGGCCATATCACGGTGAAGGATCCGGAGGCGTACAAGGAGTATGTCGAGAAGGACACGCCGATCCTGCAGTCGCTCGGCGCGCGCTTCATTGTCCGGGGCGGACAGAGCACGGTCATGGAAGGCTCTGTTCATGACCGCCACGTCGTCATCGAGTTTCCCAGCTATGCAGAGGCGCTCGCCGCCTACAACGACCCCGACTACCAGGTGGTCGCAGAGATCCGCCGCGCATCGGCGGAGAGCACAATCCTAGTCGTCGAGGGGGCCGAATGACCGACGCCAGCACAGATCCCGACAAGGTCGGGGGGCCGACCCCCGACAACGCCCTGCGCGCCGCCGATGCGGCCGAGCAGCGCGGCAAGCGTGGCGAAATGCTCGCCGCCGACGGCACGCCGCTGAAGCGCTCTCTGGCCCGCGCGCTGCGCCGTCAGAAGATCCGCGCGCTGCTGCTGATCGCGCCCCTGCTGCTGTTCGTGCTGGTCACCTTCATCGCGCCGATCGTCGACATGCTGTTCCGCTCGGTCGAGAACCAGATCGTCTCCGACACGCTGCCGCGCACCACCGCGGCCCTGCAGGACTGGGACGACACGACGGGCGAGCTGCCCGGCGACGCGGTCTGGGATGCAGCCTACAAGGACATCTTCTACGCCGCCGAGCGCAAGCTGCACACGCGCCTCGGCACCCGCCTGAACTACGAGTTAACCGGTGTCTCGTCGCTGTTCCGCAAGTCGGGCCGGGGCCTCGACGACATCGGCGAGGTCTATCAGGACCAGTTCGAGGATCTCGACGCGGCCTGGGACGAGGCGATGCCATGGGCCGAGCTGCTGGGCGATCCGGAATGGATCGGTGCGCAGGCGGAATGGGACGCCACGGATCAGGGCGACCGGGGCCAGATGCCGGGCTTCGTGCTGCGCGAGGGCGTCGAGGACCTGCTGCCCGAGACGGCGGCCAGCTACCGCGAGTTCGCGCTTTATACGCAGGTCGAGGAAGGCGACAGCCCGCTTCAGGAAGAGCCCTGGTCCATCGTCCACGCGATGCTTTACCAGGATCTGTCCTCCGGCGCCGATGTGGGCTCTTACACCGGGCCGCGCGCCGAGATGCTTCAGGCCGCCGCCCAGCTGGTGGCCAGCCCCGACTTCGAGACGGTCGACGTGCGCGCGCAATTCGCCGAGATCGACGAGGACTGGCACGACGTCGAGGTCTGGCAGACCATCAAGATGTATTCGCCCAAATACACCTCGGGCTATTTCCTGAACTCGGTGGATGCGCAGAAGACCCCCGACGGCGTGCGGCTGCGCGACGAGGACGAACGCATCTACGGCCTGCTGTTCAAGCGGACCATGTTCATGTCGCTGGTGATCACCTTCAGCTGCATCATGCTGTCCTACCCGGTGGCCTTCCTGCTGGCGAACCTGCCGGCGCGGACGGCGAACCTGCTGATGATCCTCGTGCTGCTGCCGTTCTGGACCTCGCTTCTGGTGCGGACGAGCGCCTGGAAGGTCATGCTGCAACAGCAGGGCGTCATCAACGACGTGCTGGTCTGGCTGGGGCTGGTGGGCGATGCCGACCGGCTGGTGATGATCAACAACCAGTTCGGCACCATCGTGGCGATGACCCACATCCTGCTGCCCTTCATGATCCTGCCGATGTATTCGGTCATGGCGACCATTCCGCCTTACTACGTGCGGGCCGCCAAATCGCTGGGCGCGACCAACTGGACGGCCTTCTGGCGGGTCTATTTCCCGCAGTCGGTGCCGGGCATCGGGGCGGGGTCGATCCTCGTCTTCATCCTCGCCATCGGCTATTACATCACGCCCGAGATCGTCGGCGGCACGACCGGCACCTTCATCTCGAACCGGATCGCCTACCACATCTCGTCCTCGCTCAACTGGGGCCTCGCGGCCGCGCTGGGGACGATCCTGCTGGCGGTGGTGCTGATCCTCTACTGGGCCTACGACAAGATCGTCGGCATCGACAACGTCAAGCTGGGGGGCTGATCCATGGCTGTTGAAACCCAAGCCCGCAAGATGCCGATCTCTTTCGCGGCGCCCACCGTGGGCGCGGCGGGGGCCTTTGCCGGGATCTTCGTCGGCGCCGCGAACGGATCCTCCCTGCTGGGGATCCTGATCGGGTTCATCCTGGCCGCCGCACTGGCATTCGTCGTGCTGGAGGTCGTCCCGAAAGAGCAGGAGCGCCCGGTGAAATGGGGCCTGGTCGCTCTGTTCGCCCTGGCGGGCTACCTGCTGGGCGGCATCCCCGGGGCGGTCATGGGCGCGCTCTTCGGCTGGTTCTTCGGCTGGTTCGCCTATTGGGTCGGCTACGGGCGTTACCGCGTGCCGCTGCCGCCTTACCTGACCAGCGGGCAGGTGCTGTGGCACTACAGCTTCCGCACCATCTGCGGGGCGATCTTCGTCTTCCTGATCACGCCGATCCTTGTCGTGATGCCGCTGTCCTTCAACGCCGAGAACTTCTTTACCTTCACGCCCGAGATGCTGCGCTTCGACCCCGAGGGCTACTCGCTGCGCCACTACCGCGAGTTCTTCAACTCGTCCGAATGGCAACAGGCGCTGAAGAACTCGCTGATCATCGCGCCCTTCGCGACGATCCTCTCGGTCAGCTTCGGCACCCTTGCCGCCATCGGCCTGTCGTCGGAACATGTGCCCTTCCGGCGCGCGATCATGGCGATCCTGATCTCTCCGATGATCGTGCCGCTGATCATCTCGGCGGCGGGGATGTATTTCTTCTACTCGCGCATCGGCTTGCAGGGCACGCTTTTCGGGGTGGTGCTGGCGCATGCGGCCCTGGGCATTCCCTTCGTCATCATCACCGTGACCGCAACGCTGGTCGGCTTTGACCGCTCGCTGACGCGGGCGGCGGCGAACATGGGCGCGGACCCGGTGCGGACCTTCTTCAAGGTGCAGATGCCGCTGATCCTGCCCGGCGTGATCTCGGGCGGGCTGTTCGCCTTCATCACCTCCTTCGACGAGGTCGTGGTGGTGATCTTCGTGGGCTCGGCCCGGCAGCAGACCCTGCCATGGCAGATGTTCACCGGCCTGCGCGAGCAGATCAGCCCGACCATCCTTGCGGTGGCGACGATCCTGGTGGGCATCTCGATCCTGCTGCTGACCACGGTCGAAATCCTGCGCCGCCGGTCCGAGCGCCTGCGCGGCATGTCGCCGGGTTAGAGACAAATCGAAAGCAGTTTCAGGGGCCGCGCGGAGGGATCCGGCGCGGCCCTTTCCGTTTTGGAAAGGGATCTGCGGCAGGCTCTGTCGGTAGCGGTGTGGAGTTGCCGATGTCTGAACACGATCCCAAGTTCCTCTCCGAGGTCTGCGCCTCCGAGGCCACCTTCCAATTGCAGGAGCTGTTTTATTCGCGGACCGACGAGCGGGGCGTGATACAGGCCGGGAACACCGTCTTTCAGCGCGTGGCGGGGCTGGACTGGGATGCGCTGATCGGCGCGCCGCACAGGGTGATCCGCCATCCCGACATGCCTCGGGGTGTGTTCCAGCTGCTTTGGGACCGCATCCGCGCGGGCAAGCCGACCGGGGCCTATGTGAAGAACCGGCGCACCTGCGGGCGGTTCTACTGGGTCTTCGCCCTGGTCGCGCCTTTCGAGGGGGGGCTATATCTCGACCCGGATCAAGCCGACCTCTGCCCTGTTCCCGACAATCAGCGACTGTTACGCCGACCTGCTGCGCCGCGAGGCCGAGGGCATGACCCCGGCGGACAGCGCCGGGGCGCTGCGCGCCATGGTGACGGGGATGGGCTTTGCCAGCTATCACGCCTTTCAGGCCCATGCGCTGGCAACCGAGCTGGAGGCCCGCGCCCGCCAGCTGGCGCGCCCGATGGACCCCCTGCAACGCCGCTTTCTGGAAATGTCGAAGGCCATCGACGAGGTGCAGCGCGAAATCCTCGAGATGAAAGAGGCGTTCAAGGCGATCCGCACGGTGCCCCTGAACATGCGCCTGATCGCGTCACGGCTGGAAAACGCGGGCGGTCCGATCAGCGCGATCTCGGTGAACTACAGCCAGATGCTGGAAGAGATGTCGACCTGGGTCACGACATTCGCCGAGGGCGAAAGCTGCGTCTTTGCCCGTATCCGCGATGCCATCCTGAACGGTCAGTTCCTTGGCTTCGCCACGGCGGTCGAGGCCGAGATGCTGGCCGTCTTCCGGGACGAGAAGACCCGCCTGGCCGGGATCTACCCGGCCTCCGTGAAGATCGACGACGAGATCGCCGAGGTCGCGCGGCACCGCGCGCAGTTCCTGCGGCAGACGGCGGACTCGCTGCGCGAGGTCGAGCAGGAGGCGAAGCGCTTCGCGCGGTCGGTGCTGGACATGAAACGCTATGTGACGGGGCTGAGTTCGACCCGGATGATGTGCAAGATCGAGAGCGCGACGCTGGCCGAGTCCGGAACGGCGCTGAGCGGCATCGTCGAGCAGCTGGACAGCTGTCAGGACGAGATCGAAAGCCGGCTGGCGCGGGTGGTCGAGCTGAACTCGATCGTGCAGAACAACACGGCGATGCTGCGGTCCCTGCTCTGACGGGGCGCCTTGCGGCGCGCAGGTCGGTTCGCGCTGGGGCCGCGCGGGCCTTCAAGGGGCGCTGCCCCTTGAAAATCCCCGGGATATTTTCGGACAGAAGAAGGGCGGGGCCGGGGAGGCTCCGCCCTTGTTGTGCTTAGCTGCGGACGAGCTTTTCGTAGCTTTCCGAGATGTCGCGGGTCAGCGCGCCGACCTCGAAGCTGTAGCCGCCGATCTGGCCCACGGGGGTGACTTCGGCGGCGGTGCCGGTCAGCCAGCACTGTTCGAAGCCTTCCATCTCGCCGGGTTCGATGTGACGCTCGTGCACCGTGATCTGCTTGTCCTGAAGCATGCCGATGACGGTCTGACGGGTCAGGCCGTTGAGGAAGCAGTCGGGCTTGGGCGTGTGCACTTCGCCGTCCTTGACGAAGAAGATATTGGCGCCGGTCGCCTCGGCCACGAAGCCACGGTAGTCCATGAACAGCGCGTCCGAGCAGCCCTTGGCTTCTGCCGCGTGCTTCGAGGTGGTGCAGATCATGTAGAGACCGGCGGCCTTGGCATGGACCGGGATGGTCTCGGGCGAGGGGCGCTTCCACTTCGAGATGTCGAGCTTGGCGCCCTTCATCTTGGCGTCGCCGTAGTAGTTGCCCCAGCCCCATGCGGCGATCGCCAGCCGGACCGGGTTGCGCGCCGAGGAAACGCCCATGTCCATGCCCGCGCCGCGCCATGCCACCGCGCGCACATAGGCGTCGGTGAAGCCGTTGGCGTCCAACACGGCCTGCTTCGCGGCCTCGATCTCGTCGACGGAATAGGGGATCTCGAAGTCGAGGCACCTGGCCGAGAAATGCAGCCGTTCCGAGTGCTTGCGCGACAGGAAGATCTTGCCGTTATAGGCCCGTTCGCCTTCGAAGACCGAAGAGGCGTAGTGCAGGCCATGGGTCAATACGTGAACCTGCGCGGCCCGCCAGTCTACCAGCTGGCCATCCAGCCAGATCTTGCCGTCGCGGTCGTCATATGCGCCTTCTGCCATCTTCGATCTCCTTTGGCTCACGCGGTTCCGATTTGCATTTGTTGCGCCCGGTCCGGGTGGATCGGGCATAAAGTTGCGTCAAATCTGAGGTTCGCTAACAGTCGGTGCTTGGAATGTCAACAAGGCTGACGTAAGCTGCCCGGAAAACCGGCAAGGCGACGACGGAGGCAGCGTGGCAGAGACACGACGCATTCAGGGCGAGACGCTTCTTTATCTCACCGACGAGCAACTGCGGCAGGGGGCGGAGGCGATGTTCTTCGCCTATCGCGGCTTCACCGCCGATCCGGACCGCATTCTGGACGAGCTCAGCTATGGTCGCGCCCATCACCGGGCGCTGCATTTCATCCACTCGGCGCCCGGAACGACCGTCAACAACCTGCTGGCCATTCTCGGCGTCACCAAGCAATCGCTGAACCGGGTGCTGCGGACGCTCATCGGCGACGGGCTGGTGGAAAGCCGGGTCGGCCGCATCGACAAGCGCGAGCGCCACCTGAAGCTGACCGCCGAGGGCGAGGCGCTGGAGCGGGAGTTGGCCGAGGCCCAGCGGGTGCGGATGCGCAGGGCCTTCCGCGAGGCGGGGCCCGAGGCCGTCGCGGGCTTCCGCCGGGTTCTGGAAGAGATGATGGACCCGGAGATGAGAGGCCAGTATCACGCGCTCAGGGAGGGCCGGGAATGAGCGAGTTTGACGCGCATCTGCTGATCGTTGACGACGATGAGCGTATTCGGGGACTGTTGCAGAAGTTCCTGATCCGGCACGGATTCCTTGTCAGCGCGGCGCGCGATGCGGCGCATGCGCGGCGGCTGCTGGCGGGGCTGGATTTCGATCTGGTGGTGCTGGACGTGATGATGCCGGGCGAGGACGGGATCAGCCTGACCCGGGCGATCCGCGAGAGCTCGACCATGCCGATCCTGCTGCTGACCGCGCGGTCCGAGACCGAGGACCGGATCGCCGGGCTGGAGGCCGGGGCGGACGACTACCTGTCGAAGCCCTTCGAGCCCAAGGAGTTGCTTCTGCGGATCAACGCGATCCTGCGCCGGGTGCCCGAGGCGCCGGTGGTGGAGGTGGCGCCGAAGCTTTTGACGCTGGGGCCGATCCGCTACGACATCGAGCGCGGAGAGATGTGGCAGGGCGAGGAACTGGTGCGCCTGACCGCGACCGAAAGCCAGCTGATGCGGATCTTCTCGGCCCGGCCGGGCGAGGCGCTGAGCCGGTCGAAGCTGGTCGAGGAGCTGGGCCGCGACAAGGGGCAGGCGCAGGAGCGCGCGGTGGACGTGCAGATCACCCGGCTGCGGCGCAAGCTGGAAAGCGACCCCAAGCAGCCGCGCTACCTGCAGACGGTGCGCGGCGCGGGCTACATGCTGGCGCCGGACTGAGGGCGCCCGGCCTCGGGCGGGGCGCCCCCTGCGGGCGGGGCGCAGAGGTATTTGGACCAAGAAGAAACACGAAGGGGGTTCCATGGTCACGGCTTTGATCACCCATGCGGACGGGCTGGAGCATGTCACGCCGGAGGGGCATCCCGAGCGGGTGGCGCGGCTGGAGCATGTGCTGCATGCGCTGGAGGGGCTGGACCTGCGCCGCGTGACGGCGCGCGAGGCGCGTGACGCGGATCTGCTGCGGGTGCATCCGCAGCGCTATCTCGACCGGCTGGCGGCAGCGGTGCCCGATAGCGGTCTGCATCAGCTGGATTCCGATACATGGATGTCTCCGGGAAGCCTGCGGGCGGCGCGGCTGGCGGCGGGCGCGGCGGTGCAGGCGGTGGACCTGGTGCTGGAGGGCGCGGTCGGGAACGCCTTCTGCGCCACCCGGCCCCCCGGCCACCATGCCGAGACCGAGACGCCCATGGGCTTCTGCCTGTTTGGCACCGCGGCGCTGGCGGCGAAACATGCGCTGGATGCGCATGGGCTGGGGCGCGTGGCGGTGCTGGATTTCGACGTGCATCACGGCAACGGCACGCAGGATCTGCTGTGGGGCGAGGCGCGGGCGCTGTTCATCGGGTCGCATCAGATGCCGCTCTGGCCCGGGACCGGTCGTGCCGAGGAGCGTGGCGCCCATGATACCGTGCTGAACCTGCCGCTGGCGCCCGAAAGCGGCGGCGCCGAGATGCGTGCCGCCTGGGAGCCCGCCCTGTCGCGGCTGCGTGCCTGGCGCCCCGAGCTGATCGTCGTCTCGGCGGGATTCGACGCGCATCAGGACGATCCGCTGGCCAGTCTGAACTGGTCGCTCGAGGATTTCCGCTGGATCACGCGGGCGATCTGCGATGTCGCCGCGGATGTCTGCGGCGGGCGGGTGGTCTCGACTTTGGAGGGCGGGTATGATCTGGCTGCCCTGTCCGCCTCGGCGCGGGCACATGTCGAGATACTGATGGAGGCCGCCGCATGAGCGAGACAGACCGGGACGCCGATGTGGCGGAGATGAGCTTTGAGCAGGCCATGGGTGAGCTTGAGCGCGTGGTTGGCCAGCTGGAACGCGGCGACGTGGCGCTGGAGGAATCGATCCGCCTCTACGAGCGCGGCGCGCGGCTGAAGCAGCGCTGCGACCAGAAGCTGAGCGAGGCCGAGGAGAAGGTCGCCGCCATTACGCTGGACGGCGAGGGCAACCCCAAGGGCACGCAAGCGGTCGAGGGGCTCTAGGTGGTCGGCAGCTACGCGCCCCTGCCGGAGTTCCTGGTGGGGCGGCTGGAAGAGTTGCAGGCCCGCGAGGCCTCTTTCGACGAGGCCCTGCAGCTGGACGCGGATCTTGCGCATGCCCATGTCGCCATGGCGCTGCACGAGACCGAATCCGAGGTGGCGCGCGCCATGCTATACGCAGTGCAGGGCGGCAAGGGGCTGCGCGCCTTCCTGGTGATCGAGAGCGCGCTGCTGTTCGGCATCGCGCGCACCCATGCCGCGCCTGCCGCCGCCGCCATCGAGGCGCTGCACAGCTACAGCCTTGTGCATGATGACCTGCCCTGCATGGACGATGACGACCTGCGGCGCGGCAAGCCCACGGTCCACCGCCAGTGGGACGAGACCATCGCGGTGCTGGCCGGGGACGGCTTGCAGGCGCTGGCCTTCGAGCTGGTCCTGCAGACCGTCTGTCCCGCCGAGAGGCGCATCCATCTGGCCCGCAGCCTTGCCGATGCGGCCGGGGTCCGGGGCATGGTCGGCGGCCAGATGCGCGACATCGCCGCCGAAAGCAGCGACAGGGCGCTGTCTCTGGCCGAGATCACGGCGCTTCAGGCGGGCAAGACCGGCGCGCTGATTTCCTGGGCGGCCTCGGCGGGGGCCTGCATGGCGGGGCAGGACCAGGGCGCGCTGCGGCACTACGGCGACCGGCTTGGCCTGGCCTTCCAGATTGCCGATGACGTGCTGGACGTGGAGGGCGATGTTCAGGCGGTCGGCAAGGCGGTGGGCAAGGATGCCGGGCGCGGCAAGGCGACCTTCGTCTCGCACCTCGGTGTGGACGGGGCGAAACGCCGCGCCTCGGATCTTGTGGCAGAAGCCTGCGACGCCCTATCTGTTTACGGAGAAAAGGCCGAGACCTTGCGACAGGCTGCGCGCTTCGTTATCTCGCGCCGGAACTGATCCGCGGAGGACCCATGTCCGACAGACCCTCGACGCCGCTTCTGGACCGGGTTCGAAACCCGTCCGACCTGTCGCAATTCAGCGATGCAGAGCTGGAGCGTCTGGCCGGCGAATTGCGGGCCGAGACGATCTCTGCCGTGTCCGAGACCGGCGGCCATCTGGGCGCCGGCCTCGGCGTGGTCGAGCTGACGGTGGCGCTGCACGCGGTCTTCGACGCGCCGCGCGACAAGATCATCTGGGACGTCAGCCACCAGTGTTACCCGCACAAGATCCTCACCGGGCGCCGCGACAGGATGTCGACCCTGCGCCAGAAGGACGGGCTGTCGGGCTTCACCAAGCGGTCCGAATCGCCCTACGATCCCTTCGGCGCGGCGCATTCCTCGACCTCGATCTCTGCCGCACTGGGGTTTGCCGTGGCGCGCGATCTGGGCGGCGCCTGCGACACCGGCCATGGCGATGCCATCGCGGTGATCGGCGACGGCGCCATGAGCGCGGGCATGGCCTTCGAGGCGCTGAACAACGCGGGCCATCTGGGCAAGCGGCTGATCGTGATCCTCAACGACAACGAGATGTCCATCGCGCCGCCCACCGGGGCGCTGTCCTCGTATCTGTCCCGGCTCTATGCCGAGGCGCCGTTCCAGGACCTGAAGGCCGCCGTGAAGGGCGCCGCCAGCTTCCTGCCGCCGCCCTTCCGCGAGGGCGCCAAGCGCGCCAAGGAGATGCTGAAGGGCATGGCCGTGGGCGGAACGCTTTTCGAAGAGCTGGGCTTTTCCTACCTCGGGCCGCTGGACGGGCACGACCTGCACCAGCTTCTGCCGGTGCTGCGCACGGTGCGCCAGCGCGCGACCGGGCCGATCCTGATCCATTGCATCACCAAGAAGGGCAAGGGCTACGACCCGGCCGAACATGCGCCCGACAAGGGCCATGCGCGCGGCAAGTTCGACGTGGTCACCGGCCAGCAGAAGAAGGCGAAGTCCAACGCGCCCGCCTATACCAGGGTCTTCGCCGAGGCGCTGATGCAGCAGGCCGCCGAGGACAGCCGCATCTGCGCCGTGACCGCGGCCATGCCGGACGGCACCGGGCTCGACCTCTTTGCCGAACGCTACCCCTCGCGCTGCTTCGACGTGGGCATCGCGGAACAGCACGGGGTGACCTTCGCCGCCGGTCTGGCGGCGGGCGGCATGCGGCCCTTCTGCGCGATGTATTCGACCTTCCTGCAGCGCGGCTACGATCAGGTGGTGCATGACGTGGCGATCCAGCGCCTGCCGGTGCGCTTCGCCATCGACCGCGCCGGGCTGGTCGGTGCCGACGGCGCCACGCATGCGGGATCCTTCGACGTGGCCTTTCTGGCCAACCTGCCGGGCTTCGTGGTCATGGCCGCCGCCGACGAGGCGGAGCTGAAGCACATGGTGGCCACCGCCGCCGCCCATGACGAGGGCCCCATCGCCTTCCGCTATCCGCGTGGCGAGGGGCGCGGCGTCGAGATGCCCGAGCGTGGCGAGGTGCTCGAGATCGGCAAGGGCCGGATGATCTGCCGGGGCAAGGGCGTGGCGATCCTCAGCTTCGGCACCCGGCTGGGCGAGGTGCTGGCAGCCTGCGAGGCGCTGGAGGCGCGCGGCATATCCCCGACCGTGGCCGATGCACGCTTTGCCAAGCCGCTGGACCGCGAGCTGATCCTGCGCCTCGCGCGCGACCACGACGCATTGATCACCATCGAAGAGGGCGCCGTCGGCGGCTTCGGCAGCCATGTCGCGCAGCTTCTGGCCGACGAGGGGGTCTTCGACCGCGGGCTGAAGTACCGCTCGATGGTGCTGCCCGACATCTTCATCGACCAGGCCTCTCCGGCGGATATGTACGCGGTGGCCGGCATGAACGCGAAGGATATCGAGGCCAGGGTGCTCTCGGTCCTCGGCGTCGAGGTCATGGACAAGCGCGCCTGACCCAGGCGCCCGCCTGCGCTTCTTCTGTCCGGAAGTATCCTGGAGGGGTCCGGGGAGGCAAAGCCTCCCCGCCGGTCGCCTGCGCACCGCGCAGGCGAAACCGCGTCTAGAAGATCCCGAACCAGATGCTGAGCAGGATCAGGTAGACCAGCGCGCCCTGCGCGTATCCGGCCAGCGCGTAGGCGCCGTCGCGGGTCATCAGGCCGAACATCACCATGGCCACGGCGCCCGCGCTGAACGAGGTGACGAAGGGCAGCAGCTCCAGCAGCGGCCAGGACACGGCCACCAGCGCCGTCGCCGCATAGGCCAGCGGCTTGGCCGGGCCGCTCACCAGCAGCCGCAGGCGGTTGTGCGAGTGGCGGTCCATCCAGCCGGCGGGACGGCGCAGCCATTCCACCGCGCGCAGCATGCGCGCCGCGCTGACGCTGCGGCGGCGCAGGAAACCCGGCAGCCAGAGGTGTTTCTTGCCCACCAGCGCCTGAACGGCGCAGAGCAGCACGATCATCCCGGCCAGCGTCGGCGTGCCGGGAATCCCCGAGACCGGAGAGACCAGAACGATGGCCGGGACAAGGATCACCGCCGGGAAAGAGCGCCCGCCGACGCGCCGCAGCACATCCTCGACAGAGACACGCAAGTCGCCCTTCTCCGGGCGCATCGCCTTCAGCAGGTCGTCGAGGCTTTCCGGGCTGCGCACCTCGGGCTCTTCGGCCATGTTGCGCAGCAGGTCGCGCGGCATGCTCTAGTCCCTGCCTTCGGCTTGCAGCAGCGCGGCAAGGCCGGTGCGGTAGTCGGGATAGGCCAGCGTCACCCCCAGCTCTTCCTTGATGCGCGCGTTCGAGACGCGCTTGCTTTCGGCGTAGAAGCTGCGGGCCATGGGGCTCAGCTCGGCCTCGTCGAAGGGCACCTCGGGCGGAAGCGGCAGGCCCAGCAGCCTCGCGGCATGGGCAATGACGTCCTGCGGCGGCGCCGGATCGTCGTCGCAGACATTGTAGGCGGTGCCGGGCGAGGGCGCCTCGATCGAGGCATGCAGCACGCGGGCGATGTCCTCGACATGGATGCGCGAGAAGACCTGCCCGGGTTTGACGATGCGCCGGGCGGTGCCGCGCCGGACCTTCTCGAAGGGGCCGCGCCCGGGCCCGTAGATCCCGGCGAGGCGGAAGATGTGCAGCGGCAGGCCGGGGATGGCGCACCACTGGGCCTCTGCCCTGACGCGGGCCTCACCGCGCCGGGTCGCGGGGGAAAGGGCCGCGCTTTCGTCGACCCATGCGCCTGCGTGGTCGCCGTAGACCCCGGTGGTGGAGAGGTAGCCCGCCCAGGCCAGATGCGGCGCGCGGCGGGCGATCTCTTCGGACAAGAGGGCGAGGCTCGGGTCGCCCTCGGCGGTCGGCGCGGGAGAGATCAGCAGGTGCGAGGCCCGCGACAGCGCCTCGGCCAGGGCCGCCTTCTCCCACAGCACGGGGGTCGCGCCGGTGGCGCGGATCGCCTCTGCCCGGTCCGGGTCGCGATGCGTGCCCAGCACGGTCCAGCCCTCGGGCAAAAGCCGCGCGGCGAGGGCGCGGGCCGAGTAGCCATGGCCCAGGGAAAGAAGCGTTTTCGGTGTCATGCGGCATAGATGGCGTCGGGCGTTGGGGGATGCAAGCGCGACCGAAGTGCACAAGAGGCAGGCAACCCTGTCCCGACTGCCCGGATCATGGGCCACATTCTGCTGCGTCAGGGGCGCGAGTGGCAAGGTTTTGCCTGTCGTGCCGCGCCGGACTCGCCCGGTGCGCGGCGCGGGACTAAGAGGCCATAGCCTTGGAGTGTGACCCGATGACGACTCGTCTGATATTCGCGCTGGCCGGTCTGGCCCTGCTGACCGCCTGTGCCGCGCCGAAGACGGCGCCCGATGAACAGCCGGCCATGGCGCTCGTGGAACACAGGATTCCCCTGCACCCGAACGAAACCCCGGAACTGCGCCAGAAGATCAACCGCTGGGCGGATCACTACGAGCTGCCGCGCGGGCTGGTGCATCGTCTTGCGATCCGCGAGAGCACGCATCGCCCCTGGGCGCGGAACGGGCCCTATTACGGCTTGTTCCAGATCCTTCCGGCGACCGCCCGTTCCATGGGCTTTCAGGGCCAGCCGAACGACCTGCTGGATGCGGATACCAACCTGCAATACGCGCTGAAATACCTGAAGGGCGCCTATATGGTCTCGGACGGCGACTGGGACAGCGCCATCAAGTGGTACGCCAGGGGCTACTACTACGAGGCCAAGCGCAAGAGCATGCTGGTCGCCACCGGGCTGCGCAAGGGCTGAGGCCTGCCCCGGGGCGGGGCCGCGCCCGCCCGAGGCCTGCGGCGGGGCGGGTTTTCAACCCGCCGCCGCCCCTCAGCACGCGTAATCCGCGCCTTCCTCGTCGAGGATCGCCTTGAGCTCGGCAAGGTGGCGGATGTCCTGTTCCGGGTAGTCCTCGATCTCGCGCGCGGTCTTTTCCGCGACCTCGTCGGACAGGAAGGCCAGTGGCTGCCCGGTCTGCAGCGCCATGATATAGGTCTGCGCCGCGCGCTCGAAGTAGAACAGGCGGTTGAAGGTCTCGGCCACGGTGTCGCCGATGATCATCACGCCGTGGTTGCCCATCACCAGCGTCTTGACCTTGGGGTCCGACAGAAGCTGGGCGCAGCGGTTGCCCTCGTCCTCGAAGGCGAGGCCGCCGTAGGCATCGTCCACCGCGACCCGGTTGAAGAACATCGCGGCGTTCTGGTCGAGCGGCGGCAGGCGCTTGTCCTTCAGGCAGGCCAGCACCGTGGCATAGGGCGAATGCACATGCATGGCGCAGCGCGCATGGGCGCAGTGCCGGTGCAGCCCGCCGTGCAGGCCCCAGGCGGTGGGGTCGGGCGCGCCGGGGCGGTTCAGCGTCTCGGGGTCGTTGGCGTCGACCACCAGGAGGTCGCTGGCCTTGATCCGCGAGAAATGCTGCTGGTTCGGGTTCATCAGGAACCTGGTGCCGTCCTCGTTGATGGCGAGGCTGAAGTGGTTGGCCACCGCCTCGTGCATGTTCAGGCGCACGGTCCAGCGGAAGGCGGCGGCAAGGTCGACGCGTTCCTGCCAGTGATCGAGGTTGGCGGGGTTCCGGGGGGCGTTCATGGCATGTCTCCTTCTCGGGCGGCATTGCGCGCCGGATTGCGCCCCGTGTCAACCGGATCGCGGGGGGCGGCCGGGCGAGAGGTATTTGGACCAAGAAGAAGCAGGGGCGCCGCGCGGTGTCGGGGCGTCGCGCGGGCGGTGGCTGCGGGAGGCCTGCGGCGGGTGCGCGGTCCTGCGCAAAAGACGCCCCGGGGGCGCCTCGGTCCGGCGCCGGATTTCAGCCGGTGCAGCAGGGCCGCCTTGGCCAGAGGGGGGCAGCCTGGCGCGGCGGGTGCGCCGGGGCGCGGTCCGGGCGGTGCGCGGCGGGGGACGGTTGCTTTTGCACGCGGTGGCGGCGCCAAGCGGTCGGGGGCGGGGTCGGGGCCGGGGTTCCTGGTCGGCGGTCGGGAGCGCCAGCGCCGCCCCTGGGGCGATGGCGCCGCAGTCGGGTCCGCGTCCGGTGTCGGGGCGGAGGATCAGGCGTGGCCTTGCCTGGGTGGCGGAGAAACCCCGCGTCCGCCCTGGCGGTTCCCGTCTTGATTGCGGGCGCGCGAAGTGAGAGTTTGCCCCGGAAAAAGGAGTCCCCATGCAGGACCACCCGCATTCCCTCCCGGTCGAGACGCCCGAGGCGCCCGCGCCCGAGATGTTCGACGATCCCAAGGCCGCCGTCGCGCGGCTGTGCGCGCTTTACGACGAGGCCGCGACCTTCCTGCGCGACCGCTTCATGGAGGCCATGGCCTCGGGGCATCCGGGCCGGCGCTACCGGGCCTTCTACCCCGAGGTGCGTTTCAGCACCGTCAGCTTCGCCAAGGTCGACAGCCGCCTGTCCTTCGGTCATGTGACCGCGCCCGGTACCTATGCCACGACCGTCACGCGGCCGGGCATGTTCAGGGGCTACCTGGCGCAGCAGATCGGCCTGCTGCTGGGCAACCACGGCGTGAAGGTGCAGATCGGTGTGTCGGACACGCCGATGCCGGTGCATTTCGCGGTCGCCAATTTCCCCGAGATCACCGTGCCGCAGGAGGGGGCGAGCGCCTTCGTGCTGCGCGATGTCTTCGACGTGCCGGACCTGGCCTCGACCAATGACGACATCGTCAACGGCGTGGCCGGGCTGGCCGCGGACGGGGCGGCACCGCTGGCGCCCTTTTCGGCGCAGCGGGTCGATTACTCGCTGGCGCGGCTGTCGCATTACACCGCCACCGACCCGGCGCATTTCCAGAACCACGTGCTGTTCACCAACTACCAGTTCTACGTGACCGAGTTCGAGGCCTATGCCCGCGCCATGCTGGCCGATCCCGAGAGCGGGTACACCAGCTTTGTCTCGACGGGGAACGTCGAGATCACCAGCGCGACGGAAGAGATCCCGCCGACCGGCAAGATGCCGCAGATGCCGACCTATCACCTGAAGCGGCCCGACAATCAGGGCATCACGCTGGTCAATATCGGGGTGGGGCCCTCGAACGCCAAGACCGCGACCGACCATATCGCGGTGCTGCGGCCCCATGCCTGGCTGATGGTGGGGCATTGCGCGGGGCTGCGGAACTCGCAGTCGCTGGGCGATTTCGTTCTGGCCCATGCCTACCTGCGCGAGGACAAGGTGCTGGACGACGACCTGCCGGTCTGGGTGCCGATCCCGGCGCTGGCCGAGATCCAGATCGCCCTGGAAGAGGCGGTTGCCGCCGAGACCCGGCTGAAGGGCTACGACCTGAAGCGGGTGATGCGGACCGGCACCGTGGCCTCGGTTGACAACCGCAACTGGGAGTTGCGCGATCATACCGGGCCGGTGCAGAGGCTGTCGCAGTCGCGGGCCATCGCGCTGGACATGGAAAGCGCGACCATCGCCGCGAACGGGTTCCGGTTCCGGGTGCCCTACGGTACGCTGCTCTGTGTCAGCGACAAGCCGCTGCATGGCGAGCTGAAGCTTCCCGGCATGGCCTCGGACTTCTACAAGACGCAGGTGGCGCGGCACCTGATGATCGGGATTCGCGCCATGGAGGCATTGCGCGACATGCCTTTGGAGCGCATTCACAGCCGGAAACTGCGGAGTTTCGAGGAGACCGCCTTTCTTTAGGCGCCGTGACCCGGCGGAAACCGGCACAAAATGCGTTTTACCCATATAAACAAGGCCACGAATTGTTGTGTTTTCCCACAGTATACGGTTTTATTGCGCCTCAGAGGCCCAATGGATTGGGCATGAGGGGCTGCTGAAGCCGCGAGGGTGGGCACCGGGTGCCAGGGCTTTCGGGGTGACGGGGAACGAAGACAGTCGCGCAAGAATGCACAACGCAGGCGCTATGAAGGAGACCATTGAAATGGCGACGAAACCGATGACGAAGACCCAGCTGGTTGCAGCGCTGGCCGAGAAGATGGATGCGGACAAGAAGACCGCCGGCACGGCGCTCGACTCGATTGTCGAGATCATCACCTCGGAAGTGGCCGCAGGCGGCGCCGTGACCCTGCCGGGCGTCGGCAAGATCTACTGCAAGGAGCGCCCCGAGCGCATGGTCCGCAACCCCGCGACCGGCGAGCAGTTCAAGAAGGAAGCCGACAAGCAGGTCAAGATGACCATCGCCAAGGCCCTGAAGGACAGCGTCAACGGCTGAGTCCTTCCGCAGGATTTCACGGAGAGGGTCGCGTTTCGCGGCCCTTTTTCGTTTTCGACGGGGACGGCGATCGTGGCTGCGCCACATCGCCCCGCCCGCCGTCCCGTCAGCGGGGCTTTGCCCCGGACCCCAAGGGTATTTGGACCAAGAAGAAGATCAGGCGTCCTGCAGGCGTTTCTTCTGCCTGCCGTCGGGGTGGAAGTTGCCCGGCGAGAGCCAGCGGGTGAAGCGGGCCTTGAGGGCGGGCCATTCGCTGTCGGTGATCGAGAACCACGCGGTGTCGCGGTTGCGGCCCTTGTAGACCAGCGCCTGCCGGAAGGTGCCTTCGTAGGTGAAGCCGAGGCGTTCGGCGGCCTTGCGGGAGGGCGCGTTGAGGGCGTCGCACTTCCATTCGTGCCGGCGATAGCCGAGGTCGTCGAAGACATGGCGCATCAGCAGGAACTGTGCCTCGGTCGCGGCCAGGGTGCCTTGCAGGGCGGGGGCGTAGTGGATGTAGCCGACCTCGATGCTGGCGGCTTCGGGGTTGATGCGCAGGAGGGACAGGAAGCCCTGCGGGGTGCCCCCGACCAGCAGGCTGTAGAAGAGCGGGTCTTTCGAGGCGGCCTTGGCCTTGGCCCAGCGGCGGGCCTCGGCCTCGTCCGTCCAGGGTTCGTCGGCGCCGAGATAGGTCCAGCCGGAGGGGTCGGTCATGGCCCTGTAGAGCGCGGGCGCGTGGTCGGGTGTGAGCGCGCTGAGCGTGACGCTGCGGCCCGTCAGGTCGTCGTGTGGCGGCAGTGGACGGGGCAGGGGCAGGTCGACGGGCAGCCCGATGGGCTGTCCGTAGGCATTCAGGCGGTGCGCCACGGTTTCAGCCGAAGACGCGGCCAAGGGCGCCGTCCACGGCCGAGACGATCTGGTCGATGTCGTCCCTGGTGGCGATCAGCGCGGGCGAGAAGCACAGCGTGTTGTTGTAGCCCGGCACCGAGCGGTTGGTGACGCCCACGATGACGCCCTGCGCCATGCAGTCCGCCGTGACCGCCTGCGCCTGTGCCTCGGCCACCGGCTTGCGGGTTTCGCGGTCTTCCACCAGTTCGGCGCCGAGGAAGAGGCCCTTGCCGCGCACGTCGCCGATCACCGCGTGGCGGTCGGCCAGCGCCTGCAGCTGGTCGAGCATGTAGTCGCCCATGGCCGTGGTGTTTTCGAGCAGGCCTTCCTCTTCGATGATGGCCATGTTTTCGATGGCCGCCGCCGGGCCCGCCGTGCAGCCGCCGAAGGTCGAGATGTCGCGGAAGTAGCTCATCGGATCGCTGGCGTCGTCCCGGAAGAGGTCGAAGACCCGTTCAGAGGTGACGCAGCAGGCGATGGCGGCGTAGCCCGAGGCCACGCCCTTGGCCATGGTGACGAAGTCCGGCTCGATGCCGTAGTGCTGGTAGCCGAACCAGGTGCCGGTGCGCCCGACGCCGCAGACGACCTCGTCGATGTGCAGCAGGATGTCGTACTTGCGGCAGATCTCCTGCACCTTGGGCCAGTAACCGTCCGGCGGGACGATGACGCCGCCGCCTGCGGTCACCGGTTCCAGGCAGAGCGCGCCCACGGTATCGGGGCCTTCGCGCAGGATCACCTGTTCGATCTGGTCGGCGGCCCATTCGCCGTAGTTCTGGGTCGGCGCGCCCTGATCGGCGGCGCGGTATTCGAGGCAATGCGGCACGCGCACGAAGCCCGGCGCGAAGGGGCCGTATTGGGCGTTGCGCTCTTCCTGGCCGCCCGCCGAGAGGCAGCCGATGGTGGTGCCGTGGTAGTCGCGGTCGCGGAAGAGGATCTTGTGTTTCTTGCCGCCGTAACGCTTGTGGGCGATCTGGCGGACCATCTTGAAGGCCTTCTCGTTGGCCTCGGACCCCGAGTTGCAGTAGTAGACGCGGGAAAGGCCCGGCATCTTGTTGATCAGCTTTTCGGCGAAGAGCGCGCCGGGGACCGATCCGGCGGCACCGGCGAAGTAGTTCATCCGCAGGAGCTGGTCGTAGACCGCCTTGGCGATGCGCTCGCGCCCGTAGCCCACGTTGACCGTCCAGACCGCGCCCGAGACCGCGTCGAGATGTTCCTTGCCCGCCTGGTTCCAGACGCGCATGCCCTTGCCCTCGACGATGATGTTCGGATCCTTGGTGTCGAAGCCCCTGTGCTGCACGAGGTGGTGCCAGACGTGGGCCTTGTCGGCCTCGACCACGTGAGAAAGATCGTTCTGCGAATAGGTGCCGTCCATGGTCGCCTCCTGCTGGCCGGTTCGGGGTCTGCCCACACTGAGCCGGATTATTGGGCGACCGGCAAGGGCGGATCAATGGGGGCGGCGCAGATCGCGGGCCCCGGCACGCGGTTGCTGGCGCGGTTCTTCGGAAAATAACCAGTTATTTCAGGTGTCTGTGTCGGGTGCGACTGGTTGGACAGCGTCCCGGCGAATCTTTGCGCCTGGGGGGCGGTTTGGGGAAAAGGCTGATCCCTTGCCGCCTTTTCCTTTGGGTCACGCTTGAATGTCCGGCAAAAAGCCGCGGCGGACCGGTCTCATGGGCGATGGCCGATCATGTGGACCGTCAGCCTGCCGAAGGCGCCGTCCGGGGGCTTCAACGGGGCTGGCGTGGCCATGGGGGAGAGGCCGCCGAACTGGTGGCTGCGCAGAAGGGGCGCGGGCCTATGCCCCTGGCGCGGGGCCGGGGATCAGTTGCCTTCCGGTGCGGGCTCTGCCGGGGGCATGGTTTCCGGCGCTGTGGTTTCGGGCGCCTCGGTCTGGGCCTCGGAGCTGAGGGAATCCAGCGTGGTCAGCAGCGCGGTGACCTGCGCGTCCAGCCAGGCGCGGGCCTGGTCGACCGCCGTCACGTAGCTGTCGAGCAGCGGCGCAAGGGCGGGGACCCTGTCGGCAAGGCCAGGGGCGAAGGCATAGAGCGCCACCGCGCCGCCGACCAGCACCACCATGGTCAGGAAGCCCTTGCCGAAGCCGCCGCCATGGCGCGCCGCCTCGGCGTCCCGGCGCGCGGTTTCGTCCTTGGCGCTGTCCACGACGCGCGTTTCGGCGCCATTGCTGCGCAGCGACTGGTTGATCTCGTCCACATCGGGCAGCAGGTCGCGGCGCGATCCTGCGGCGGCGGCGGCCGCTGCGGCCATGGCCGTGCCCTCGGGGTCTGCCTTGTCCGGGGGCGGGGCTGCGGGCGGGGCGGCGTCGTCAGAGCCGCGCATCTTTGCCATGCGCTCGCGCGCCTGCCGCGCCCGCCGGGCCTGTTCGTCCTCGTCGGGTTCGGTCAGACCCAGATCGGGCTGGCTTTCGAGCGTTTCGGCAGAGCGCCGCCGGTCCTCGTACTCGCGTTCCTCGCGGAAGATCTCGGCGATCTCGGGGTCGAGGCGGCGTTGCGGGTCCGGCGCGCCGACCGGGGGCGCGGGCGGCGGACCGTCTTCGTCCTCGTCCTCGGGTTCCCAGGCGGGATCGGGGATGGGCCGTTGCAGATCCTCCGCCAGGTCGGCATCCTCGTCCGGGTGGCGCTGGAACCAGGTGTGACCGCAATTCGAACATTGCACGTCGCGCCCGGCCTCGGGGATCACATCCACCGGTACATCGTACTGCGCACCACAATTGGGGCAAATCAGCCGCATCCTGCTCGGTCCTCCGAAACGCCGTTCCTTGAGCGTCCTGCTTGACCATATGGTGTATGGCTGATTGGGAAAAGTCCATGCCCCTTCATCGCCTTGCGTTGCATGATCCGCGAGGCTCGGGCAAAACGGGGCGACACGGCATCAGGGGGCAAAGCCGACGTGATAGAGCTGGACAACGTGGCTTATTCCTACAGCGGCGACGCGCTTCTGACCGATATGTCGTTGCACCTTGCACCGGGGGCCTTTCATTTCCTCACCGGGCCGTCGGGGGCGGGCAAGACCACCTTCCTGAAGCTGTGCTACGGCGCGCTGAAGCCGACCGAGGGCAGCATCCGCCTGTTCGGAGAGGACGTGCACAGCATGTCCCGCGACGCCATCGCCCTGACCCGGCGGCGGATCGGCGTGGTGCACCAGGACTGCCAGTTCCTCGATCACCTGCCGGTGGCCGAGAACGTGGCCCTGCCGCTGACCGTCTCGGGGCAGGCCTCCCCGGCGCAGACCGACAACCTGAACGAGCTGATGAGCTGGGTCGGGCTGACCGGCAAGTTCAACGCCCGCCCGCCAGAGCTGTCGGGCGGCGAGCGGCAGCGCGCGGCGCTGGCCCGGGCGCTGATCCTGTCGCCGGATGTGATCCTTGCGGACGAGCCCACCGGCAACGTCGACTGGGAGATGTCGCAGCGCCTCTTGCGCCTGCTGGTGGAGCTGAACCGCATGGGCAAGACGGTGATGATCGCGACCCACGACCTGATGCTGATCCGCGCGGCCAAGTCGATGGTCCCGGCGCGCAACCTGCGCATCGCCAACCGGACGCTGATCGCGGCGGGGGCGGACCTGTGAAGGCATTGATTCTGGACACCCTGCGCGGGCTGATGCGTGGCGATGCGGCGGCGGACCGGGTGGTGCCGCCCTCGGGCTTCACCGTGTGGCTGACGCTCTTCACCTCGGCGGCCATGGCCTTTCTGACGATCTTCGCGCTGGCGCTTGCGCTGGCCTCGGGGCGGTTGGCCTATACCTGGGGCGAGGAACTGGCGCGCGCCTCGACGATCCGTATCTCGGCGCCGCCGGGGCAAGCCGAGGCGCAGAGCGCCGCCGCGCTCCGGGTTCTGGCGCAGACGCCGGGGGTGGCCTCGGCCCGGGCGCTGTCGGACGACGAGCAGCGCGCCCTGCTGGAGCCCTGGTTCGGCCCCGACCTGCCGCTGGAAAGCCTGCCGGTGCCGCGCCTGATCGAGATCGTCGAGGAAGACGACGGCTTCGACGCCGAGGGGCTGCGCCTGCGGCTTCAGGCCGAGGCACCCGGTGCGGTGCTGGACGAACACACGCGCTGGCGCCGCCCGCTGGTGGCGGCGGCGGGGCGGCTGAAGCTGCTGGGCTGGGTCTCGATCCTGCTGATCGGCGCGGCAACCGGGGCCATGGTGACGCTGGCGGCCAATGCGGCGCTGGCGGCCAATGCGCAGGTCATCGCGGTGCTGCGGCTGGTCGGCGCGACCGACAGCTACATCGCGCGCGCCTTCGTGCGGCGGTTCACCCTGCGGACCTTGATCGGCGCGGCCCTGGGCAGCCTTGCCGGACTGGTGGCGATCCTGCTGATGCCCGCCGCCGGAGAGACCGGCGGCTTTCTCACCGGCCTGCGGTTCCAGGGCCTGCAATGGGTTCTGCCGCTGCTGGTGCCGCCGCTGGCGGCGCTGGTGGCGCTGGGGGCGACGTGGATGGCCGCGCGCCGCGTGCTGGAAAGGCTGGCTTGATGCGCTGGGTACTGTCGCTGATCTTCGTCGTCCAGATGTACGCCATGATGGCGATCCTGGGGATCCTCTTCCTGCCCTGGGCGCTGTTCTCGGCGCGCGGCGCGCGCGCCGCCTGCAAGACCTATTGCGTCTGGGTGCGCTTCACCGCGCGGGTGCTTTGCGGCCTGCGGACGGAACTGCGC
Organism: Ponticoccus sp. (in: a-proteobacteria); assembly: GCF_048381735.1. Taxonomy (NCBI): domain Bacteria; kingdom Pseudomonadati; phylum Pseudomonadota; class Alphaproteobacteria; order Rhodobacterales; family Roseobacteraceae; genus Ponticoccus; species Ponticoccus sp. (in: a-proteobacteria). Next base: position 58,776 of record NZ_JBLXGL010000009.1, read on the forward strand.
GGCGAGGTGCCGACCGGAGAGGTGCTGATCGCGGCAAAGCATCAGTCCTTCCTCGATATCATCCTGATTTTCTCGGTCGTGCCGGCGGGCAAGTTCATCATGAAGCGCGAATTGATGTACGCGCCGGTGATCGGACAATACGCGCTGAAGATCGGCTGCGTCCCGGTGGAACGCGGCAAGCGCGGGCAGGCCATCGCCAAGATGCTGCGCGACGTCGAGCAGGGGGCGGCCGAGCCCGGGCAGCTGATCATCTACCCGCAGGGCTCGCGCATCGCACCCGGCGTGCGGGCGCCGTTCAAGGTCGGCGCCGCGCTGCTTTATGAACAGACCGGACAGACCTGCGTGCCTGCGGCGACCAACGTCGGCCTGTTCTGGCCGCGCAAGGGCATTCTGCGCAAACCGGGCCTTGCGGTGGTCGAGTTCCTGCCGCCGATCGCGCCGGGGCTGGACCGCGAGACCTTCCTGAAGCGGCTGGAGCAGGAGGTCGAGACGGCGTCCAATGCGCTGATGCTGGAGGCGGGCTTCGACGTGGAGAAGGACCTGGCCTGAGGCCTGTCCCGCGCCTGCGGGCATGACGGCGGTCCGCCGCTCTTTCCTGCGGAAAATCGCCCCGCCCACCGTCCCGCGGACCGTCCCGCGGACCGGCGCGTAGACCATGAAAAACGGCCCCCTGATGCCTGTCAGGGGGCCGTTTTCCTTCGTGAACAGGGGGGGGCGATCAGGCGTGGATCGCGCCGTCGCCGCAGGCCAGCGCCGCCTCGCGCACCGCCTCGGAGAAGGTCGGGTGGGCGTGGCAGGTCAGGGCAATGTCCTCGGCGCTGGCGCCGAACTCCATGCCGACGCAGATCTCGTGGATCAGGTCGCCCGCCGCGGGGCCGATGATGTGGCAGCCGAGGATGCGGTCGGTTTCCTTGTCCACCAGCAGCTTGACGAAGCCTTCGCCCTGGAAGACCGCCTTGGCGCGGCCATTGCCCATGAAGGAGAACTTGCCGACCTTGTAGGCCTTGCCCGCCTCTTTCAGCTGCGCCTCGGTGGCGCCGACCATGGCGACCTCGGGGGCGGTGTAGATCACCGAAGGGATCACGCCGTAGTTCACATGGCCATGCTTGCCCGCGATGACCTCGGCGGCGGCCATGCCCTCGTCCTCGGCCTTGTGGGCCAGCATCGGGCCCTCGATCACGTCACCGATGGCATAGATGCCGTCGACGGAGGTCTGCCAGTGGTCGTTGACGGCGATCTGGCCGCGCTGCGTCATCTCGATGCCGAGCGCGTCGAGGCCCAGGCCCTCGGTGAAGGGCTTGCGGCCGGTGGCGACCAGCACGACATCGGCGTCGACCGAATGTTCGCTGTCGTCCTTGCGCAGCCTGTAGGTGACCTTGGCCTTGCCCCTGGCGGTCTCGACCTTGGACACGGCGGCGCCCATGGTGAACGCCAGCCCCTGCTTGCCGAGGATGCGCTGGAAGGTCTTCTGCACCTCGGCGTCCATGCCCGGCGTGATGTGGTCGAGGAATTCGATGACCTGCACCTCGGCGCCGAGGCGCTTGTAGACCGAGCCCATTTCCAGCCCGATCACGCCGGCGCCGATGACGACCATCTTCTTGGGGATCTTGGGCAGGGCCAGCGCGCCGGTGCTGTCGACCACCACGCCGCCGTCATTGTCGACCGTGACCTCGGCGCCGGGGACCGAGGCGACCTCGGAGCCGGAGGCGATGATGATGGATTTGGCATTGTGGGTCTCGTCGCCGACCGTGACCTTGCCCTTTTCCGGGATCGAGCCCCAGCCCTTGAGCCAGTCGACCTTGTTCTTCTTGAACAGGAACTCGATGCCCTTGGTGTTCTGGCCGATGACGTCGTCCTTGTAGGACAGCATCTGTTTCCAGTCGACCGAAGGCGATTTGCCCTTCAGGCCCATCTTGGCGAAGTTGTGTTCCGCCTCGTGCAGCTGGTGGCTGGCATGCAGCAGCGCCTTGGAGGGGATGCAGCCCACGTTGAGGCAGGTGCCGCCGAGGGTCTCGCGGCCCTCGACGCAGGCGGTCTTGAGGCCCAGTTGCGCGCAGCGGATCGCGGCCACGTAGCCGCCGGGGCCGGCGCCGATGACGATCACGTCGTAGTCAGCCATGTTCAGTCTCCTGTCAGTCTTTGGGGCGGACCGTGGAGGGGGCTCTGCCCCCGCTCCTGCGGAGCCCCCCGGGATATTTCAGGACAGAAGAAGCGGGGGCTGCCTTCTGTCCGGTGCGGGTCATATCAGGGCGAGGATCAGCAGCGCCACGGTGGCGCCGAAGCCCAGGGCCCAGATCAGCGAGCGCCAGGGCGTCCAGCCCAGCAGGTAGGCGGGCAGGTAGAGCAGCCGCGCGGCGAGGTAGAGGGCGGCGAGCATCGCCGTGGTGTCGCCGGTCTTGTCGGCATAGGTGAGGGTCAGCGTGGCGATGGCGAAGAGGATCAGCCCCTCGAAGTGGTTGGTCATGGCACGCTGCGCCCGGCCCGCGATGCCGGTCAGCTGGCGTGGCGTGTCGCGCGGCGAGGCGGCGTATTTCGGGCCGACCTGCCTTTGCGCGGTGACCGAGTAGAGGGCGAAATGCACGACCTGCCAGAGGGCGGCGAGGGTGAGGATGGTGAGTTCGGGCGTCATGGGCGGCGTGCTGCCTCCGGTGCTTGCGGGCGGCCTGCGTTGTCGGGGCGGGGCGTCCGGGGCGGGGGCAGGCGGGTCATGCGGTTTCCAGCAGGTGGGCGGCACCGGGCGGGTGGCCGAGCGCGGCCTCTTTCGAGAGCCAGTCCTGCGCCTTGCCCCTGTCGTTGACGGAAAACAGCGCCCAGCGGGCGGCGCCCTCGGTCCAGAGTTGCAGCAGCGTCAGCCCGGCCTGACCGCGCGCCTCGGCATCGGCGTCGAAGGCGGATTGGTCGAAGCTGTCGTATCTGAGAAGCAGTTGCGTGGTCATGCGGCCTCCAGTGCCTGGGCGATCCATGAAGCGCGGGCCTTGAAGGTCAGCCCGCGGGCGGAGGGGGGGCTTCCGCCCGGCATCGGGTTGGCGGGCGCATCGCGACGCGCCCGCCATCGGGTGGGTGTTCAACCCGCCATTACAGGTCCATCAGCAGGCGGCGCGGATCTTCCAGCGCCTCTTTCACGCGCACCAGGAAGGTCACGGCGCCCTTGCCGTCGACGATGCGGTGGTCGTAGCTGAGGGCGAGGTACATCATCGGGCGGATCTTGATCTCGCCGTTGACCACCATGGGCCGGTCCTGGATCTTGTGCATGCCGAGGATGCCCGACTGCGGCGGGTTCAGGATCGGCGAGGACATCAGCGAACCGTAGACGCCGCCGTTGGAGATGGTGAAGGTGCCGCCCTGCATTTCAGCCATGGAAAGCTTGCCGTCGCGGGCGCGCTTGCCCTTCTCGGCGATGGCCTTCTCGATCTCGGCAAAGGACATCTGGTCGGCGTCCCGGATCACCGGCACAACCAGACCCTGCGGCGTGCCCGCCGCGATGCCCATGTGCACGAAGTTCTTGTAGACGATGTCGGTGCCGTCGATCTCGGCGTTGACCTCGGGGACCTCCTTCAGCGCGTGGCAGCAGGCCTTGGTGAAGAAGGACATGAAGCCCAGTTTCACGCCGTGCTTCTTCTCGAACAGCTCCTTGTATTCCTTCCGCAGAGCCATCGTCTCCGTCATGTCCACCTCGTTGTAGGTGGTCAGGATCGCGGCGGTGTTCTGTGCGTCCTTCAGGCGGCGGGCGATGGTCTGGCGCAGGCGGGTCATCTTGACCCGTTCCTCGCGGGCGGCGTCATCCGCCGGGACCGGAGCGCGCGGGGCCGGAGCGGGCGCGGCGCTGGTGGTGGAGGACTTGGCGGCGGCCACGGCGGCGGCGACGTCGGCCTTGGTGGCGCGACCGTCCTTGCCGGTGCCGGTGACGTCCGCGCGCTTCACGCCGGCCTCGGCCATGGCCTTTTCAGCCGCGGGGCCGTCCTTGATGTCCTTGCCGGGGCCGCCATTGCCGGCGGGCGGCGTGGCATATTGCGTCCCGGCGGGGGCGCTTTCGGTCCTGGCGGGCGCGGCAGAGGCGCCGCCCCCGGAAGAGATCACCGCCAGCCTGGCGTCGGCCTGCACGGTGTCGCCCTCGTTCGCGACGATCTCGGTCAGGGTGCCCGAGGCGGGCGCCGGAACCTCGACAGAGACCTTGTCGGTTTCCAGCTCGCAGAGCATCTCGTCCTGCGCGACCGTGTCGCCGACCTTCTTGAACCAGGTCGAGACCGTCGCCTCGGAGACGGACTCGCCCAGCGTGGGGACCATCACGTCGACGGTGCTGCCGCCATTGGCGGGCGTCAGCCCGGCCTCTTCGGTCTGGCTGTTCTCGGCGCGGGGTTGCGGGGTCTCGGGGCCCGCATCGTCGGCGGCCGCGATATTGGCCAGCAGCGCGTCGACGCCCACGGTGTCGCCTTCCTGCGCGACGATGTCGGCCAGCGTGCCGGACACGGGCGAGGGCACCTCGACGGTCACCTTGTCGGTTTCCAGCTCGCACAGCATCTCGTCCACGGCGACCTTGTCGCCGGGCTTCTTGAACCAGGTGGCCACGGTGGCCTCGGTCACGGATTCCCCGAGCGTGGGGACTCGAACTTCGGTCATGATTTACTTCCCTTTTACTTGCCCTGCCGCTTGCGCTGCCTTGGGGCTCATCCGATGGTCAGCGCTTCGTCGACGAGCGCGGCTTGCTGTGCCTTGTGCTGGCTTGCCAGGCCCGTGGCGGGCGAGGCAGAGGTGGCGCGGCCCACGTAGACGGGGCGCCGGTGGGTGGCCTTGATGCGGCCCAGCACCCATTCGATGTTGGGCTCGATGAAGCTCCAGGCGCCCTGGTTCTTGGGCTCTTCCTGGCACCAGACGATTTCCGCCTGCTTGAAGCGTTCCAGTTCCTTCACCAGCGAGAGCGCCGGGAAGGGGTAGAACTGCTCGACCCGCAGAAGGTAGACATCGTCCAGCCCGCGCGAGTCCCGCTCTTCCAGCAGGTCGTAGTAGACCTTGCCGGAACACATGACGACGCGCTTGATCTGATCGTCGGGCTTCAGCTTGGTATCGCTTTCGCCGGATTCCGCGCTGTCCCACAGGATGCGGTGGAAGCTGGAACCGTCGGTGAAGTCCTTGATCTCCGAGACGCAAAGCTTGTGGCGCAGAAGCGACTTCGGCGTCATCAGCATCAGCGGCTTGCGGTAGCTGCGGTGCAGCTGGCGGCGCAGGATGTGGAAGTAGTTCGCCGGGGTCGAGCAGTTGGCGACGATCCAGTTGTCCTGCCCGCACATCTGCAGGAAGCGTTCCAGACGGGCAGAGGAGTGTTCGGGCCCCTGACCCTCGTAGCCATGCGGCATCAGGCAGACGAGGCCGGACATCCGCAGCCATTTGGATTCACCCGAGGACACGAACTGGTCGAACATGATCTGCGCGCCGTTGGCGAAGTCGCCGAACTGCGCTTCCCAGAGGGTCAGCGCGTTGGGTTCTGCCAGCGAATAGCCGTATTCGAAGCCCAGCACCGCGTATTCCGACAGCGCCGAGTCGATGACCTCGTAGCGGGCCTGCCCCTCGCGGATGTTGTTCAGCGGGTAATAGCGTTCCTCGGTGTTCTGGTCGATGAAGGCCGAGTGCCGCTGGCTGAACGTGCCGCGCGTCGAATCCTGACCGGCAAGGCGCACCGGGTAGCCTTCCAGCTGCAGCGAACCGAAGGCCATGGCCTCGGCGGTTGCCCAGTCGAAGCCCTTCCCGGTCTCGAACATCTGCCCGCGCGCCTCGACGAGGCGGCCCACGGTCTTGTGCAGCGGGAAGCCCTCCGGCACGCGGGTCAGCGCGGCGCCGATATCCTTGGCGGTCTGCGCCTTGATCGAGGTCTTGCCGCGCTGGTACTTGCCCTGCTTCTGCCGGTCGAGATGGCTCCACCGGCCATCCAGCCAGTCGGCCTTGTTGGGCTTGTAGCTTTTCCCGGCCTCGAACTCTTCGTTCAGGTGGGCCTGGAAGGCGGCCTTCATGTCCTCGATTTCGCCCTCGGGGATCAGGCCGTCCTTGACCAGCCGCTCTGTGTACAGCGTCAGCGTGGTCTTCTGCTTCTTGATCTTGGTGTACATCACCGGGTTGGTGAACATGGGCTCGTCGCCCTCGTTGTGACCGAAGCGACGGTAGCAGAAGATGTCGATGACCACGTCCTTGCCGAATTTCTGGCGGAACTCGGTCGCGACCTTGGCCGCGTGCACGACGGCCTCGGGGTCGTCGCCGTTGACGTGGAAGATCGGCGCCTCGACCACCAGAGCGTTGTCGGTGGGGTAGGGCGACGAGCGCGAGAAGTGCGGCGCGGTGGTGAAACCGATCTGGTTGTTCACGACGATATGGATGGTGCCGCCGGTGCGGTGACCGCGCAGGCCCGACAGCGCAAAGCATTCCGCAACGACGCCCTGACCGGCAAAGGCCGCGTCGCCGTGCAGCAGGATCGGCATGACCTGCGTGCGGTTGGTGTCGTTCAGCTGGTCCTGCTTGGCGCGGACCTTGCCCAGAACCACCGGGTTCACCGCCTCGAGGTGCGAGGGGTTGGCGGTCAGCGACAGGTGCACCGGGTGGCCGTCGAATTCACGGTCCGACGAGGCGCCGAGGTGGTATTTCACGTCCCCCGAACCGTCGACGTCATCGGGCTTGAAGCTGCCGCCCTGGAATTCGTTGAAGATCGCCTTGTAGGGCTTCTGCATCACGTTCGCGAGCACCGACAGGCGGCCGCGGTGGGGCATGCCGATGACGATGTCCTTGATGCCGAGGTTGCCGCCGCGCTTGATGATCTGCTCCATCGCGGGGATCAGGCTTTCGCCGCCGTCAAGGCCGAAGCGCTTGGTGCCCATGTACTTGACGTGCAGGAATTTCTCGAAGCCCTCGGCCTCGACCATCTTGTTCAGGATCGCCTTGCGGCCCTCGCGGGTGAAGGCGATTTCCTTGCCGTAGCCCTCGATCCGCTCTTTCAGCCATGCCGATTGCTCGGGGTCCGAGATGTGCATGTACTGCAGCGCGAAGGTGCCGCAATAGGTGCGCTTCACCAGCGACAGGATCTCGCGCAGCGAGGCGATCTGAAGCCCCAGCACGTTGTCGATGAAGATCGGCCGGTCCATGTCGGCCTCGGTGAAGCCGTAGCTCTTCGGGTCAAGCTCGGGGTGGTTCGAGGTGTCGCGCAGGCCTAGCGGATCCAGATCGGCGGCAAGGTGGCCCCGGATCCGGTAGGCGCGGATGATCATCAGCGCCCGGATGCTGTCCAGCACGGCGCGCTGGATGGCGTCGTTCGAGACCTCCAGGCCCTTCTCGGCGGCCTTCTCGGCGATCTTCTTGCCCGCGCCCTTCGCCTCTGCCGGAACCATGGGCATCGGCCATTCGCCGGTCAGCGCGCCGGTCAGGTCGTCATTGGGCACCGGCGGCCAGTCGGCCCGGGCCCAGGACGGCCCCGCCGCCTGTTTGCGGACGTCGCTGTCGTCGTCGCCCATCTGGCGGAAGAACTCTGCCCAGGCCTCATCGACGGCTTTCGGGTCCGAGGCATAGCGCGCGTACATCTGCTCCAGGTACTCGGCATTGTGCCCCTGCATGAAGCTGGAGGCGTGGAACAGATCGTTGGGGCTTTGGTCGGTCATTGTGGCACCTCGTTGGGGTTGGGCCCGTATGTGTTGGGACGGGCCTGCGACAAAGGCAGAGGCAGGCCCATCGTGTTCTGGAACAGCGCCGGAGTGGCGGGAAGGGAGGCTGGCGGCAGCCATGGCGGACGGGCGCGTCGCCACCATCCGCGGTCGCTCTCTGCCCTCAGCGCATATGCAGCTTCGTTTCGCATTCAGCCTTCACTCATAGCCAAGCGTCAGGAGAGGGGGCCGCAACCGGCCCACCGTCATGAAGCTTGTGGCGGGGCGGGCCATTACAAGCCCGCCCCGGGGAATTCACCCCTTCTTGATCGCTTCCATGACCGCCTCGCCCAGCGTGGCGGGGCTGTCTGCGACCACGATCCCGGCGGATTTCATCGCCTCGATCTTGTCCTCGGCACCGCCCTTGCCACCGGCGACGATGGCGCCCGCGTGGCCCATGCGGCGGCCCGGAGGCGCCGTGCGACCGGCGATGAAGCCCGCGATCGGCTTCCAGCGGCCCTTTTTCTTCTGCTCGGCGATGAAGGCTGCCGCATCCTCTTCGGCAGAGCCGCCGATCTCGCCGATCATGATGATGGCCTCGGTTTCCGGATCATCAAGGAACATGTCCAGCACGTCGATGTGCTCGGTGCCCTTGATCGGGTCGCCGCCGATGCCCACGGCGGAGGACTGGCCAAGGCCCATGTCGGTGGTCTGCTTGACCGCCTCGTAGGTCAGGGTGCCGGAACGGGACACCACGCCGACCTTGCCGCGCTTGTGGATATGGCCCGGCATGATGCCGATCTTGCAGGCGTCGGGGGTGATGACGCCGGGGCAGTTCGGCCCGATCAGGCGGGACTTGCTGTTCTCGAGCGCGCGCTTGACCTTCATCATGTCCAGCACCGGGATGCCCTCGGTGATGCAGACGATCAGTTCCATCTCGGCGTCGATGGCTTCGAGGATCGAGTCGGCGGCGAAGGGCGGTGGCACGTAGATCACCGAGGCGTTGGCTTCGGTCACGTGCTTCGCCTCGTGGACCGAGTTGAAGACCGGCAGGTTCAGGTGTTCGGTTCCGCCCTTTCCGGGGGTCACGCCGCCGACCATCTTGGTCCCGTAGGCGATGGCCTGTTCGGAATGGAACGTGCCCTGAGAGCCGGTCAGGCCCTGGCAGATGACTTTGGTGTTCTCGTTTACGAGGACGGCCATTGTGGTGGTCTCCTTAGTGAGACGCCCGCAGGGGGCGATATGCGAAAGCGCGCGGCGCCGGACGCTCCGGGCCGCGGACATGACAAGACAGAGCGAAGGCTGGGGCCCCGCTCTGCCGAAAGGCAATGCGATTTTCGGAGGTTACAGTTCTTCGGGGCCGAGATACTCGTCCAGAACGCGGGCCACCAGCATGGCCACGCCGCCCATCAGCAGCGACTTGCCCAGCTGATCGGTCAGATTGCCCGGCGCAAAAGAGGCCGCGCCGTCCCGCACCCGATGGGCAAAGCCCCTGCGCAACCGGCCATTGGCGGTGCGCCCGTAGGGTCTGGGATCCGGCACCTGTCCGAAGGCGGGCTTGACCCGCAGAAGCATCGCACCGGCGGTCAGCAGGCCCGCACCGATCAGGAAGGGCTTGAGCCGGTCGCGACTGCGCACGATCGGCAGGGCATCCTTCAGGTCCTGTGCGTCGGGCAGGTCGGATTTTCTCAGCAAGGGCATGTCTGTCACCTCCGTTGGGAAGGCAACACGCGATGCGCGACAATGGTTCCGCGCGCGTTACCCCGCGCGGTGCCTGTCTGATGCTGAGTGTGTCGACCGATATCATGACCGTTGTCCCGGGGCGTCGCCCCTTCACGCCTCGGAGGCTCCGGTGGAGCCTCCGCCGGGGCCGAAGCCCCGGAGCGGCGTTCACCCCTTGACCGCCTTGACGATCTTCTCGGCGCCGTCGGACAGATTGTCTGCCGCGATGACGTTCAGGCCCGAATTGGCAATGATCTCCTTGCCCTTCTCGACGTTCGTGCCTTCAAGGCGCACGACCAGCGGGACCTCGAGACCGACCTCTTTCACCGCGGCGATGACGCCCTCGGCGATGACGTCGCAGCGCATGATGCCGCCGAAGATGTTGACGAGGATGCCTTTGACGTTCTTGTCAGAGGTGATGATCTTGAAGGCCTCGGTCACCTTCTCCTTGGTCGCGCCGCCGCCCACGTCGAGGAAGTTGGCAGGCTCTGCGCCATAGAGCTTGATGATGTCCATGGTTGCCATGGCAAGGCCCGCGCCGTTGACCATGCAGCCGATCTCGCCATCCAGCGCGATGTAGTTCAGGTCGTACTTGGAGGCTTCCAGTTCCTTGGAATCCTCTTCCGTGGTGTCACGCAGCTCGGAGACCTCGGACTGGCGGTACATGGCGTTGCCGTCGAAGCCCAGCTTGGCGTCCAGCACCTTGAGCGAGCCGTTGGTCATGACGATCAGCGGGTTGATCTCCAGCATCTCCATGTCGCGCTCGATGAAGGCCTGGTAGAGGATGCCCATCAGCTTCACGCATTCCTTGACCTGCGCGCCGGTGAGGCCCAGGGCAAAGGCGACGCGGCGGCCGTGGAACGGCTGGTAGCCGGTGGCCGGATCGACGGAGAAGGACAGGATCTTCTCGGGGGTGGAGGCTGCGACCTCCTCGATGTCCATGCCGCCCTCGGTCGAGCAGACGAAGGACACGCGCGAGGTCACGCGGTCGACCAGCAGGGCGAGGTAGAACTCGCTCTCGATGTCCGAACCGTCCTCGATGTAGATGCGGTTGACCTGCTTGCCTGCCGGGCCGGTCTGATGCGTCACGAGCGTCTTGCCCAGCATCTTCTTGGCTTCCTCGGCGGCTTCCTCGACCGACTTGGCAAGGCGCACGCCGCCCTTTTCGCCGGCGGCCTCTTCCTTGAACGATCCCTTGCCGCGGCCGCCCGCGTGGATCTGCGCCTTGACAACCCAGAGCGGTCCGTCAAGCGCCCCGGCTGCGGTCTTGGCGTCCTCGGCTCTCAGGACGACGCGGCCGTCCGAGACAGGGGCGCCATAGCTGCGCAGAAGCGCCTTGGCCTGGTATTCATGGATATTCATGGGTCAACGATCCCCGTTTTGCTGCGGATTGTAGACCTGTAAGCCCCGCGCGGCGCCCGGAATAAAGTGTTATCTGCCAAAGCTGCGCAAATGTAGCGGTTTTTCGGCATTTGTGATCACGCGTTTTGCGGCGTGATCACAGGCCGCTGCATTGTTAGCGCTTGGCAGAGAATCACCGGGTTTCTAAGGTGAGTCGCAGGGGGCAGGACAGGAGCGGCAATGCAGGAATGGGCGGTCGTGATGACGGCGCGGGAACCGGGCGCGCTGGTCGAAGCCAATGTGCGCTGGCACCTGGCAGGCGGCGCGGCAGAGGTGCATGTCTACCTCGACCGGCCCGACGATCCGGTGGCGCCGGGGCTGGCGCGCATTCCGGGGTGCCGGGTGACAGTCTGCGACGCGGCGCACTGGCGGGCGCTGCGGCCCCGGCGCGGCGCGCCCGCCTCGCAGATGCGCCGCCAGAGCCTGAACGCGGCCCATGCGCAGGGGCGCTGCGCCGCCGACTGGCTCGTGCACCTGGATGCGGACGAGTTCCTCTGGCAGGACCGGCCGCTGGCGTCTGAGCTTCCCGCCGTCTCGGAGCTGGGGGCAGAGCTGCGCTTTGCGGTGATGGAGCGCGCGCTGATGGCCGGGCAGGCGCAGGCGGGGCTTTTCGACGGGGTCTTCCGCCGCGCCTCGCCGGGCGGCAAGGGGATGGATGCGGTGATCTACGGCGCCCTCGCGCCGCATCTGCGCGAGGGCATGTTCAGCCACGGGTCCGGCAAATGCGCCGTGCCGGTGGGGCAGGGGTTCCGCCAGATGGTGCATGAATCCTACCTCGAGGCCGGGGGCAAACGCCGGCGCGCGCCGGCGTGGCGCTCGACCACCACCCGGCTGCTGCATTTCGACGGGGTCACGCCGCTGCACTGGCTGCTGAAGCTGATCCGCTACAGGGGGCAGCCGCCCGAGGTGCAGGCGCATATCCTGCCGCCGCACCGGATGGCGCAGATCGCATGGATGCTCGACCGGATGGGCGGCCTGGAGGAGGCGCTGGAGGCCGAGGCCGGGCTGCACCGCCTGACGCAGCCGCAGGCAGACCGGCTGCGCGGCTTCGGCCTGCTGGAAGAGGCGCTGTCCTTCGATCCCGGCAGGCTGCCCGGGATGCCGGATCTCTCGGTCGCGGCCTTCGACCGCGCGCTTCTGGCACAGGACCCGGACCTCTGGGAGATGACCGGCTGGGGGGCGGCGTGAAAGCGGCTTCGAAGCCGCTTGAGAAAGCCCCTTCGAAGGGGCTTCCCCCGCCAAACGAAAACGCCCGGGCGCGGCGGCCCGGGCGGTTCCATGGATGCTCTCGGAGGGCTTACGCCAGCGAGGTGTCGATGCCCTTGCAGGCCTCCACGAGGCCCTGAACGGCCTTCACGGAGGTGTCGAACATCTCCTGCTCTTCCTTGTTGAGCTTGATGTTGACGATGCGCTCGATGCCGCCGGCGCCGATCACGGTCGGCACGCCCACGTACATGTCCTTCACGCCGAGGTCGCCGTCGCAATAGGCGGCGCAGGGAAGGACGCGCTTCTGGTCCTTCAGGTAGGCCTCTGCCATCTCGATCGCCGAGGTGGCGGGGGCGTAATAGGCCGAACCGGTCTTCAGCAGGCCGACGATCTCGGCGCCGCCGTCACGGGTGCGCTGGACGATGGCGTCCATCTTGTCCTTGGTGGTCCAGCCCATCTCGATCAGGTCGGGCAGGGGGATGCCCGCGACGGTCGAATAGCGCAGCGAGGGCACCATGGTGTCGCCGTGGCCGCCCAGCACGAAGGCGGTGACGTCCTTCATCGAGACGTCGAATTCCAGCGACAGGAAGTGGCGGAAGCGGGCCGAGTCCAGCACGCCGGCCATGCCGCAGACCTTGTTCGCGGGCAGGCCCGAGAACTTCTGCAGTGCCCAGACCATCGCGTCGAGCGGGTTGGTGATGCAGATCACGAAGGCGTCGGGGGCGTTGGCGGCGATGCCCTCGCCCACGGACTTCATGACCTTGAGGTTGATGCCCAGCAGGTCGTCGCGCGACATGCCCGGCTTGCGCGGCACACCGGCGGTCACGATGCAGACGTCGGCGCCGGCGATGTCGGCGTAGTCCTGCGTGCCCTTCAGCCTTGCGTCGAAGCCTTCCGAGGGGCCGGATTCTGCGATGTCGAGCGACTTGCCCTCGGGGGTGCCCTCGGCGATGTCGAAGAGCACGACGTCGCCCAGTTCCTTCATTGCTGCGAGGTGGGCGAGCGTGCCACCGATCTGTCCCGCGCCGATGAGGGCGATCTTGGGTCTGGCCATGGATAGGATCTCCGGTCCTTCGTGAATTTGGTGGTTTGGGTACGCTCTTGCCGTCCGCGTTGCAAGGGTGCCGCGCTGCGGCATGGCCCGCGAGGGGGCTGTCATGTGCCCGGTGTTCGCGCTAAAGCCATGGCAACCCCGCAGCTTACAGGAGGCGCGTGTGGACCTTTTCAGCGCGGCGGTGCTGGCCGCCACCATCCCGGCGGTGATTTTCGCAGGCATCTCCAAGGGCGGTTTCGGCTCTGGCGTGGCCTTTGCAAGCTCCTCGATTCTGGCGGTCCTGCTGCCCCCGGCGGTGGCGGTGGGGCTGATGCTGCCGCTGCTGATGCTGATGGATGTGCAGGGGCTGGTGGCCTACTGGCGGCAATGGGACTGGCCGGTGTCCCGGGTCCTGCTTTTGGGTGCCGTGCCGGGGACGGTGCTGGGCGCGCTGTTCTGGGCCTCCGCCGATCCGGACATGATCCGGCTGATCATCGGCGCCGTGGCGCTGGTCTTCGTGGCCTGGCAGGCGGCGCAGCAGCTGGGGCTGATCCGGCTGGGCGCGCGCTTCGGCGCGAAGACGGGGGTGGTCTCGGGCGTGGTGCTGGGCTTCACCAGCTTCGTCAGCCACGCCGGAGGGCCCGCGGCGGCGGTCTACATGCTGGGCCAGGGGCTGTCCAAGACCGCCTACCAGGCGACCACGGTGCTGGTCTTCTGGGCGGTGAACCTGTTCAAGTCGGGCTTCTACCTGGGCATGGGCATCTTCACGCGCGAGACGCTGCTTTTGGATCTGGTGCTGATCCCCTTCGCGTTGCTGGGAACCTGGGCGGGGATCAAGCTGCACCACATGGTGTCCGAGCGGGTCTTCTACGGCATCACCTACGTGGCCCTGACCCTGACCGGGGCAAAGCTGGTCTGGGATGCGCTGAGCTGAGCGCCTGCGGGGACGGGCGGGGGCCAGCCCCCGCACCCCCGGGATATTTCCCGACAGAAGAAGGATGCGCGGCCTGCCTGTTTCTTCTGTCCGGAGATATCCCGGGGTGCGCGAGGGCTGAGGCGAAGCCGAGCGCGCGCAGCCCCCGGTTTTCCGGGGAGAAGGGCGCGCAAGCCGGGGAGAAGGGCGCGCAAGACCGGCCCCCTCTGGACGAAAGCGGCGCCGCGCCCTATCACCCCGCCCGACACCTGCCGCCCAAACGCCGCCGAAGGATACCCCCATGTCGCGCTATGACCCCGCCACCATCGAACCGAAATGGCAAGCCGCCTGGGACGAGGCCGAAACGTTCAAGGCCCGGCGCGAGGGCGACAAGCCCAAGTATTACGTGCTGGAGATGTTCCCCTATCCCTCGGGGCGCATCCACATCGGCCATGTGCGCAACTACACGATGGGCGACGTGATCGCGCGCTACAAGCGCAACACCGGGCACAACGTGCTGCACCCCATGGGCTTCGACGCCTTCGGCATGCCCGCCGAGAACGCGGCCATGGCCTCGGGCGGTCATCCGAAGGACTGGACCTACGGCAATATCGACACGATGGTCGGCCAGATGAAGCCGCTGGGCTTCTCGCTGGACTGGACGCGGATGTTCGCCACCTGCGACCCTGAGTACTACGGCCAGCAGCAGGCGCTGTTCCTCGACTTCCTCGAGGCGGGGCTGGTCTACCGCAAAAACGCCGTGGTGAACTGGGACCCGGTCGACATGACGGTTCTGGCCAACGAGCAGGTCGAGAACGGGCGCGGCTGGCGTTCCGGCGCGCTGGTCGAGCGCAAGGAGCTCACCCAGTGGTTCTTCAAGATCTCGGACTATTCCGAGGAACTGCTGGATGCGCTCGACAGCCTCGACAACTGGCCCGCCAAGGTCAAGCTGATGCAGGCCAACTGGATCGGGCGCTCGCGCGGCCTGCAGTTTGCCTTCTCGACCGTGGACGCGCCCGAGGGTTTCGACCGGATCGAGGTCTATACCACGCGGCCCGACACGCTGATGGGCGCCTCTTTCGTGGGCATCTCGCCGGATCACCCGCTGGCCAAGCACCTGGAGCAGGGTGACGCGGCGCTGGCGGCGTTCAATGCCGAATGCCGTCGCAGCGGCACCAGCGAGGAAGAGCTGGAGAAGGCCGAGAAGCGTGGCTACGACACCGGGCTGACCGTGCGCCATCCCTTCGATACCGCCTGGGAATTGCCCGTCTACGTCGCCAACTTCATCCTGATGGACTACGGCACCGGCGCGATCTTCGGTTGCCCGGCGCATGACCAGCGCGACCTCGACTTCGCGCGCAAATACGACCTGCCCGTGCGCTCGACCTATGTGCCGGCCACGGGCGAGGAGGGCAGCTTTGTCCTGCCCGAGGAGGGCGGCCCGGCCTATGTTCCGCCGAAGCCGGAAGCGGTGCGCTACATCAACGGTTTCGCCGGGGAAGAGGCGCAGACCGGCGAGCAGGGCGTCGATGCGGCCATCGCCTTCTGCGAGGAGAACGGCGTCGGCCACGGCGTGACCAAGTTCCGCCTGCGCGACTGGGGTCTGTCCCGCCAGCGTTACTGGGGGTGCCCGATCCCGGTGGTGCATTGCGAGGCCTGCGGCGTGGTGCCCGAGAAGAAGGAAAACCTGCCGATCGAGCTGCCCTATGACGAGGACGGCACGGCGATCGACTTTTCCGTGCCCGGCAACCCGCTGGACCGCCACCCCTCGTGGCGCGACTGCGCCTGCCCGGCCTGCGGCGCGCCTGCCCGGCGCGAGACCGATACCATGGACACCTTCGTCGATTCCTCGTGGTACCAGGCGCGCTTCACCGCGCCGCGCGCGGATACGCCGACGGTGATGGAGGATGCCGCCTACTGGATGAACGTCGACCAGTACATCGGCGGCATCGAGCACGCGATCCTGCACCTGCTTTACGCGCGCTTCTTCTGCCGGGGCATGGTCAAGACCGGCCACCTGCCGGAGAAATCCGCCGAGCCCTTCGATGCGCTCTTCACGCAGGGCATGGTCACGCATGCGATCTTCCAGACCGAGGGCGCCAACGGTCGCCCAGTCTATCACTACCCCGAGGCGGTGGAGCTGCGCGACGGCAAGGCCTACCTGAAGGAGGGTGGCGCCGAGGTGCAGATCATTCCCTCTGCCAAGATGTCGAAATCCAAGAACAACGTCGTCGACCCGGTGGCGATCATCGCCAGCTACGGCGCCGATACCGCGCGCTGGTTCGTGCTGTCGGACAGCCCGCCCGAGCGGGACGTGGAATGGACCGCATCGGGCGCCGAGGCCGCGCACAAGCACCTTGCCCGCGTCTGGCGCATCGCCGCCGAGATCGCCGAGGGGGACGCGCCCTCGACGCAGGAGGACGCGGCGCTGGAGCGCGAGATGCACCGGGCGATTCACGACGTGACCATGGGCGTCGAAAGCTTCGGCTTCAACGCGGCCATCGCCAAGCTTTACGCCTTCACCAATGCGCTGGCGAAGTCGCGGGCGGGCAAAGAGGTCAAGACCCGCGCCGCCAAGGTCCTTGCGCAGCTGATGTCGCCGATGACGCCGCATCTTGCGGAAGAGGTCTGGCAGATGCTGGGCGGCGAGGGGCTGGTGGCAGAGGCCGCATGGCCCGTGGCGGACGAGACGAAGCTGGTCGACGACACGGTGACGCTGCCCATCCAGGTCAACGGCAAGCGCCGGGGCGAGATCGCCGTGCCCAAGGACATGCCCAAGGAAGAGGTTGAAAAGCTGGCGCTGGCGCATGAAGCTGTGGTGCGGGCCCTCGACGGGGGGGTGCCCAAGAAGCTGATCGTGGTGCCGGGGCGGATCGTGAATGTGGTCGTTTGATCGAAGAACCCTGCTGCTGGGCGCCCTTGGTCTGGGCGCCTGCGGCTTTTCGCCCGTCTATGGCCCCGGCGGCAGCGGCGACGCCCTGCACGACGCGGTGCTGCTGGAGGCGCCCGAAACGACAGAGGCCTACCTTTACAGCCGCCGCTTCGAAGAGCGGCTGGGCCGGGCCGCCGCATCCGCGCCCTACCGGCTGTCGGTGACCTTCGAGATCGAGGAAAGCGCCGTGGGCAGCACCTCGGCGGGCGAGGACACGCGCTATCGCCTGATCGGGCGCGCGCGCTTTCGCCTGATCGAGGTGGCGACCGGGCAGCAGGTGCATTCGGCCGCGACCAACGCCTTCACCGGCTATTCCACCACCGGCTCGACCGTCGCGACCCGCGCCTCCGAGCGTGCGGCGCGCGAGCGACTGATGACCATGCTGGCGGATCAGACCGTCGACGACCTGGTGCTGGCGGCGGACGACTTCGTCGGATGAAGCTTTCGCCGCGCGACGCCAATGCCTTCTTTCGCAGGCCCGATCCCGCCGTTCCGGCGCTGCTGATCTATGGCGACGACCCGATGCGCGTGGCGATGAAGCGGCAGGAGGTGGTCGGCGCCGTCGTCGGGCCGCAGGGCGAGGAAGAGATGCGGCTGACCCGCCTGCCGGGGGCAGAGCTGCGCAAGGATCCCTCGGGGCTTCTGGACGCGGTCAAGGCGCAGGGCTTCTTTCCCGGCGCCCGCGCCGTGCTGGTCGAAGAGGCCACGGACGGGCTGACCAAGACCTTCGAGGCGGCGCTTCAGGACTGGCGCGAGGGCGACGCGATGATCGTTGCCACGGCGGGCGGGCTGAAGGGCTCTTCCTCGCTGCGCAAGCTGTTCGAGAAGCACCGCACGGCGCGGGTGGCGGGGCTTTACAACGATCCCATGGGCCGCGACGAGATCCAGGAAGAGCTGAAGCGCGCCGGGCTGACCGACGTGGGCCGCGACGCCATGGGTGCGCTGGAGGCGCTGGCGCGGGTGCTGACGCCGGGCGATTTCCGCCAGACGCTGGAAAAGGTGGCGCTTTACAAGCTGGACGATACGGAGCCGCTCTCGGTCGAAGAGGTGGAACTGAACGCCCCCGCCTCGATCGAGGCCGAGATGGACGAGGTCTTTCACATCCTTGCCGAGGGCCGGACGGGCGATATTGCCCGGGTCATGCAGCGGTTGGAGGCGCAGGGCGTCGCCCCGGTGACGCTGCTGATCATGGGCACGCGGCATTTCCGCCTGCTCTATGCCATCGCCTCGGCCCCCGGTGGGCCTGCGCAGGGCATCGGGTCGGTGCGTCCGCCGCTCTTCGGCCCGCGCCGCGACCGGATGCTGCGGCAGGCGCAGGGCTGGCCGCTGGACCGGCTGGAGGGCGCGCTGGGTGTGCTGATGGACACCGACCTGAAGCTGCGCTCTGCCGGGCAGCGGGCCCCGGCCATGGCGCTGGTCGAGCGCGCCTTCGTGCGCCTTGCGGTGATGGGCGCCCGGCGCTAGCGCGCGGTTGTCGCGGGCGGTCACTGCGAAACATCGAGGTCACCGGGGCAGGGGGGCGGCTGCCGCGACGGTCGTCCGCGGCCTGCCATGCTGTTGCCTCCGGGCGCCGCGCGGGGACCGGGACGGCCCCGCGGCATCCATGCTCGGGTGCGGCCCGTCCGCCTGTCTCACGCCGGGAGGCGACAAAAGCCGCCGGGCATATACAGCCTCTGCCCATCGCCGTGACCCCGCCGCGACGGGACAGCGCCGAGGGCGCGGCGGGCGGTCGGCGTTTCAGGCCCGGGGCCGGGCAGATCAGCCCTTGTCGGTGACGTTTTCCTTGAAGGCCTTGTCGAAGGCGGCCTGCTTCTCGGGTCCGGCCTCGGTCTGCTGGGCGGCCTTCCAGTCGTCGTAGGGCATGCCGTAGAAGATCTCGCGCGCGTCCTCCTTGCCCATCTCGAGGCCGCGCTCTGTCGCGGCCTCCTGATACCAGCGGCTCAGGCAGTTGCGGCAGAAGCCCGCGAGGTTCATCAGGTCGATGTTCTGCACCTCGGGCCGGTCCTCCATCAGGTGCTTGCGCAGGCGGCGGAAGGCGGCGGCTTCGAGTTCGGTGCGGGTCTGGTCGTCCATGGTGCGTCCTCCTTGGTGGGTCGTCTGATGGTTTTGCGCGCCCGGGTGGGCCGGGCGCCCTGTCGTCCTGCTCAGTCCCGGACCTGCGCCAGCGCGCGGGTCAGAAGGCCGGCAAGCCGGTCCCCCCAATGCGCCTGCGCGGTTTCGGTTTCGATCAGGTCGTTGCGGATTTCCAGCAGCGTGTTCAGCCGCCCGTGCTTCAGCGCGTGGCGGTCGATGGCATCGCCGGGCAGATGGCCGGGGTAGGGTTCGTTGCGCCCGACGACCAGATCCGGCTCGACTTCCAGCAGGGCGATCAGCGGATCGGAGAGGCGCGCGTCCCACGCATGCAGCACGCCGACGTGCCATGGCCGCGTCGGGCGGCCCCGCAACTGTCGCGTGAAGGAATGGACCGAGACGATGGCCACGTCCTCGCGCCGCGCCGCCAGCCGTTCGAGGGCGCGGTGGTAGGGGCGGTGGTAGGCCTCGAGCCGCCGGGCCTTCTCGGCTGCATCCGCATGGCGGTTGGCCGGGATGACCGAGCCGTCGTAGAGCTTCATCAGCAGGGTCGGGTCGTCCTCGCCCCGGTTCGGGTCGATCACGAGGCGGGAGAAATCCGACAGCACCACCGGCGCGCCAAGCGCCGCGCCAAGCGCGCGCGCCACCCCGGCGGCGCCCACGTCATAGGCAATGTGGCGCGCCATATCGCCATCGGGCAGCCCCAGCGTGCCGCCCAGTTCCGGCGGAACGGTATTGGCGGCATGATCGCAGGTGATCAGGAAGCGGCTCTGCCGCCCCTCTCCCTCGACCCGGAACGGGCAATATGTCATGGTTTCTTCATCCATCGCCCGCTAGACATAAGCAAGTTGCGCGGCAAAGGGAATTGCGGGATAAACGCCGCGACGTTAGCGGTAACTCAAGGCCCGCAGGGTCTCCGGGATGCCGCCTGACAGCCAGACGCAGAACCCGGACCGCCACAGTTCACCCCGCCGCCGCACCGGGCAAGGAGACTTCATGAAACGCGACCGACACGTCAAGATCGTGGCCACGCTGGGCCCGTCCTCTTCCACCTACGAGATGATCCGTGCCCTGCACGAGGCCGGGGCGGACGTCTTCCGCCTGAACATGAGCCACGGCAGCCACGAAGAGATCGAAGAGCGGCACAAGATCATCCGGCAGGTCGAGAAGGATCTCAACAGCCCGATCGCCATCCTTGCCGACCTTCAGGGGCCGAAGCTGCGCGTGGGCGAGTTCGAGAACGGCTCGGAAGACCTTGAGTGGGGGCAGGAGTTCCGGCTCGACCTCGACAAGACGCCGGGCACGGCGAAGCGCGTGCAGCTGCCGCACCCCGAGATCTTCGAGGCGCTGGAACCGGGGTCGACCCTGCTGGTCAACGACGGCAAGATCCGCCTGAAGGTGGCGGATTGCACCAAGGATCACGCCAATTGCATCGTCGAGGCGGGCGGCACGATCTCGAACCGCAAGGGCGTGAACGTGCCCGACGTGGTGCTGCCGGTGGCGGCGCTGTCCGACAAGGACCGGCGCGATCTGGAGTTTGTCTGCCAGCTTGGCGTCGACTGGCTGGCGCTCAGCTTCGTGCAGCGCGCCCGCGACGTGCAGGAGGCGCGTGACCTCGCCAATGGCCGGGCCTCGATCATCGCCAAGATCGAAAAGCCCTCGGCGGTGCGCGAATTCGACAGCATCCTCGCGGTGTCCGACGGCATCATGGTGGCGCGCGGCGATCTGGGGGTGGAGCTGCCGGTGCATTCGGTGCCGCCGATCCAGAAACGGCTGGTGCGCAAGTGCCGCGCGGCGGCGCGCCCGGTGATCGTGGCGACGCAGATGCTGGAATCGATGATCGAATCGCCGATGCCGACGCGGGCCGAAGTGTCCGACGTCTCGGGCGCCATCTACGAGGGCACCGACGCGATCATGCTCTCGGCGGAATCGGCGGCCGGTCAGTACCCCATCGAGGCGGTGCAGACGATGAACAACGTCGCTGTCTCCGTGGAATGCGATCCGACCTACCGCGACGTGATCGAGGCCTCGCGCCACGCCGACCGCAAGACCGTGGCCGACGGCATCGTCGCCGCCACGCGCGAGATTGCCGAGACCACGGACATCAAGGCGATCTGCTGCTTCACCTCCTCGGGCAACACCGCCGTCCTGGTTGCGCGCGAACGGCCGCGGGTGCCGATCATCGCGCTGACCAGCCAGCGCGGCACGGCGCGCAAGCTGTCGCTGAGCTGGGGTGTGCAGACCGTCATGACCGGCGAGCTGGAACGCTTCAAGCAGGCGGTGGTGAACGCGGCGCGGGCCGCCCGGGCCGAAGGCTATGCCGGCCCCGACGACCAGATCGTGGTGACGGCGGGTGTGCCCTTCAACACCACCGGGACCACGAACATCCTGCGCGTGGCGCCCTGCGACGAGCGTTTGATCTACTCGACCGATCCCGAGTAACCTGTCCTCCGAGGCCCCCTGGCGGGCTTCGGGACAAGGGAGCGACGGGGCAGGGATGGACAACGACGTGGCCTTGGTGACCGGCCTCGGGTTGATGGTGCTGTCGCTGCCCTCGATCATCGCCGCCTGGTCGGACCGGCGCGCGCCGCGCACCGGGGTCGTGGCACTTCTGGCGGGCGCCGGCCTTGTGCTCTGGGCCGCGTTGCGCAGGCCCGGCGGCTTCAGGCTGACGGAAATGCCCGAGGTGCTCTACGGTGTGATCGCCCGGCTGCTGTGACCACGGGCCGAATTCTATCAAAG
This sequence comes from Ponticoccus sp. (in: a-proteobacteria), assembly GCF_048381735.1. Taxonomy (NCBI): domain Bacteria; kingdom Pseudomonadati; phylum Pseudomonadota; class Alphaproteobacteria; order Rhodobacterales; family Roseobacteraceae; genus Ponticoccus; species Ponticoccus sp. (in: a-proteobacteria). The sequence goes on from NZ_JBLXGL010000009.1 coordinate 80,408, forward strand.
AATTCGGCCCGTTTTCCGTCGCGGAAAACGCCTGCGCTTCCCGGCGCCGGCACCGCCCCTCGCCAGCCCGCGCCGGTCCTGCGGTCAGGGGGCCGCGTCGAGAGCAGGATTTCGCCTTCGCAGGGCGCGCAGACCCCTGCCCGCAGGGCGAATCGCAGAGCGGCCCGGCGACGCGGCGGGGTGGGGCGGTCGGGGCTTGGCGCCTTGCCTTGTCGCATCCCATCCTGGATAAGCCGCAAGGGCGGTCCGCGCGCCGCGCCACCCCGATCTGCCCCTTGCCAAACCGCCCCCACGCCTCTATACGGCCCGCTCCAACCGCGCGTCCGGCTCAAGCGGCATGCCGAGTCGCGTCAAGAACAGGAGAACCGAAATGCCCAAGATGAAGACCAAGTCGAGCGCCAAGAAGCGCTTCAAGGTTACGGCCACCGGCAAGGTTGTCGCAGGTCAGGCCGGCAAGCGCCACGGCATGATCAAGCGCACCACGAAATTCATCCGCGACGCTCGCGGCACCACCACGCTGTCCGCCCCCGACGCCAAGATCGTCAAGGGCTACATGCCCTACGACCGCTAATCAGGAGGATCCAGCATGTCCCGAGTCAAGAGCGGAACCGTCACGCACGCGCGTCACAAGAAGGTCATCAAGGCAGCCAAGGGCTACTATGGCCGTCGCAAGAACACCTTCAAGGTCGCGGCACAGGCCGTCGACAAGGCCAACCAGTACGCCACGCGCGACCGTCGCAACCGCAAGCGCAACTTCCGCGCGCTGTGGATCCAGCGGATCAACGCCGCCGTCCGCGCACATGACGAATCGCTGACTTATTCGCGCTTCATCAACGGCCTGTCGCTGGCCGGCATCGAAGTCGACCGCAAGGTTCTGGCGGATCTCGCCGTGCACGAGCCCGAGGCCTTCGCGGCCATCGTGGATCAGGCCAAGGGCGCTCTGCCCGCCTAAGTCTTTCACGGCATGACATTCGGAAAGCCCGGGACCCCGCGTCCCGGGCTTTCTTGCGTTTCGGGCGGGCGGGAAGGCGTTCCGCTTGGGGCGCGCGCAAAAGGAACGGGGCGTCACGGAAAGACGCCGCAATCGAAAGGGGGAAGACACCGGAGGGTCTGCCCAGCGAAGGGCAGTGTCACCAAGGGGGGCGGCGCGCCGAAGGGCGGGCTCAGCGAAGCGTGGGGTCCGCCGCCCGGATGGCCTCTGCCACAAGCGCCGCGATCCGGCGCGAGCCTTCGGGCGAGGGGTGGATGCGGTCGCTGTCGAACATCGCCGAGTCCGAGGTCGCGATGACGTCTCCCATATTGACGAAGAAAACGGCGGGCATCGCCTCAGCCATCCGCCCTAGTCGTTGCTCCATATCGGCATAGAGCCGCGCGCAGGGCGTACCCGCGAACTTCGGCGAGGTGTAATAGTCGGCCCAGACCACGCGAGAGCCCCGCTCGGTCAGGCCGCGCACCAGCTTGGGGATCGCCCCCTTGCTGCCGTCCGGCGTGATCAGCGCCTCCAGCATGCCCTGGTTGGCGCGCCCGCAACCGATGCCCAGATCGTTGGCGCCGCCGTTCACCACGACCCAGGGCGCGTCCAGCCTCCCGACCTGCCGCGCGATGTTCAGCGGCCCCGCGCCGGTCACGCCGCTGACACTGGCATAGGGCAGCGAGACGTCGCCGACCGGCACATCCAGCGCCCGCGACAGCCCGTCCGCGACAGATGCGCCCTCGACCCGGTTCCAGGCCATCACCGAATCGCCCGCGACGACCACGCGGGCATCGTCCGGCACGCCGCGCCCGCAGGCGCCGAGGGTCAGGGCAAGAAACAAAAGGCCGATACGCAGCATGTGGGGTGCCTTTCCATGGGGTCCGTGCGCAATGGTGGTCCGGTGGCCCCGGGGATCAAGCGCCCGAGGCGTCCGCACAGCCTTGCCCTTGACCTCGGGCGGCGATACTTCGGCAGGCGACAGCCGAAGGAGACCCCGATGGACGACCTGCGCCAGAAATATCTCGACCTGATCGCCGGGGCCGGTGACGAATCCGCGCTGGAGGACCTGCGCGTCGCCGCCGTGGGCAAGAAGGGCGAGGTCAGCCTGCGGATGCGCGAGCTGGGCAAGATGACGCCCGAAGAGCGCCAGACGGCAGGCCCCGCGCTGAACGCGCTGAAGGACGAGATCAACTCTGCCCTCGCCGCCAAGAAGGCCGCCCTGGGCGATGCCGCGCTGGAAGAGCGCCTGCGCAGCGAGTGGCTGGACGTGACTCTGCCGGGCCGCCCGCAGCGGATGGGCAGCATCCACCCGGTCAGCCAGGTCATGGAAGAGATCACCGCGATCTTCGCCGACATGGGCTTTTCGGTCGCGGAAGGCCCGCAGATCGACAGCGACTGGTACAACTTCGACGCGCTGAACATCCCCGGCCACCACCCGGCGCGGGCCGAGATGGACACCTTCTACATGCACCGCGCCGAGGATGACGAGCGCGCCCCGCATGTGCTGCGCACGCATACCTCGCCGGTGCAGATCCGCCACATGGAGGCGCATGGCGCGCCCTGCCGGATCATCTGCCCGGGCCGCGTCTACCGCGCCGATTACGACCAGACCCACACGCCGATGTTCCACCAGGTCGAGGGGCTGGCCATCGACAAGGACATCTCGATGGCGAACCTCAAGTGGGTGCTGGAAGAGTTCTTCTCGGCCTTCTTCGAGACGCCGGGCATCAAGACCCGTTTCCGCGCCTCGCATTTCCCCTTCACCGAGCCCTCGGCAGAGGTCGACATCCAGTGCTCGTGGGAGGGCGGCCAGCTGAAGATCGGCGAGGGCGACGACTGGCTCGAGGTCCTCGGCTCCGGCATGGTGCACCCCAAGGTGCTGAAGGCGGCGGGTGTGGATCCCGAGCAGTGGCAGGGCTTTGCCTTCGGCATGGGCATCGACCGGATCGCCATGCTGAAATACGGCATCCCCGACCTGCGCGCCTTCTTCGACAGCGACCTGCGCTGGCTGCGCCACTACGGCTTTGCCTCGCTGGACGTGCCGACGCTGCACGCGGGCCTGTCGCGCTGAGCAGCGGCCGCCTCTCCTGACCGCGGGGGGCTATGGGACGCTGGCCTTGCCGCGTGGTCTTGGAACAACCACTCACCGCCCCCGAACGGCCTTCGGGGGCGTTTGCGCATGTGGCGCCGGGTGCATGGGGTATGCGACTGTAAGGCAAACCCAGGATGCATAGGGACACGCCATGCCGCTTTTTTCCCACGAGAACCGTGACCGCAATCCCGAGACACGGCGGGTCTACGCCCTGTTCGAGCTGGTCTATACCTTCGTCGACTTCGCGGCGGCGGTCTGTTTCACCATCGGATCGGTGATGTTCTTCCGCGACAGCCTGATGACGGTCGCGACATGGTTCTTCACGGTGGGCTCGGTCTTCTTCATGGCCAAGCCGACGCTGCGGCTGGTGCGGGAGCTGAGGCTGGCCGCCATGGGCGACGCCGACGACCTCGCGGACCGCTACCAATCCTGACGCGCCGTTTTCTTTCGAAGAAAACGGTCCGAAGTCCGTCGCGGACTTCGCCCCCGCGAGGGGGCGGGCCGGGTGCCTCTTTCCTCCCCGGGGCGCATCCGCTAAGCACGGCGCAACACGCAGTCACCCGGGGACCGGACCCATGAAATTCACGCTTTCCTGGCTCAAGGAGCACCTCGACACCACGGCCTCTGTGGAGGAGATCGCCGAGACCCTGACCGACCTCGGGCTCGAGGTCGAGGGGGTCGAGAACCCCGCCGCCAAGCTGGCGGGCTTCACGCTGGCCAAGGTGCAGAGCGCCGAGCAGCATCCCGACGCCGACCGCCTGCGCGTCTGCCAGGTGGAAACCGACGAGGGTGTGAAGCAGATCGTCTGCGGCGCGCCCAACGCGCGCGAAGGCATCACCGTGGTGCTGGCCAAGCCCGGCGACTACGTGCCCGGCATCGACGTGACCCTGTCGGTGGGCAACATCCGCGGCGTCGAGAGCCACGGCATGATGGCCTCGGAGCGCGAGCTGGAACTCAGCGACGAACACAACGGCATCATCGAGCTGCCCTCGGGCACCGTGGGGCAGAGGTTCACCGACTGGCTGGCCGAGAACGATCCGGCCAAGGTCGACCCGGTGATCGAGATCGCCATCACGCCGAACCGGCAGGATGCGCTGGGGGTGCATGGCATCGCGCGCGACCTGGCGGCGCGGGGCCTTGGCACGCTGAAGCCGATGAAGGAAGGCTACGTCAAGGGCAGCTTCCCCTGTCCGATCACCGTCACCATCGACGAGGACACGCGCACCGACGGCTGCGAGGTCTTCGCCGGGCGGCTGATCCGGGGCGTCACCAATGGCCCCAGCCCGAAGTGGCTGCAGGACCGGCTGCGCGCCATCGGGCTGCGGCCGATTTCCGCGCTGGTGGATATGACCAACTTCTTCACCCACGACCGCAACCGCCCGCTGCACGTCTTCGATGCCGACAAGGTCAAGGGCAGCGCGCTGCGCGTGCACCGCACCGGGGGCGGCGAGACGCTGGTGGGGCTGGACGAGAAGACCTATACCTTCGGCCCCGGGCAGGTGGTGATCTCTGACGCCGAAGGCATCGAATCCATCGGCGGTATCATGGGCGGGCTGGAAACCGGCTGCACCGAGGCCACGACCAATGTCTTCCTCGAAGCCGCCGTCTGGGACCGCATCCAGATCGCCCATACGGGCCGCGCGCTGAAGATCAACTCGGACGCGCGCTATCGCAACGAGCGTGGCATCGACCCCGAGTACAACATGCAGGCCATGGAGGACGCGGCGCAGATGATCCTCGACCTCTGCGGCGGCGAGGCCTCGGAGGTGGTGGTGGCGGGCTATGTTCCCGATACCGCGCGCGCCTACCGGCTGGACCCGGCGCGGGTGGTGTCTCTGGTGGGGATGGAGATCCCGGAATCGACGCAGCGCCAGACCCTGACCGCGCTCGGCTTCCGGATGGAAGGCAACATGGCGCATGTGCCCTCGTGGCGTCCCGACATCCTCGGCGAGGCGGATCTGGTGGAAGAGGTGGCGCGCATCGCCTCGCTGACCAAGCTGAAGGGCAAGCCGCTGCCGCGCACCATTGCGGGCGTTCCCGGCCCGATCCTCTCGCCGCAGCAGAAGCGCGAGCGCGTGGCGCGGCGCACGGCGGCGGCGCTGGGGTACAACGAATGCGTGACCTACAGCTTCATCGACCGGGACTCGGCGGCGCTGTTCGGCGGCGGCGATGACGCGACGATGCTGGCCAACCCGATCTCGTCCGAGATGAGCCACATGCGGCCCGCGCTGCTGCCGGGCCTGTTGCAGGCGGCGGCCCGCAACCAGGCGCGCGGCTTCATGGATCTTGCGCTCTTCGAGCTGGGCGCGGCCTTCACCGGCGGCGAGCCGGGCGAGCAGCACCAGCAGATCTCGGGCCTTTTGGTCGGGCGCACCGGGCTCAAGGACGTGCATGGCGCCGCGCGGGCGGTGGATCTTTACGACGCCAAGGCGGATGCCGAGGCGGTGCTGGCGGCCATCGGCGCGCCCCCCAGGATGCAGATCCTGCGCGGCGGGTCCGACTGGTGGCACCCGGGGCGGCACGGCATGTTCTGCCTTGGCCCCAAGAAGGTGCTGGGCGTCTTCGGCGAGCTGCACCCCAGGGTGCTGAAGGCGATGGACGTGAAGGGGCCGGTGGTGGGCTTCACCATCTGGCCGGACGCGGTGCCGCTGCCGCGCAAGGCGGGTGCGACCCGGCAGGCGCTGGTGCTGCGCGACCTTCAGGCGGTCGAGCGCGACTTTGCCTTTGTCGTGGATGCCGATGTGCAGGCGCTGGATCTGGTCAACGCGGCGCAGGGCGCCGACAAGACGCTGATCGAGGAGGTCCGCGTCTTCGACGAGTTCATCGGCGGGTCGCTGGGCGAGGGCAAGAAGAGCCTTGCCATCACCGTGCGCCTGCAGCCGACGGACAAGACGCTGAAGGAAAAGGACATCGAGGCGGTCGCCGCGAAGATCGTCGAGAAGGTGACCAAGGCCACCGGGGGCGTGTTGCGCGGCTGACCCCGTGCCGTCGAGATGAGAAAGGCCCGGTCGATGGACCGGGCCTTTTTGCCTTGGGCGGTCTGCGGGCGGGCTGCGCCGGGGCAGGGGCTGCGATGCGCCTGTGGCTGCGGCGGAGGGGGCGCTGCCCCCGCCCTTCGGGCCCCCCGAGGTATTTTCCGGACCAAAGAAGGGCTGGGCGGTTCGTCCGGTTGCGGGCCCGGGGCCGGGCGGGTTTGCGACAGCTGAAGGGCCGCATGGCCTCTCTGCGGGCGGGCGGCGCCTGAGGTCTCGGCGCCGCCCCTCGGGGTCCTGTCTTAGCCCAGAAGGCGGCGGGCGATGACCTGGGCCTGGATCTCGGCGGCGCCTTCGAAGATGTTCAGGATGCGCGCGTCGCAGAGGATGCGGCTGACCGTGTACTCCAGCGCGAAGCCGTTGCCGCCGTGGATCTGCAGCGCGTTGTCGGCCGAGGCCCAGGCCACGCGGGCGCCGAGCAGCTTGGCCATGCCGGCCTCGAGGTCGCAGCGGTGGCCGTGGTCCTTTTCCCAGGCCGAGAAATAGGTCAGCTGGCGCGCGATCATCAGTTCGACCGCCATCATCGCCAGCTTGCCTGAGACGCGGGGGAAGGCGATCAGCGGCTTGCCGAACTGCTTGCGGTCCTGCGCGTATGTCATGCCGACATCCAGCGCCGATTGCGCCACACCAATGGCGCGGGCGGCGGTCTGGATGCGGGCGCTTTCGAAGGTCTCCATGAGCTGCTTGAAGCCCTTGCCCTCTTCGCCGCCCAGCAGGTTCTCTGCCTTGACCTTGAAGCCGTCGAAGCCGAGCTCGTATTCCTTCATGCCGCGGTAGCCCAGAACCTCGATCTCGCCGCCGGTCATGCCCTCGGTCGGGAAGGGGTTGGCGTCGTCGCCGGGGGTCTTCTCGGCGATGAACATCGACAGACCCTTGTAGTTGTCCGTCGCGGGATCGGTGCGGGCCAGCAGCGTCATGATATGCGTGCGCGCGGCATGGGTGATCCAGGTCTTGTTGCCGGTGACCTCGTAGTCGCCCTCGGCGTTCTTCACCGCGCGGGTGCGCAGCGCGCCAAGGTCGGAGCCGGTGTTGGGTTCGGTAAAGACCGCCGTGGGCAGGATTTCCCCGCTGGCGATCCTGGGCAGCCACTTCTGCTTCTGCTCGTCCGTGCCGCCCGCGATGATCAGCTCGGCGGCGATCTCGGAGCGGGTGCCGAGGCTGCCCACGCCGATGTAGCCGCGCGAGAGTTCCTCGGAGACCACGCACATTGAGGCCTTGGACAGGCCGAAGCCGCCGAGGTCCTCGGGGATGGTCAGGCCGAAGACGCCCATCTCGGCCAGTTCCTCGATCACCTCCATGGGGATCAGCTCGTCCTTGAGGTGCCATTCGTGGGCGTGGGGTTCCACCTTCTCGACGGCGAAGCGGCGGAACTGCTCGCGGATCATCTCGAGCTCTTCGTCGAGACCGGTCCGGCCCACGGTGATCTCTGCCGCGCGTTCCTGCATCAGCTCGACCAGCCGGGTGCGGGCGGCCTGGGTATTGCCGCGCTGGGTCAGCGTCATCACCGCCTCGGTCATCAGCCCGTGCATGTCGTCCTGCGCGAGCCCCATGTCCTGAAGGCGCACGAGTTCGCCCTGGTTCATCTGGATGCCGCCGTAGACCTGCCAGAGGTATTCGCCGAAGGCGATCTGCAGGATCAGCTCCTCGACCTCGCCGAAGGTGCCCGACGCGGTCAGCCGTTCCGCCCATTTGTGCATCTGGCGCAGCGCTTCGAGGTAGGTGGCCAGCCAGGCCAGCCCGTGGCAGGCGGTCTGGTTCTCTTCCACCAGCGCGCCGGAGACCCGGCCCTCGGCGCTGACCATGTCCCGGACACGGGCACGCGCGGTTTCGAAGACCGCTTCGACCGGGGCAATGGCCGCGCCGGTCAGGGTCAGGAGGTCGGGCAGGGTCACGCTGCCAAGGCTCGGGTCTTGTCCGTCATGGGCCATGAATCGCTTCCTTCTGTTCGGGTCCTGCCGGTCCTAGCCATTTTGCAAGTGCAGCGCAACAAAAATACCCGTTTGGCATGTGCGTTGTTCAATTATTGCGCGGGCGAAAAGTGAGGTGCTGGGCGCAAGGGCGTGCTATGGCGCGCCCATGACCGATATGCTGACTTCTCTGACCGCCGGGACCTGGCTGCTTGCCCTCGCAATCGCGGCATTGGGCGGCGTGGTCAAGGGCATGGTGGGCTTTGCCATGCCGATGATCCTCGTGTCCGGCCTGGGCATGTTCATCGCGCCAGAGCTGGCGCTGGCGGGCCTGATCATGCCGACGCTGGTGACCAACGGGATGCAGGCGATGCGGCAGGGGGCGGCGGCGGCGCTGGCCTCGGTCGGTCGGTTCCGGGTGTTCCTCGGGGTCGGGCTGGTGACGCTGGTGATCTCGGCACAGCTGGTGCGCGTGTTGCCCGTCGGGGTGCTGCTGGCGATGATCGGCGGGCCGATCACGGTCTTCGCGGCGCTGCAACTGGCGGGCTGGAGGCCGCGCTTCCGCAACGGGCCCTCGCGCGGTTGGGAGATCGGGATCGGCGGTTTCGCGGGGTTCATCGGTGGCATGTCGGGGGTCTGGGGGCCGCCCACGGTGGCCTATCTGACCGCGCTGGACACCGAGAAGCGCGAACAGATCCGCGTGCAGGGGGTGATCTACGGCCTTGGCGCGGTGGCGCTGGCGGTGGCGCATGTCGCGTCGGGCGTGCTGAACGCCCGGACGATCTGGTTCTCGCTGGCGCTGATTCCGCCGGCGGTGCTGGGCATGTGGCTGGGGAGCCTTGTACAGGACCGCATCGACCAGGCGGCCTTTCGGAAGGCGACGCTGATCGTGCTGCTGATCGCGGGGCTCAACATCCTGCGGCGCGCCCTGACATGAGCGATGACGCGGCGACCGCCGACCGGGTGACCGCGCTGGTCGAGGCAGAGCTGGCCGCCTTCGACGGCACCACGCGGGCGGGGCGCATGTTGCTGGAGGATTTCGCGCGGCTGCGCGTGGCGCCGCGCCCGGTCTCTGTCCGGTTCAGCGGCGGGTTCGTGCAGCGGTGCTGGACGGTGACCCGGTCGAACGGTGCCTATTCGGTCGTCTACATGCCGAGGGCCGGGTATTTCTCGCTCTGCGTCGACACCGACCTCGGCCCCGTGGATATCGCCGTGCACGGCCCGGCGCTTGCGGTCTTCGGGGCGGTCTAGGGCCCTGCGCGCCCAGGCAGGCGACCCGTGAACCGCGCCGGGGAGCTCAGCAGTACTCCTCGGGGCCGATGGCCTGGGCGGCTGAATAGCGGGCGCCGTGGCACCAGCCGACGGGCAGGCGACGCCCGATCTCGGCCAGCAGGTCGGGGGCGGGGGTCATCCTGGCGCCGGCCACCAGTTCCGCGAAATGCCCGGTCGAGCGGGTGCCCGGGATCGCGAAGATGCTATCGGACTGCGCCAGCACCCAGGCGATGGCCAGAGAGGCGGTCGCCACGCCTTCCTGCCGGGCCAGTTCGCGCAGCGGCTGGCTGGCGGCGATATTGCGCTCGAGCGCGCCGGGGATGAAGCGCGGGTTGTCCTTCAGGAAGGCGCTTGCGGCGACACGCCCGGGTGTGGGCGGCGTGTCCGACAGCAGCCCCCGCCCGACCGGAGAGAAGGCGACGAGCGCCGTTCCCAGCGCCTCGCAGGCCTGGATCAGCCCCAGTTCCGGCGCCCGGGTCTGAAGGCTGTATTCCGACTGGACGGCGGCCACCGGATGCACTGCTGCGGCGCGCCGCAGCGAGGTGGGCGCGATCTCGGAAAAGCCGAAGCTGGCGATCTTGCCCTTGGCGATCAGCGTGGCGAGGAACTCTGTCACCGCCTCGATTTCGTGCCTTTGGTCGCGGCGGTGGACGTAGAACAGATCGACCCTCTCCAGCCCCATGCGCAACAGGCTTTTGTCCAGTTCGGCCTCGAGGTGTTCGGGGCTGTTGTCGAACCCGCGTGCGCCGGTTTCGGGGTCGCGGCAGATGCCGGCCTTCGTGGCGATATGGAAGGGCGTCTCGCCCTTGCAGGTGGCGAGGTAGCGGCCGATCGTCTCTTCGGACAGGCCCATGCCGTAGACGTTCGAGGTGTCGACATGCACGATGCCCGCGTCCCGCGCGGCGTCCAGGATCGCATGAGAGCCCTCGGTCGTGACCGGGCCGTAGAAATCCGCGAAGGACATGGCGCCGACACCCAGTGCCGGGAGGCTCGGACCGTCGGGGCCAAGGGATCTGGTCAGCATGGGGGCATCCTTTCCGTCTGCTTGTCGCACCGACCAAAGCGCAGGATGGCGGCGGTGCCAAGGGCAGGCGGTGCATTTCCCGCAAGGCGCTATGCGGTGTCAGGCCCCCGCGGGGCCTCGCGCCACGCGAAAGGCTGCGGTCCCGAAAGCGCGTCGGGGTCCTTGGGGCTTGGGCAGGGGGGCAGGGCGCGCACTGGCACTGCACGACGTCGGCGCGCTCTTCGATCGCCTCACACACCGCTGCCACATCCTGGAAACCGGAAACGACAGCTGCCGCTTCAAGGCCAGCTCGGAGACCGCGAAAAAGTAGAGGAAGGAGACGCCAATGTTGACCGCATCATGAACCGACCGACTTTCTGACAGGCGGGTCAAATCTCGATGACAATGCTGGGTCAGTTCTCAGTGACATCCATCAAGTTAGTTCTTGTCCCGAAAAGCTGTTCATCAGAGATTTCAAGGCGTGCGACAAGCAGGCTGCAATTCAGGCTGTCGCTCAGGGAGCTCGTGACCGATCCACGTAGCCACCGCGCCATAGCTCCTTGCTTGTGATGCCCGACTACGACCAGTTCAGCGCTGACTTCGTGAGCTACACTTGTGATACGCTCTGCTGCCAGCCCAGCGTCCAGACGTGCCTCATGGGCCAACCCCATGCGAGTCAGCCGCGCGGCTCCTTCATCGAGGATTTGTCTCACCTCATCCGTCTTGTCAGGGCCGATATAGACCGTGCTGGCGTCGCCGACGTAGATCTCGGAAGAGTGTTCCACAACCGCAAGAAGCACGACGCGGGCTCCGCATATCTGAGCAAGCTTTGCGCCTTCGCGCAATGCGAGGATCCCCTCCAGAGAACCGTCATATGCAAGCAAGATAGAGCTATACATTTCCGTCCCTCCCGAACCACTTTTCTGCCGGCGTTTCGAACTGCGTCGGTGCGTCTCCGAAAAGTCTCATCAACCGGAGGGGTTGTCGTGCTGCCGGCAGCAGAGCAGGACAAATCGTCCGGTCGAGGAGAGAGGAGGGCGCGTCGCAGGTTGAGGCAGGCATTGGGTGCGGGCTCCGCGTTGAATGCCTAGAAGGTCGCGATCAACCGCGCTGGACCTCCCGAGCCGCCTCGATGCGTCGGCGCCCCAACGAAGAGCGTTGCCCCGGCCTCCGGCACGCTATCCAGATTGGCGACATTCTCGATCCCGTAGCGGTTCGTGGGCAGCCACGCGTAATGCGTCGCGTAGTCTTGCGTCGATCCGATGTCGAGCGAGGGCGAGTCCGTCGCAATACAGACCGCTCCGGTCTCTTCCATCAGCATCTGCGCCGCCTCGACGTGAAAGCCGGGGTAATGTCGCACGCCATTGTCGTCGAAGCCCACGAACTTCGGAGTGGCAACATGTGCCTGCCAGCCCGCGTTCATCGCCACGCAAGCTCCGTCCGGTATGTCCCCGTTGCGGGCGATCCAGGCTGTCAGGTCATCCGGCGTCACCTGGGCCTCGATGTCGGTGTCCGCCTTTTCCTTGATATCGATGACGCAGAGCGAACAGATCAGGTTGCCAACGGGAATTTCCTCCACCGAAAGGCCGTCGGCTGAGAAGTGTAGCGGCGCGTCCACATGCGTGCCGGTGTGTTCGAAGACGGTGACGGTGTTGGCATTGAAGCCACTCTCGCTGAACTTTGCTTCCTGCTTGAGTGAAATGCCGGGCGGTCCGGACCACGTCGGAAAGGCCTCATCTACCACGTAGGTCAGATCGGCCACGCCGCCTTGGCCTTGAGCGCCTACGGGGCGTGCGGCAGCGGTCAGAGCCAGTGCCGCTGTCGGCGCGGTCCTCAGAAGTTGCCGTCGCGACAGCATTCGCTGCTTTACGGTCTCCATCACGCATCTGTGGCACATTGCGCTATCCCCGCTTTTTGATTGTCCTGATCTGCACAGGATACCACATTCCCGCCCGGATCGGCGGTCTTTTCGGGTCAGGGTGCGTGTGTCGGGAAAACCCTATGCGCCCGAAACTGACATCGGTGTGAGCTAAAGCCTGCATTCGGAAAGCCGGGGGGCAGCACCGGCAAAGGCGTGAAGGTCGGCTCGGGGTCGAAGTCAACCAGTGACACCGGCGCCTTGGGGAGCCGGGGCAGATTCAACAGAGGCCAGGGCTGCCAGGCGCCAGGCTCGGCCAAGCTTCCCCGCTATCGAGGGTGTGCCACGTCCGCCTGGGGCTGCGGGAGGTTGAAGAGCGCGATGAAGTCTCGGCACTGAGCGGCGTCACCGAAGACTTCCACGCCAGCCGCCTCTGGCGCCACGTCGCCGTAAAAGACAGCCGCGAGGGGTGGCGCGGCTTGCGCTTTGAAGCGGAGACCAGCCCGTTCCGCCGCGCCGCGTTCCACCGGCATGGCGCCGTCATCCAATCGTGCGGTGAACTGCGCCGTCCCGATTTCAAAGACGATGACCAGGGTCGTGCCGCATGCGGCTGCCCTATCCAGCATGGTGCGCAATGACAGCATGAAGGAAACGGGGGAGAGTGGCAGCGTCGGGTCGTGCAATGGCGATGCGGCGGCCCAGCGGCCGATCTCCTGCAGGATCGGCTCGGCCGCGTATCCCCATTCCGTCAGGCCATAAAGCTGCGCCGGAGCTGGCTGGAGGGCGGTGCTGCGAAGGACGACACCATTGGTTTCCAGGCCGGCCAGGCGTTCTGTCAGGACCTTGGAGCTGAGCCCTGGAAGTTCTGCGCGGATATCACTGAAGCGGCGGGGCCCGAACATGAGTTCTCGCACGATCAGCATCGCCCAGCGTTCGCCGAGAAGTTCAAGCCCGAAGGCCGTGCCGCAGGCATCTGCATACCACCGTCCGTGGGGGGATGTCGCCGACTTGGTTACTTTTTGTTTCTTCATGGTTGCTTTTTGTAACCTCATGCCGCTACGCTGTCCATAATTACGATATGACAAGGGAGGAATGGCAATGCCGCAAATGATCTTCGTGAACCTGCCGGTCGCGGACTTGAGGCGATCTGTCGAATTTTACGAGGCCATCGGCTTTTCCCGGGACCCGCGGTTCAGCAACGAACAGGCGGCCAGCATGGTCCTGTCGGACACCATTTGCGTGATGCTGCTGACCCATGAGTTCTGGGGAACTTTCACGGATCGTCGCCGCGTCGATCCGGCGCAGGAGGCGCAGGTGCTGCTTTGCATCAGCCGTGAAGACAGGGCAGCGGTTGATGCCATTACCGAAGCGGCTGTCTCTGCCGGGGGCATGGCCGACCCATGCCCGGCGCAGGACCACGGCTTCATGTATGGACGCAGTTTTGCGGATCCCGATGGTCATATCTGGGAACCCATGTGGATGAGTGCCGAGGCCGTCGAGAAAGGTCCGGCGGAGGTGTCCAATGCCGATTGATCCTGCTGCCGCCATCACAATCACTGCCTACGACTGGGTGCCGGACTTTGCCCAGGGACAGGTCCGCGACCTGCGGGTTCGATGGGCACTTGAGGAAACGGGCCAGAACTACGCCGTTCGCTATCTCTCACAAGGGCAACAGAAGGAAGCCGCGCATCGCGCGCTGCAGCCCTTCGGCCAGGTTCCGACCTACGAGGAAGGTGATCTCACGCTGTTCGAAAGCGGGGCGATCGTCTGGCATGTCGCAGAGCGGTTCCCCGGCCTGCGGCCGACGGAGCCAGCGGGGCAGAGCGCGTCGCTGGAATGGCTGTTTGCCGCGCTGAACACTCTGGAGCCGCCGATCATGGATCGGGCGCAGATGACGATTTTTGAAGTGGCCGAGCCCTGGGCCAAGCCGCGACTTCCCGGCGTCAACGAGCGGATCAACGAACGCCTGCAGGAAGCGTCCGATCGCCTCGGCACCGCGGAGTGGTTCGGCGGCAGTTTCTCTGCCGGCGACCTGATGATGGTCAGCGTTCTGCGGATCATCGAGGGGGAGGGCCTCGTCGAAGCCTTCCCCAACCTCGCCGCCTATGTCGCGCGGGCCAGCGAACGGCCGGCCTTCAAACAGGCCCTGTCCGATCAGCTTGCCGGCTTCACGGGCAATCCGCCGCCCGGTTTCGATGAATGGATGGCGGAGCTTAAAGCGAAACAAGGAGAACTCGCATGACCTACGTTGCCGGATTTCTGACCCCAGTGCCGAACGGGAACAAGCAGGCCTACATCGACAGCGCCCGCAAGGCCTGGTCGCTGTTCAAGGAATACGGGGCCCTGCAAATCATGGAGACCTGGGGCGATCAGGTGCCCGCGGGCGAGCACACCGATTTCAGGCGGGCCGTCGCGTTGGAAGACGGCGAGACGGTCTGTTTCTCGTGGATGATCTGGCCCGACAAGGCAACCCACGACAGGTGCGGCGCCAGCATGCAGACCGATCCGCGCTGGCAGGAGATGGACATGCCCTTCGATGGCAAGCGCATGATGTGGGGCAGCTTCACGCCGATCTTCGAAGACAAGGCCTGACGCCATGAACCAGACGGCACCAGAGCAGCTGACGATCTGGACCTTCGATTGGGTGCCGGAGGGGCCGCGGGGCTACGTGCGTGACCTGCGGCTTCGCTGGGCCTGCGAAGAGGCCGGGCTGAACTATCGCGTCGGCTCCGTGCCCTTCGAGGATCGCGGGGCAGAGCATCTTGCCATGCAGCCCTTCGGGCAGGTGCCCTACCTGACGGACGGGGATGTCAGCCTGTTCGAAAGCGGCGCCTGCCTGCTGCATCTCTCGGAGAAGAGCGAAACGCTCATGCCGCAGGAGAGGGGGCTGCGGGCGGAAACCCTGTCCTGGGTCCTGTCGGCCCTGAACTCAGTCGAGATGGTCAGCGTGCCCTGGTGGTTCGTCGGACTGTCGTCCCCGCCGGAGAACCCCTTGGAGGGCTGGCTGCGGGCCCGTCTTGCTGTGCTGGCAGACGTCCTGACAGCGCGCGACTGGCTGGTGGACGATCGCTTTACCGCGGCGGACTTGATCCTGGCCGATGTCCTGCGTCCGCCCTGGATTCGGGGGATCGGCCATTATCCCGCAACGGATGCCTACATCGATCGGGTTTGCGCGCGGCCGGCCTATAGCAAAGCACATGCGGACCAGATCGCGCATTTCTCCAGGGCCGACGAGACCCGCGGGGCATGAACGGCGACTTGCCGTTCCCGGCGGAAGTCCACAACGCATGGGAGGAGGAAATGATGACCCTGACTTCGACTTCACTGTCCTGCATGGGGGCCATGCAGGCCTCGGCCCTTGTCGGGGCGATGGCCACGCCGGCGCTGGCGCAGGACACCGAGGGCCGGGCCATATCCGGGGATCTCGGGATCTATTATCAGGTCCACGGCGATCTCGGCTCCGGTATGGTGCCATTTCTCGTGCTCCATGGCGGCATGGGCACCATCGAAGGGGACTTCGGCGCCCTCTTGCCGTCCCTCGCCGCAAGGCGCCCGGTGATCGGGGTGGAACAGCAGGGCCATGGGCGGACGGGCGGACGGGACGCGCCGCTGTCTCTGGATGCGATGCGGGCAGACACCCTGGCCGTGCTGGACGCGCTCGACGTCGAGCGGGTTCATGTGGTGGGCTTCTCCATGGGCGGCATGTTGGCGCTGGATCTGGGTGTTTTCGCGCCAGAGCGCCTTGCCACGCTGACCGCGATCTCGGCCAGCCAGAACCTCGACGGGATGCATCCGGCCATCGCGGAGATGAACCGGAACCCACAGGCCACGCCTTCACCGGAGGCGCTGGAGCTGGTGCCGAGCGAAGAGGACTTCGCCCGCATGCGGGCGGGTTTCGCCGACAACCCGGATGGCCCGGAGCAGTTCCAGCGCACATTTGCGCAGCTGCAGGCCTTCATTGTCACCGACTGGGGCTGGAGCGATCAGGAGCTTGCCATGCTCGCGGTGCCGACCCTGCTCGCCCTCGGCGACAGTGACTTCACCCCGGTCGGCCATGGTGCACGCATGGCGACCCTTTCGGGCGCCCAGCTGGCGGTCCTGCCGGACACCACACACCTTTCGATCATGAACCGCCCCGACTGGCTGCTGCCCCTGATCGAGCACCGGATCACAACGGCCGAAGATTGAGAGCGCGCCCTCAATCGCAAAGGAGACAGACGATGCAAAAGCGAAAGGCAGCGGTTTTTCTCTGGTTTGACACCGAGGCTGAGGCGGCGGCCGAGTTCTATGCCGCAACCTTTCCAGGCAGCCATGTGGACCAGGTGATCCGGTTTCCCGGCGATACGTCCGGCGGGCCGGCGGGCAGCGTTCAGATCGTGGAGATGACGCTGATGGGGCTGCCCTATGCGTTGCTCAATGCCGGCCCGCATGTACAGCCCAACGATGCCTACTCGCTCCAGGTCTATACCGAGGATCAGGCCGAGACGGACAGGCTATGGGATGCGATCGTCGGCAATGGCGGCGAAGAGATCATGTGTGGCTGGTGCAAGGATCGCTGGGGCTTTCGCTGGCAGATTACACCCCGGGTCCTGATGGAGGCGCTGTCGCACCCGGACGCTGCAGCCTCGGCCCGCGCACAAGTCGCCATGATGAAGATGCGCAGGATCGAGATCGCTTTGATCGAGGCCGCCTTGCGTGGCGAACCGCAGCCATGACCACGGGCCCGACGGAGATCATCTGGAGCGCGGATTGCGGGAACTCCCCGAAGAATGCATTCGTGCAGGACATCGCAATCGCCTTGGAGACCGGTGTCGCTTCGGCCGGGATCTTTGATCCAGAGGTCACATGGATCCGGTCTTCGACAGAGACGGTCGAAGGTCAGGCGGCGGTCCTTCAGGCATTGTCTTCGATCCGTCTGCCGATGAAGATCTGGGTCGAGCACGCGATCTCACACGGCAAGGTCGGCATGGCCAGCGGGGAAAGAACCCTGACAAATGGCTTGAAGCGTTCTTTCTGCCACGTATTCGAGTTCACGAACAGCAGAGCCAGTCGCGTGGTGTCGATCAAGACCCACGTGTGAAGGGGCCATGCCTCCTTGCCAACCGCTCAGGACGAAGTCTGCGACCGGGCCTGTCCCAAACATGAACACGTTTTCACCAGAGGATGTGGCTGTCGTTGAACGGCCGCAGTGCGAAGCCACCGGTCTTTCGTCGCGCCTGGCGTGAAGGCAGATCCGGACCGTGAGTGTCAGGCAGCGGGAGGCCGGAGAAACCACGCGGTTTGTCCGCTTCAGCAGGTTCTCTCTCTAGCTGGAGATCACGGTCAGATCGCTAATTGCGAGCAGACAAAGTCGGCGCGTGTTGCAATGTCGGCGCGTGGCAACTCCGTGATTTGGTATCCGAGCGCGGTGTAGGTCTCCCGCATGACGGCACAGGTCGCTTCGGCTTCGGCGCGGGTCTGCTTGCGTTCGCTGTCTTGCGTGAAGATCTCATCCCAATATGGCGCCAGGAAGACGCGGGCGTTGTAGGGCGCTACCTTGGCTGCTGTGGTCACATGGGGCGGCACGGGGAGGCCGCAGAGGGTCAGGTAGCCCAGAATGTCGGGAGTGCCCCGGTCGAAGATCACGGGGCCTGAGAGTGCCTGAGCGTCCTCGTAGGCGCGGAGGTCGCGCTCAAGCATCCGTTCGGCATAGGACATGCGGTCCGCCCAGGGGAGGGCGTCTCCGCCGCGCGCCGTCTCCTCGCGAATGACCGCGCGGCCGGATTCGGGGATTGTGTGGAGGCCGCGGCGGGCGAGCTCGGTGATCAGGCTGGTCTTGCCCGCACCGGGGCCGCCCGTCACGACGAAGAAATGGTCGCTCATGGGCCATCCTCGGCTTTGGCAGGGGAAGCGCTGCGCAGCGATCGACGCTCCGAAAGGCGCGGATCAAGGCAGCATGGATTCTCGCAGGGAAAATAGCACCGGTCTGCGTGGCAGAGGCAAATCCTCTGACGAGAAAGGTAGAACTATCTGGTGCTTTTCAGGGGGAAATGGTGGAGCCTAGGGGGATCGAACCCCTGACCTCTTGCATGCCATGCAAGCGCTCTCCCAGCTGAGCTAAGGCCCCATTTCCTTGCGCCGTCACCGGCGCTGTGCGGGGGTGATTACGCAATGCCGCGGGCAGGTTCAAGCGGAAAAATCCTGCCCGCGGCAAAAACTTCAGGACTCGTCTTCCTCGTTCGAGACGTCGGTGATCTCGTCGAGAGAGACGTTGTCGTCATCCTCGTCTTCGAGCACATCGTCGTCGTCCAGATCGACATCGACGTCGTCATCATCCAGAAGATCGTCCTCGTCTTCGTCCTTCTTGGCCTTCGCCTTGGACGCGGCGTCTGCGGCATCCGCCGCGATCATGCTGCGCTTGCCGGTTTCCAGGTTGACGACCTCGCCGGTGTAGGGGCTGACGATCGGATTGCGGTTCAGGTCGTAAAAGCGCTTCCCGGTGGTCGGGCAGACGCGCTTCGTGCCCCATTCTTCCTTGGGCATGGGTGATCCCCTTCAACTCATGGTGCTGTCGACAATCCGGGGGCCATGCCATAGGACGATGGGGTTGTCAAAGGCTTTGCGGGCCGTGTGGGGGCAGGCGGCACATGGGGCAGATAAGGCTCGGCGGAAATCCGGAGATCAGCGTGACGCTGCGCCGCTCGGCGAGGGCGCGCAGGCTGTCGTTGCGGGTCTCGCAACTGGACGGACGGGTCACGCTGACCCTGCCGCAGGCGGTCTCTGAAAGGGAAGGGCTGCGCTTTCTGCGCGACAAGGAAGAGTGGCTGCGCGGCCATCTTGCCAAGCGCCAGGCGGCGGTGGTGGTCGGCCCCGGCGCCCGCCTGCCGGTCGAAGGTGTCCTGCACGAGATCCGGCCGGCCTCCGGCCGTTCGGTGGTTCAGGCCGAGGGGCTGCTGCTGGTGCCCGGAGAGCCCGACCGCATGGCCGCGCGGCTGAAGGGCTGGCTGCGCAGCCGCGCCCGCGACCGCCTGTCGGAGGCCTCGGACCGGTACGCCGCGGCACTGGGGCGGCCCTACAGCCGCCTGACGCTGCGCGACACCCGTTCCCGCTGGGGATCCTGCACCCATGATGGCGGGTTGATGTATTCCTGGCGGCTGATCCTCGGGCACCCGCAGGTGCTGGACTATGTCGCGGCGCATGAGGTCGCGCATCTGCGGCACATGAACCATTCGCCCGACTTCTGGGCAGAGGTCGAACGCCTGTACGGCGACTGGAAGGCCCCGCGGCGCTGGCTGCGGGATCATGGCTCGGAACTGCATCGCTACCGCTTCGACTGACGCAGGTTCGACTGACGCAGGGGCGGGGAAGGGCCGTACCCGGGGGATAGCGGGCACGGCCCCTTGGCAAGGGGACGACGGGGGGACAAAGCCCGCCGCCCATCCAGGCCGGGTGCCGTCGGTCGCCGCCCCCGGGACGAGGGGTCGGGACTTTCGGCGAGGACAGGCACGACAATACGCGCCGTCTTGCGAGGTACACGCGCGAACCCCGCCTTGGGTTGCACGCCAGACAAGAAAAAACCGGGGTGCGGCGCTGTCCATGGTGGCTTGACCCGGCCCGGTTTCGTGATCACAAGCGCCCTATGACCCCCAGTGCCAAGCCTGACAATGCCCCTGCCCACGACCGCGTCTATCGCGGCCTGCGCACCCGCATCATGCTGGGGCAGATCCCGCCGGGCCAGGCCCTGACGCTGCGTGGGCTGGGGCGGGAATTCGGCGTCTCCATGACCCCGGCGCGGGAGGCGGTGAACCGGTTGGTGGCCGAGGGGGCGCTGTCGATGTCGTCCTCGGGCCGGGTCCAGACGCCGGAACTGTCGAACGAGCGGATCGAGGAACTGGCGGCGCTGCGCGCGCTGATCGAGGTGGAGCTTGCCTCGCGCGCCCTGCCGCGCGCCCACATGGCCCTGATCGAACGGCTGCAGACGATCAACAATGCCATCACGGACGTCGTGTCGAACCGCGATGCGGTGGGCTACATCCGCGGCAACCTCGAATTCCACCGCACGCTCTACCTGCGCGCGCAGGCGCCCGCGATGCTGGCCATGGCCGAAACCGTCTGGCTGCAACTGGGGCCGACCATGCGCGAGCTTTACGGGCGGCTGCGCCGGACCGAGGCGCCGCAGTATCACCGGCTGATCATTGCCGCGCTGAAGGCGGGGGACGAGCCGAGCCTGCGCCTCGCCGTGCGGTCTGACGTGACGCAGGGTCTGCGCATGCTGGTCAGCTGAGGGGGCAGGGTCTTCGACGAAGACCCTGGCAGCGGCGAAGTCTGCGTCGAAGACGTCTGGTGCTTGGTGCAGAGCGGCGCCGCTTCTTCGGTCGAGAACCGCAGGCAAGGCCTACGGGGGCAGCGCGCAAGGGGGCGGGTTGTTTCAGCGCCCCTGAAGGCTCCGGCCCCGCAGGGCATCGTCGGGGGCCGTTTTTCCCCGGTGCCTCTGGCCCGGACGATATATCGCCCCGATTCGGGGCGGCCCGGGTCAAAGCCGTCGTGATCAGATCCGGACCTGCTTTCGCCGCCGCCCGCCGTGCGGCGGCAGTCCTGCCCATCGGGCCGGATGGCTGCGCAGATCTCGGCTGGTCCGCTTGCCGGCCGCACCGGCCCGCGCCGGGCGGGGTCTCAGGCGGCGAGGCCCTTGGAGCCCATCGACAGGAATTTCTTGCGCCGTGCCTCGACCAGCTTGGCGCGGTCCATGCCGTCCAGATCGCCCAGCAGCGCCCGCAGCGCGTCGCGCACGCCTTCGAAGGCAGCCGCGCGGTCGCGATGGGCGCCGCCCAGCGGTTCGGGGATGATGCGGTCGCAGACGCCGAGGTTCAGCAGGTCCTGCGCGGTCAGGCGCAGCGCCTCGGCGGCCTCGCGCATCTTGTCGCTGTCCTTCCACAGGATCGAGGCGCAGCCCTCGGGCGAGATCACCGAGTAGACCGAATGTTCCAGCATCGCCACGCGGTTGGCGGTGGCAAAGGCAACCGCGCCGCCGGACCCGCCTTCGCCGATCACCACCGAGACCAGCGGCACGCCGATCTGCAGGCATTTCTCGGTCGAGCGGGCGATGGCCTCGGACTGGCCGCGCTCTTCGGCACCCTTGCCGGGGTAGGCGCCGGGGGTGTCGACCAGCGTGATCACCGGCAGGCCGAAGCGGTCGGCCATCTCCATCAGGCGGATCGCCTTGCGGTAGCCCTCGGGGCGGGCCATGCCGAAGTTGCGTTCGATCCGGCTTTGGGTGTCGTTGCCCTTCTCGTGGCCGATGACCACCACCGGGGTGTCGTCGAAGCGCGCCAGCCCGCCCATCACGGCGTGATCGTCGGCAAAGCCGCGATCGCCGGCCAGCGGCATGTATTCGGTGAACAGCGCCTCGATGTAGTCCTTGCAATGCGGCCGTTCGGGGTGGCGCGCGACCTGGCATTTGCGCCAGGGCGTCAGCTTGCCGTAGAGGTCCTTCAGCAGGGTTGCAGCCTTGCGGTCCAGCGCCCTGGCCTCGTCCTCGATGTCCATCTCCGCGTTGTCGCGGGCCATGGCGCGCAGTTCTTCGGCCTTGCCTTCGATCTCTGCAAGCGGCTTCTCGAAGTCGAGGTAATGGGTCATCGGGGTCCTCCAGAGGGTCGGGCGCTATATGGCTGCGCGGCGCGGCATTTGCAACAAAGCAAGATTTGTCGGGCGCGGGTCTGCCATAAAAGGCCACAGACAGGAGACCGGAATGACAGCCAGCTACGAGACCCGCATCCGCCGCGTTCGGCAGTATATCTTCGACAATCCGGACGGGGACCTGTCGCTGGACGCGCTGGCCGATGTCGCGGCCATGTCGCGCTTTCACTGGCACCGGGTGTTCCACGGCATGACCGGAGAGACCTGTGCGCAGGCGGTCCGGCGCATCCGTGCCCATCGCGCCGCCTGCTGGCTGGTTCAGACCGACTGGCCCTTGGAGACGATTGCCGCCCGCGCCGGCTATGACAACGCGCAGAGTTTTGCCCGCACCTTCAAGGCGCAGTTCGCCATGACGCCCGCCGCCTTCCGCAAGGCGGGCGGCCCCGATCCGCTGGATCCCGATTTCATCAAAGGAGACCCCGCCATGTACCCCGTCGAGATCCGCCCGGCCGAAGAGCCGATCCGCATCGCCGCCCTGCCGCACAGCGGCCCCTACATCGAGATCGGGGGCAGCTTCGAGCAGGTCAGCACCGTGTTCACGGCGCGCGGGCTCTGGCCGCAGGGGCGGGGCATGATCGGTCTTTACTACGACGACCCGGATTCGGTGCCCGAGGCGGACCTGCGGTCCCACGCCGGGATAATCGTGCCAGAGGACTTCGCCATGCCCGAGGGGCTGGAAGAGATCCGCGTGCCGGCGCAGCGCTATGCCGTGGCCACCTACACCGGCCCCTACGCGGGCCTGAAAGGCTGCTACGACTGGTTCTTCGGCAGCTGGCTGCCGGCGTCGGGCGAAGAGGCGGCAGAGGCCCCGTGCATGGAGCTGTATATGAACTCGCCACAGGAGACGGCGCCACAGGATCTGGTGACGAAGATCTTCATGCCGCTTCAACCGGCTTCCGTCACGGCTGAGTAGGGCAGGGCGGGCAGCGCCCGGTGCCCCTTGACAGGGGCGCCGGGGGCCGTCGGTCCTATCGCATCATGGGCAGGACCGAGGCCACCAGCAACACCGCCATGGCCCGGTTGAACCACCGCAACCGCTCGGGCCGGGCCAGCAGGCGCCGGATGCCGGTGCCCATCAGCACCCAGGCCGAGCAGGTGAGCGTGCCGATCCCCGCATAGGTGCCCGCGACCCAGAGGATCGACGGCAGGTCCCGCGCGGCGGCGTAAAGCGTGATCGCCCCCAGCGCCATGGTCCATGCCTTGGGGTTGACCCATTGGAACCCCGCCGCCTGCCACAGGCTCAGCGGGCGGGCGGTTGCCTCTGCCCGGGCGGGGGGCGCGGCATGGGCGATCTTCCACGCCAGCCACAGCAGGTTGGCAAGGCAAAGGGTGCTCAGCACGTCCTGCGTCCACGGCCAGAGCGTGAAGACCTGCATCACCCCCAGCCCGACCGGCAGGATCATCACCGGCAGGCCCCAGACCACGCCCGCCAGATGCGGCAGGGTCCGGCGAAAGCCGAAGTTGGCCCCCGAGGTCATCAGCATCAGGTTGTTCGGTCCCGGAGAGGCCACGGTCACAAAGCAGAAAAGCGCAAGCGCAAGGAAGAGGTCCTGTGTCATGGCGCAACCCTGCGGCGCGCTGCGCGCGATTGAATTGCAAATTGCCTCTCTGTGGGGATAATCTTGCAACAAATGAGCGAAATAGACCAGATCGACCGCCGAATATTGCAAGCCCTGTCGCGCGACGGGCGCCAGTCGAACCTTGCGCTGGCGGAAAAGGTGGGGCTGTCGCCCTCGGCCTGCCTGCGCCGCGTGCAGGCGCTGGAGAAGGCGGGTGTCATCACCGGCTACCGCGCCACGATCAGCCCCGAGAAGACCGGCGTGGGCTTCGTCGCCTATATCGCGGTCGGACTGAACCGGCACACCAAGGCCTCGCAGGAATCCTTCGAGCGCGCCATGGCCGCCGCGCCCGAGGTGCGCGAGTGCCACAATATCACCGGCGCGGTGGAATACCTGCTGCGGGTCGAGACCCGGGACCTCGCCGCCTACAAGCATTTCCACACCGACATCCTCGGCGCGCTGCCGCAGGTGAACACGCTGACCACCTACATGGTCATCGGCTCGCCGGTGGATCACAGGAAATAGCGCGGCGCCGACCCCGGGCCCGGTTTGATGTGCAACAAGAGGGGAGTGTTCAGGCGCGGCGCCGTGCGAGTCCACTGCGTTCAGTGACGCGCTTGAGATACGGCGGGGGGTTGGGGCGCAGTGACCGGTTCGAGCCCCAGCCGCCGGTGTGAATGATGGACAGCCTGTATCATCGTGCCGCGCAAACGGCCGGAGAGGGGCGGCCTGATGCAGTTTATGCTCGAAGATGGTCCCTTGGACGAATAGCATTGCGCCTTATGGATACAATTGCCCTTTCCCTCTTCGCCGCCGCGCTGATCCTGAACGCCGGTACGCCGGGTCCTAGCATCGCCGCCCTCGTCTCTCGCGTCATCACGCGGGGCTGCCGCGATGTCGCGCCCTTCGTCGCCGCAATGTGGCTCGGGGAGGTGATCTGGCTCACTCTCGCCATGGCGGGACTGTCGGCCCTTGCCGAGTCGTTCCACATCGCCTTCGTCGTGCTGAAGTATCTCGGCGTGGCCTATCTCCTCTACCTTGCATGGCGGATGTGGACTGAGCCGGTGGCGGACGAGGGCGAGGCGCTGCCCGAGGCCACCTCCGGCTGGTCGATGTTCGGGGCCGGCATGGCTCTGACCCTGGGCAATCCGAAGATCATGGTCTTCTACCTCGCGCTCCTGCCGACGTTGATCGACCTGTCGGGCGTAACCGTCGCGCTCTGGGCGGCTGTGGCCGCCGTCACGGTGGCGAGCCTCGCTCTCGTGGACCTGGCGTGGATTGCCGCCGCGCACCAGGCGCGCCGCCTCCTGCGGACACCGCGCGCGGTGCGGATCGCGAACCGCGTCGGCGCAGCGTCTCTTGGGGGCGCGGCAGGGGTGATCGCGACAAGGTAGCGACGTGCCTGCGAACGCCCGGATTGTCCGCAAAGCGGTCACGCGCTATCACCAGCGCCCGAAAACTCGGTCGGACGCCGGTTGCCTGCCATCGGGCTGTGGTGGGCGGGGCTCGCCTCGGCTCCGTATCATGCGCGACAGGCGGCCGGGGCCGTCCTTCGGTGCCGCGCAGTGCCCTCGTGGGGGTCAGCCCGCCGCGATCATCTCGGATTGGCGCACGATCACCTCGGCCTGCTTGATCGAGGCGATGTCCACGAGGCGGCCCTTGTAGACCGTGGCGCCTTCGCCTTTGGCCTTGGCCTCTTCCATGGCGGCGAGGATCTCGCGCGCCTCGGTCACCGCTTCCGCCGAGGGGGTGAAGACCTCGTTGGCCAGCGCCACCTGCTTGGGGTGGATCGCCCATTTGCCGACCATGCCCAGCGTTGCCGAGCGCAGGGCCTGCGCGCGATAGCCCTCGTCGTCCGAGAAGTCGCCGAAGGGGCCGTCCACGGGCAGCACGCCATGGGTGCGGCAGGCGGCGACGATGGCGGCCTGCGCCCAGTGCCAGGGGTCCGACCAGTGCTTCTGCCCCTCGCGGATCATGTAGTAGTTTTCCTGCGTGCCGCCGATGCCGGTGGTCGCCATGCCCATGGAGGCGGCGAAGTCGGCGGCGCCGAGGCTCATGGCCTCCATCCGGGGCGAGGCGGCGGCGATCTCTTCCACATGGGCGATGCCCGCGGCGCTTTCGATGATGACCTCGAACTTGATCGGCTTGGTGCGGCCCTTGGCGCGCTCCACGGCGGTGACCAGCGCGTCGACGGCGTAGATGTCACCGGCGCAGCCGACCTTGGGGATCATGATTTGGTCGAGCCGGTCGCTCGCCTGTTCCAAAAGGTCGACCACGTCGCGATACCACCATGGCGTGTCGAGGCCGTTGATCCTGACCGAGAGGGTCTTGGTGCCCCAGTCGACGTCGCCGATGGCCTCGATCGCCAGCTTGCGGGCGGTGTCCTTGTCGTCGGGGGCGACCGAATCCTCGAGGTCGAGGTTGATCACGTCCGCCGCGCTGGCGGCCATCTTGGGCGGCAGCTTGGTGTTCGAGGCCGGGCCGAAGAGCTGGCAGCGGTTGGGACGCGCGGGCGCGGCGGGCTGGATGCGGAAGGACATGGACGATTCCCCTTTGGGTAAGGATGTTTCGTTTGATCTGCCTCACGGGTTAGGAAATTGCGTGGCGCGGCGCAAGTTGTTTTTCTGCCCTGCAGCATGAGCGTCTGCCGTCGTCCGGAACCTGCCGCAGAAATGGAAGTTCTTTCGCGCCGCCCCATCTGTCTGGTGGAATATTCGCGCAATCGCCCTGCGGCTGCCGCAGACAGGCAGGACATCCCGGTCAAACCGTGCAGTCTGCAGGAAAGACGAGACGAAAGGACCATCATGATCGAGACGCCGTACCTGCTGTTCCTCGGAGACGCCCCGGACGGGCTGGCCGCCAAGGTGGCCCAGGGCATTCGCGACTGGCGCCCCGACAATTGTGTCGGCCAGTACCGGATGGAGGGCTGCAAGGCCGACCTGAAGCTGCCCGACATGACGCTGGCCGAGGCCAGGGCGGCGGGCGCCAAGACGCTGGTGATCGGCGTGGCGAACCGGGGCGGCAGGATCTCCGCCGCCTGGAAGAAGGTGCTGGTGGAGGCGCTGGAAGAGGGCTTTGACCTTGCGTCCGGTCTGCACAACCTCTTGCGCAACGAGAAGGATCTTGCGGCGGTGGCCGAAGAGACCGGGCGGGCGCTGCACGATGTGCGCATTCCCTCTGTCGACTATCCCATCGCGGACGGCAGGAAGCGGACCGGCAAGCGCGTTCTGGCGGTTGGCACCGATTGCTCGGTGGGCAAGATGTACACGGCACTGGCGCTGGACAGGGCGATGCAGGAGCGGGGCATGAAGGCGACCTTCCGCGCCACCGGCCAGACCGGCATCCTGATCACCGGCGACGGCGTGCCGCTGGACGCGGTGATCGCGGATTTCATGGCCGGGTCGATCGAATACCTGACGCCGGACAACGACCCGGGCCACTGGGACGTGATCGAGGGGCAGGGGAGCCTGTTCCACGTCTCCTTCTCGGGGGTGACCATGGCGCTGATCCACGGCGGCCAACCGGACGCGCTGATCCTGTGCCACGAACCGACGCGGACCCATATGCGCGGGTTGCCGGGCTATGCCCTGCCGACGCTGGAGCAGGTGCGCGATTCGGCGCTGATGCTGGCGCGGGTGGCGAACCCGGCTTGCGCGGTCGTCGGGGTCTCGATCAATACGCAGCACATGGGCGAGGATGAGGCCGCGGCCTATTGCGCCGAGGTCGAGGCCCGGCTGGGCCTGCCCACGGTCGACCCGTTCCGCCATGGGGCCGGGCGCCTGGCCGAGGCGCTGGAGGCAGTCTGACGCCGGGACGGCGCTGTTTCGCTGACGCGAAAGGCGCCCCGCCCGCCGTCCCGTGGCGGCGCCCCGGTGGCGGGGTCCGCGCTTGCGGCTGGCCGGGGCAGAGGTATTTTGACCAAGAAGAAGCACGGGGCCCGTTCGGGAGGGCGGGCCCCGTGCACGAACCGGAACGAGGCAGGAACCATGAGCATCACCGTCACGCGGGACGTCTTCCCCCTGGCCGAGGCCTTCACGATCAGCCGCGGATCGCGGACCGAGGCACAGGTCCTGACCGTGCAGGTCCGGCGCGGGCAGGTAACCGGCTGGGGCGAATGTGTGCCCTATGCGCGCTACGGCGAGACGCTGGAGCGTGTCGAGGCCGAAATCGCGGGGCTGCCCGAGGGCATCTCGCGGCGCGACCTGCAAGCGGCGCTGCCGGCGGGCGCGGCGCGCAACGCGGTGGATTGCGCCCTGTGGGATCTGGAGGCCAAGGCCTCGGGCCAGCGGGTCTGGGAGCTTGCCGGGCTGCCCGCGCCGGGGCCGGAGATCACCGCCTACACGCTGTCGCTGGACAGGCCGGAGCGGATGGAGGCCTCTGCCCGGAAACATGCGGCGCGGCCGCTTCTGAAGATCAAGCTGGGCACCCCGGACGACATGCCCCGGCTGGAGGCGGTGCGCCGCGGGGCCCCCGAGGCCCGGATCATCGTGGATGCCAACGAGGGCTGGTCGGCGGAGGTCTATGCCGATCTTGCCCCGCATCTGCTGCGGCTTGGCGTGGCGCTGGTCGAGCAGCCCCTGCCCGCCGGTGAGGACGCGGCGCTGATCGGCATGGATCGTCCGGTGCCCGTCTGCGCCGACGAAAGCTGCCACGACCGGGCCTCTCTGCCGGGGCTCGCGGGGAAATACGACGTGGTGAACATCAAGCTCGACAAGACTGGCGGGCTGACCGAGGCGCTGGCCCTGCGCGAGGCGGCGCTGGCCGCAGGCTACGGTGTCATGGTCGGCTGCATGGTCGGGTCCTCGCTGGCCATGGCGCCCGCCGTGCTGGTGGCGCAGGGGGCGCAGGTGACCGACCTCGACGGGCCGCTGTTGCTGGCCGGGGACCGCCGCACGCCGCTGGTGTTCGACGACCGGGGGGTGCACCCGCCGGAGGCGGCGCTGTGGGGCTGACCGCGCGCTGGCAGGTGCTGGAAGAGCGCGTCCTGTCCGACAACTGGGGGCTTTTGAAGACCACGCGGCTGCGGCTGACAATGGCGGATGGCCATGTCTCGGAGCAATGGCGCGAGACCTACGATCGCGGCGATGGCGCCGTCATTCTGCCCTGCGACCCGGCGCGCGGCCATGTCCTGCTGGGCCGCCAGTTCCGCTGGCCGGTGGCCTACAACGGCGAGGCCGAGCCCTATCTGATCGAGGCCGCCGCCGGTCTGCTGGAGGGCGCGGATCCGGCGGAGCGCATCCGCGGCGAGGCATCGGAAGAGCTGGGGCTGGATCTGGCCTCGGTGCGGTTCCTCTTTGCGCTCTACATGACGCCGGGCTCGGTCACCGAGCGTCTGCATTTCTTCACCGCCACCTATGCCGCCGGGGACGCGCGGGCGCGGTTCGGCGGGCTGCGCGAGGAGGGCGAAGAGATCGAGATCCTCGACCTGCCGCTGGCAGAGGCGCTTGCCATGGTTGCCGACGGGCGGATCCGCGATGCCAAGACGGTGATCCTGTTGCAGCACGCTGCGCTGCACCTGATGCCCGATGCGGCCCGCCGTCAGGCGGGCGGGCCGCCAAACGGTGGTCTTGCGGTGGCATCCCCGCGCGCCTAGAACTCGGCCCGAGCCAGACCGGCCCCGCGCGGGCCCCCGAAGGAGCCATTGCCATGACCCGTACCGTCTACGTCAACGGAGAGTACCTGCCCGAGACCGAGGCCAAGGTCTCTATTTTCGACCGCGCCTTCCTGATGGCGGACGGGGTCTACGAGGTGACCAGCGTGCTTGACGGCAAGCTGATCGATTTCGACGGCCACGCGGTGCGGCTGGAGCGCTCGCTGCTGGAGCTCGACATGGGGGTGCCGCTGAGCAGGGACGCCCTGCTGGAGATCCACCGCGAGCTGGTGCGCCGCAACGACGTGGTGGACGGGATGATCTACCTGCAGATCACCCGTGGCGCGGCGGCGGATCGCGACTTTGTCTTCCCGGACCCCGAAGAGGTGCCGCAGACCGTGGTGCTGTTCACCCAGTCCAAGCCCGGCATGGCCGACAGCCCGGCGGCGAAGACCGGGATGCGGGTGATCTCGATCGAGGACCAGCGGTGGGGCCGCCGCGACATCAAGACGGTGCAGCTGCTCTACCCGTCGATGGGCAAGATGATGGCGAAGAAGGCGGGCGTCGACGATGCCTGGCTGGTCGAGGACGGCTATGTGACCGAGGGCACCAGCAACAACGCCTATTTCATCAAGGGCAACACCATCGTGACCCGCGCGCTGTCCAGCGATATCCTGCACGGCATCACCCGGGCCGCCGTCCTGCGCTTTGCCCGCGAGGCGCAGATGACCGTCGAAGAGCGCAATTTCACCATCGAAGAGGCGCAGCAGGGGGATGAGGCCTTCATCACCTCCGCCTCGACCTTCGTGATGCCCGTGGTCGAGATCGACGGCGTCACGCTGGGAGATGGCAAGCCGGGCCCGAAGGCCCTGCGCCTGCGCGAGATCTACCTCGAGGAAAGCCGCAAGGCGGCAATCTGACCACAGGCTGACCACAGGCCGCGCCTGTCCCGGACAGGGGATCACGCGGCCCCGGCAAGGCTCTGATCCGGCGCCGGCGGTCCGGCCACCGCTTCCGCGCCCGCTCTTCTCTGGTCTTCCAATACCTTGGGGGAGCGAGCGCCGCGAGCGGGGGCAAGGCCCCCGGCCCGGTCGCCGCCATCGGCCAGCGCGCCCTAGGGCACCCGCTTCAGCCAGTCGGCGGCCGCGCGCCCGGCCTGTCGGCCCGTGGCAAGGCAGGCGGTCAAAAGGTAGCCCCCGGTGGGGGCCTCCCAGTCCAGCATCTCGCCCGCGCAGAAACAGCCGGGCCGCGCCGTCAGCATCAGGTCGGGCGTCAGGGCCTCGAAGCGCACCCCCCCGGCGGTCGAGATCGCCTCGTCCATCGGGCGCAGCCCCGCAACCGGCACCGGCAGGGCCTTCAGCACAGCGCCCAGGGCCTCGGGCGCCACCGGCAGCGGGCGGGCGCAGTCCTGCAGCAGCGCCAGCGTGGCGGGCGGCAGCTTCAGCGTCTTGCGCAGCCAGGAGGTCAGGCTTTGCTTGCCACGCGGGCGGGCCGACAGGCGGGCGGCCAGCGCCCCGGTCGAGAGGTCCGGCAACAGGTCCACCGTCAAGCCATGCCCCTCGCGCAGGGCGGGGGTCAGCGGATAGATCCCGCCGCCCTCCAGTCCGCGCACCGAGATCACCGCTTCGCCCCGGTTCGCCATGGCCCCGGCCCGGAACAGCGCGTTCTTCACCGGCGCGCCGAAGTGCCGGGTCATGTGGCTGGACCAGTCCACCAGAACCCCGGCGTTCGAGGGCGCGAAAGGCGCCAGTCCGACCCCCTGCGCGCCCAGCACCGGCGCCCATGCGCCGTCCGATCCCAGCCGCGCCCAGCTGGCGCCGCCCAGGGCCAGCACGGTGGCGCCCGCCGTTACGCGCTGCGCCCCCTCGGGCGTTTCGAACAGCGCGACCGCGCCGTCCCAGCCCTGCCAGCGCCAGCGGGTGCGCAGCTCCAGCCCCATCGCGTCCAACCGCCGCAGCCAGGCCCGCAACAGCGGCGAGGCCTTCATGGCGCGGGGAAAGACCCGCCCCGAAGAGCCGGTGAAGACCGGCTGTCCAAGCCCCTCGGCCCAGTGCTGCACCGGGCCGGGGCCGAACGCCGTCAGGGCGGCGCGCAGCGGCGCTTCCGACCCGCCGTAGGCGCTGTGGAAGGCCTCGGAAGCCTCGTCCTTGGTCAGGTTCAGCCCGGACTTCCCGGCCATCAGGAACTTGCGCGCCACCGAGGGCTTGGCCTCGGCCAGAAGCACGCTCCGCCCCTCGGACAGCAGGGCGTCGGCGGCCATCAGTCCCGCCGGGCCGCCCCCGATCACCAGCGCATCGACCCGGGTCACGCGGCCCCCGGCGCGGTCTGGCGCAGCTCCACGACGCGATGCGGATAGGGGATCTCGATGTCATGCGCCTTGAGCGCGTTCCAGATCAGGAAGCCCACGTCCGAGGTGAACTTGTTCGGCCCGTCGTCATGGCCGTTGCACCAGAACTCCACCGCGAAATCCACACCCGAGTCGCCAAAGCCGCGCAGCTCGCAATCCGGCGGGCTGGGCCTGTCCAGAACCGCCGGGTGCCTGGCCACCGCCTCTTCGATGATCGCCGGGACGCGGTTGATGTCGGTGTCGTAGCTGACCGAAAAGGGCACCTCGAAGCGGTTCGACGAGCCCTGGTCGGAATAGTTGACCACGCGCGTGGTGATGAAATCCTCGTTCGGCACGACCACCCAGCGCCCGTCGAAGGTCTCCAGGATCATGGCGCGGGCGGTGGTCCGGACGATGGTGCCGGAGACGCCGCTGTCCAGCTCGACGAAATCGCCGAGCGTGGCCTGACCTTCCAGCAGCAGGATCACCCCCGAGATATAGTTCGAGGCGATCTTCTGCAGCCCGAAGCCCAGACCCACGCCGATGGCGCCGCCCATAACCGCAAGCGAGGCCAGCGGCACGCCGATGATGTTCATCAGCAGCAGGAAGGCGATGCCGTAGATCGTCACCTCTGCCGCCTTGGCGGCCAGTTGCCGGGTCGCGGGGCGCATCTCCTGCCGTTCGATATAGCCGCCGGTCTGGTCGTTCGACCAGCGGCCCAGCCAGAACAGGACCGACCCGGCGATCAGCCCGCGCACCACCGACAGCGCGCTGAAGCGGATGTTGCCAAGGGCGATGGTGGTGTCGCTCAGGAACTGCGTCGCCGGCTCCAGGATCCCCAGCGCATACAGCGCCATGACCGGCAGCAGGATCATCCGTCCGATCAGCTTCAGGAAGGGATCGGTGACGATCTCGCGCACGAGGATGCGGGCGGCAAGGAAGAGGAACAGGCGCTTGCCGAAGGCGATCACCGCGCCGGACCCGAACAGCGCCCGGGTCAGCCCCTCGCCGACGGCGGTCAGCAGGTAGGCAAGGACCGGCAGCAGCAGCGGCACGAAGATCAGCAGGAACAGGCGCAGGCTGGCCAGCAGGCCGCTGCGTTCGTCCTCGGGGGTCAGGGCGCGGTTCAGGGCGGGGCGCAGGCGCCGCGTCACCAGCCAGGCCAGCACGAAGGCCGTCAGCAGCAGCGCGAATTGCGACCAGGCGGCGGGCGACAGCAGCCACTGGCGGGCGATCTCCCAGCCCTGCCGGGCCCAGTCGGCGGCCTGCCGGACCGGCTCCGGCAAAGTGGTCAGGTCGATGTCCAAGGCCTTGATCCCCCGCGCTCTGCGACCACTCTTCTGCCCAAAGCCCCCTCGTTGCACAAGAGCCGCCGCCATGTCCCGCGATCCGATCTGCCCGCTGTGCCTGCGCCCGATTCCGCCCGGGGCGAAGCAAAGCCTGCATCACCTGACGCCGCGCCTGAAGGGCGGCAAGGGCGGCCCGGTCGTGCTGTTGCACCAGATCTGCCACAACGAGATCCACGCCCGCTTCACCGAGGCCGAGCTGGCGCGCGACCTGAACACGGTCGCGGCGCTGCGCGCCCATCCGGCGCTGGCCGGGTTCCTCGCCTGGGTGGCGCAGCGGCCGCCGGGGTTCCACAGCCGCAGCGCGGGCGGGCGGCGCAAGCGCCGGGGGCGCTGAGCGCGTCTTGCGCCGAAGACGGGGGCCGCCTAGGGTCCGGCCCGACGGCAAGGGGGTCCCGCATGCACATCTTTCCGGTGACGGTCTACTACGAAGACACCGACATGGCGGGGATCGTCTACCACGCCAACTACCTGAAGTTCATCGAACGCGCCCGGTCCGAATGGGTGAAGGACCAGGGGCTCGACCAGAACGCCATGCGCGAAGAGGGCATCGTCTTCGTCGTGCGCCGGATCGAATGCGATTACCTGCTTCCGGCGAAATACGACGACCGGCTTCAGGTGCGCACGACCGTCAAGGCGATGACCGGCGTGCGGCTGATCATGGCACAGGAGGTCCTGCGCGGCGAAGAGGTGATCTTCCGCGCCGATGTGACGGCGGTCTGCGCCACGCTCGACGGCCACCCGGCGCGCCTGCCCGCGGTCCTGCGCAATCGCGTGCACTGAAACCCCGTGCCGGTCCCAATCCCAGGGGGGGCGGGCCTGAGCTGTCCCGCAAGGCCCCGGGCAACGGGCGGGCAGCAGGCCTGACTTCTTTGGTCTTCAAATACCTCGGAGGGGTCCGGGGAGGCAGAGCCTCCCCGGCCGGTCGCCTGCCGCAGGCAGGCGAAACCCGACTGTATGGGCGGGCAGGGTGACCGGCCGGTCGCTGGTCTCCGGCGGGCGCCGCGCGTGCCGGGCTTGCCCTGGCTGTCTCGCCGCCCGGTGTGGCCTGCCGGCGCGCGGGCCGGGGGCGGCGGGCGAGGGCCTGCGGCCTGCGGCAAGGAATCGCTCAGGCGGCAGGGCTCTCGGGGCGATCACGCAAATCTGTGGTCAGGGCCCTGCCATTCCGCTACAATGCGCGGTAATCAGAGCCCCGAAACAGGGGCCGACAGGAAAAGAGCAGGTTCTATGGAAGCAGAAACGCTTGCGGCGGCGCAGGCCATCGATTTCTCCTTGTGGGGACTCTTTGCGCGCGCCACCCTGACCGTCAAACTCGTCATGCTGATGCTGACCGTGGCCTCTGTCTGGGCCTGGGCGATCATCTTCGAGAAGTTCGTCAGCTATCGTCAGGCGCGCCGCGAGGCCGCCAAGTTCGACCGCGCCTTCTGGAGCGGAGAGCCGCTGGACGAGCTCTTCGACCAGCTGGGGCCGGAACCCAAGGGCCGGTCGGAACGGGTCTTCGTGGCGGGCATGATGGAATGGCGCCGCAGCCACCGCGAGGACGGCGGGCTGATCGCCAATGCCCAAAGCCGCATCGACCGCAGCATGGACGTGGCGATCCAGAAAGAGGCGGACACGCTGCAGCGCGGCCTTCCGGTGCTGGCGACGGTGGGCTCCACCGCGCCCTTCATCGGCCTCTTCGGCACGGTCTTCGGCATCATGCACTCGTTCATCCAGATCGCCGAGCAGCAGAACACCTCGCTGGTGGTCGTGGCGCCGGGCATCGCCGAGGCGCTGCTGGCCACCGGTCTGGGCCTGCTCGCGGCGATTCCGGCGGTGATCTTCTACAACAAGTTCTCCGCCGACAGCGACCGCATCGTCGGCAACTACGAGGCCTTCGCCGACGAATTCTCGACCATCCTCTCGCGCCAGCTGGACGCCTGACCCATGGGAGCGGGCGTCATGAAAGGCGGCGGGGGCAAGCGGCGCAGGCGCGGACGGCGCGGCGGCGGCGCTCAGCCCATGTCCGAGATCAACGTCACCCCCTTCGTGGACGTGATGCTGGTGCTGCTCATCATCTTCATGGTGGCGGCGCCGCTGCTGACCGTGGGCGTGCCGGTGGAACTGCCCAAGACCGCCGCGCAGGCGCTGCCGTCAGAGACCGAAGAGCCGCTGACCGTGACCCTGTCGGCGGACGGCCTCGTGCTGATCCAGTCGACCGAGGTGGGCCGCGACGAGCTGGTGGGCCGGTTGCGCGCCATCGCGGCGGAACGCTCTGACGACCGTGTCTACCTGCGCGCCGACGGCGCCGTGCCCTATGAGCAGGTCGCCCAGATCATGGGCGCGCTGAACGCGGGCGGCTTTTCCTCCATCGGCCTCGTGACCGACGTGGGCGGCCCGGCGCTTGACGAGCCGGGCAGCGACTGAGGGCCAGGGTGCAACGCGAGTTCGGCATATCTCTTGGGGCGCACGCCCTTGTGTTCGCGTGGCTGATGCTGGGCGACCTCTTTTCCGCGCCTCCGCCAGAGCTGTCGGTGGCCGATGTGACGGTGCTGTCCGAGGCCGATTTCGCCGCACTGACGCAGGCGCCAGAAGCGCCACCGGCGGAAGTGCCCTCTCTTGTGCCCTCGCCGGAACCCGAGCCGGAACCGCAGCCCGAACCCGCGCCCGAGCCAGAGCCGGAACCCCTGCCGGAGCCAGAGCCTGAACCGGCCCCGGAGCCCGAACCCATGCCGGAACCGCAGCCAGAGCCGCAGCCCGCCCCCGAGCCAGAGCCGCAGCCGGCCCCGGAACCCGAACCGCAGCCCGAACCGGAACCGGCGCCCGCGCCAGAGCCGGAACCCCAGCCGCAACCGCAGCCGCAGCCCGATCCGGTGCCTGCGCCGCCCGCCCTTGTGCCGAACCCCGAGCCGCAGGTGCTGGCGCCGGATAACTCGCGCCGTCCGCAGCCGCGCCCGGCGCCGCGCGTCTCGACAGAGCCGACGCCGGAACCGGAACCCGACGCGGTCATCGCCGAGGACGTGCAGCCCGCCGCCGACCCCGACGCGCAAAGCCCCGATGTGGTCGAAGAGCCCGCCGAGGCCGAGGCCCCGCCCGAGACCACCACCGAGATCGTCACCGAAGAGGCCGACGATCCGTCCGGCTCGCGTGCGCCCACCGCCTCGATGCGGCCCCGCACCCGTCCCGACCGCGTGGCCGAGGCGGCACAGTCGCAGCCTGACCCGGCCCCCGCGGCCCAGCCCTCGGAGACGCCCGAGCCGGAGCGCGCGCCGTCGCCCTCGACCGACGACGCGCTTGCGGATGCGCTGGCAGAGGCCCTCGCGGGCGGGGGCGCACCCGCCGACGCGCCGGTCGGCCCTGCGCTGACCACCGCCGAGCAGCAGGACCTGATCGTCGCGGTCAAGGCCTGCTGGATCGTCGACGTCGGCTCGGAAGCGGCGGATGTCACGGTGACGGTTGCCATGGACATGGAGCCCGACGGCACCGTGAACGCCAGCAGCATCCGCATGGTCGGCAACTCGGGCGGCTCCGGCGCGGCGGTGGAGACGGCCTTTCAGGCGGCGCGCCGCGCGGTCCTGCGCTGCCAGAAGGACGGCTACCCGCTGCCCTCGGACAAATACGCGCACTGGAAAGAGATCGAGATCACCTTCAACCCCGAACAGATGAGGCTGCGGTGAAGGCGATGGCCGCCGGTCTTGCCCTTCTGGCTGTCCCGGCCTCGGCACAGGCGGCCGTCTCGCGGCGACGGGCGTTGCCCGCCATCCGCTGCCGGCTGCGGGCCTGCTGGCGGCTGGTGCCGGGCAGCCCTGCGGCGGAAGGCACCACCCCCAGGGGCATCCACGGGACCCCGGATGGCCGGGGGCAGGCAGGCCGGAAGCGGTCTCGGGCGCGGGGCGTGCTGTCGCGGCGGCCCGGATCCTGCTGCGCTGCATGGGGCATGGCTACCCGCTGCCCCGGACCGATGGCGAGGCGTGGCGCATGATCGCGCGGCGCTTCGACCCGATGGCGGCGGGGGGCCGATGACCCTGGCCCCGTCGCGCACCGTTTCAACTGCAACCTTGCGTGAAAATCTGCGCGATTCCCCGCCGACTTCCCCCCGAAACGCGGTTTTGCGGCGGCGCTTTCCGGGCTATGTTAACCCGGCAGCGGGCGACAGACCCGCCCCAAGCCGATCAGAGCAGTCCCTTAAGGAGGGATCCGAGATGAGAGCAGCGCTCGCCTCCCTGTTGTTTGCCCTTGCAGCCCTTGTCTTGCCCGCCATCGCTGCGGCGCAGGGCGGTCCGCTGCGCATCGAGATCACCGAGGGCGTGATCGAACCAATGCCCTTCGCGGTGCCGTCCTTCGTGGCGGAAACCCCGGCGGCGCAGCCCTATGCCGACGAGATCACCAATGTGATCGCCTCGGACCTGATCGGAACGGGCCTGTTCCGCGAGGTTCCGCGCGACGCGCATATCAGCCGGGTCAGCAGCTTTGGCGCGCCGATCCAGTTCGCCGACTGGAAGGCGGTCAACGCGCAGGCGCTGATCACCGGCGCGGTGACGGCGGACGGCGCGGGCCGGGTCGTGGTCAAGTTCCGGGTCTGGGATGTCTTCGCGGGCACCGAGCTGGGGCAGGGCATGCAGTTCGCCTCTGACACCTCGGGCGTGCGGCGTCTGGCGCATAAGGTCGCGGATCAGGTCTACAGCCGCCTGACCGGCGAACAGCCCTACTTCGACAGCCGCGTGGTCTTCGTCTCCGAGACCGGGCCGAAGGACGACCGCCAGAAGCGCCTTGGCGTGATGGATTACGACGGCGCGAATGTGCAGTACCTGACCGATGCCTCGGCGCTGGTGCTGGCGCCGCGCTTCTCGCCCGATGGCAGCCGGGTTCTCTATACCTCTTACGCCAGTGGTTTCCCGCGGATCCACATCGTCGACGTGGGCGCGGTGAACAGTCGGATCCTGCAGGCGGGTAGCGGCGAGATGACCTTCGCGCCGCGCTTCTCGCCGAACGGGCAGCAGATCGTCTACTCGCTGACGACCGGGTCGAACACGGATATCTACGCGATGGACGTGGCCAGCGGTGCGACGCGGCAGCTGACCTCGGCCCCCTCGATCGAGACGGCGCCCAGCTTCTCGCCCGATGGCAGCCAGATCGTCTTTGAAAGCGACCGGTCGGGGCGGCAGCAGCTGTATGTGATGCCCGCCGCCGGTGGCGAGGCGCAGCGGATCTCGTTCGGCGATGGCCGCTACGGCACGCCGGTCTGGTCGCCGCGCGGCGACCGCATCGCCTTTACCAAGCAGAACGCCGGGCGCTTCCACATCGGCGTGATGAAGGTGGACGGCAGCGAGGAGCGCCTGCTGACGGCCTCTTTCCTCGACGAGGGCCCGACATGGTCGCCCAACGGGCGCGTCATCATGTTCGCCCGCGAAACCCAGGGCGCGCAGGGCGCCTCGGCGCTGTACACGGTCGATATCTCGGGCCGGAACCTGCAGCGGGTGCGGACGCCCGCCGGGGCTTCGGACCCCAGCTGGGGACCGTTGCAGTGACGATCTGGTGGGGTGGGGCAGGGACCCATCCCACATCTTGACGATAGACGATTCACACAATCCGTTGGCCGTGCTACCGTTGCGGCAACGAAAAGAGCAGGACAGTGCGATGAAACATCTTACCAAAGCCCTCCTTCTGGTGGCCGGCCTCGCGGTGACGGCCTGCACCAATGCTGACCGTTTCGGCTCTGGCCAGAACGGTGCCGGTGCCGGTGCGGGGGCGGGCCTGAACGGCGGCTATCTGCCCGGCAGTGCCGACGATCCGACCTCGACCGCCTATTTCCAGCAGCGCGTGGGCGACCGCGTCCTGTTCGGGATCGACCAGTCGACGCTGTCCCCGCAGGCGCAGACGGTGCTGGACGGGCAGGCGCAGTGGCTGCTGACGAATTCCGACTACATGGCCGTGATCGAAGGCCATGCCGACGAGCAGGGCACCCGCGAGTACAACATCGCACTGGGCGCGCGCCGCGCCAATGCGGTGCTGGATTACCTGGTGTCCAAGGGTGTCGCCCCGAACCGGTTGAAGTTCGTGAGCTACGGCAAGGAGCGCCCGCTCGAAATCTGTTCCGCCGAAGCCTGCTATGCCAAGAACCGCCGCTCGGTGACCGTGCTGGCCGCCGGCGGCCTGACGGGCTGAGCCGATGCGCCTGATCGCTGCCGCAGGATTCGTGCTGTCGCTGGCGCTGCCAGCGGCGGCGCAGGATGCCCAGACCCT
Source organism: Ponticoccus sp. (in: a-proteobacteria) (assembly GCF_048381735.1). Taxonomy (NCBI): domain Bacteria; kingdom Pseudomonadati; phylum Pseudomonadota; class Alphaproteobacteria; order Rhodobacterales; family Roseobacteraceae; genus Ponticoccus; species Ponticoccus sp. (in: a-proteobacteria). The sequence goes on from NZ_JBLXGL010000009.1 coordinate 119,263, forward strand.
TGCCGACATCAAGCAGGACATCGCCGTCCTGAAGGTTGAGTTGCAGAAGCTCAACCGCGAGCAATCGACCACCGGGGGCGCGATCGCGCCGCTGGGGGGCTCTGCGCTGGACCGGCTGAACGCCATCGAGGCCGAGCTGCAAAGGATGACCTCGAAGGTCGAACAGCTGGAGTTCCGGATCGGGCAGGTCGTCTCTGACGGCTCCAACCGGATCGGCGACCTGGATTTCCGCCTGTGCGAGCTGGAGCCCGATTGTGACATCGGTTCGCTGGGGGACACGCCGCTGCTGGGCGGCGGTGCCACGGCAGAGGGTGCGGCGGCCACGCCCGCACCGGCGCCTGTGCCCTCTTCGGAACCCTCTGCCGGGTTCTCGGGCCAGCTCGCGGTTGGCGAGGAGACGGATTTCAAGGCGGCCGACGAGGCGCTGTCGCTGGGCGATCACGCCGGCGCCGCGACCCTGTTCCAACGGTTCCGCGAGAACTACCCCGGCAGCCCGCTGGAAGCGGCGGCGCTGGTCGGTGAGGGGCGGGCGCTGGAGGGGCAGGGCGACACCCGCGAGGCCGCCCGGCGCTACCTCTCCGCCTATACGAGCTTCCCCGATGCCGATGCCGCGCCCGAGGCGCTGTGGCGCCTTGGCGTGTCCCTTGCGGCGCTGGGGTCTGTTCCCGAGGCCTGCGTGACGCTGGGCGAGGTCGCGGGCCGCTATCCCGGCACCGACTACGTTGGCCGCGCCCAGTCGAGCATGGCCGAACTGGGATGCTCCTGACGGTTTCGGATCGGCTGTGCCGATCCGACCGGCGCGCGCTGCGCGCGCGATGGGGGCTCTGCCCCCCGGCGCTGTGCGCCTCCCCCCGAGAGTATTTTTGCAAAGAAGAAGCGGGGGGCGGCGCGTGAGCCTGCAACGGCGGTTCGCGGAGGAGATGGGCACCCTGCTGGGGCCGGATTTTCCCGAGGAACTCGTGCTGGCGGTGTCCGGCGGGGCCGACAGCATGGCGATGCTGGCGCTGGCGCATGAGTGGGCACGGGTCTGGGGTGTGCGGCTGCGGGTCGTTACGGTGGATCACGGCCTGCGGGCGGAAAGCGCCGAAGAAGCCCGGATGGTGGCGGCGGAATGCGCCCTGTTGGGGCATGAGCATGTCGTGTTGTGCTGGTCCTGGGAGGGGCGCGGCAACAAGATGGACGCGGCTCGGCGCGGGCGCCTGGCGCTGATCGACGCCTGGCGGGGGTCTGCGCGCCATGTCCTGCTGGCCCATAGCCGTGACGATGTGGCCGAGAGTTTCCTGATGCGGCTGGCGCGCGGGGCCGGGGGCGACGGGCTGGCCGCCATGGCGCCGCTGCGCGCGCTGCCCCTGCAGCCTTCGGTGCCCGCGGAGGCGGGGGGGGCTGCGGCCGGCATGGTTCTGGTCCGGCCCTGCCTTGGCATGTCGCGGGCGGCATTGCGGCATCACGCGACGGTTCTGAAGGTGCCCTTCGTCGACGATCCCTCGAACGCCGATCCCCGGTTCGACCGGGCGCGGATGCGGCGGCTGCTCGCCCTGCTGGAGGCGGAGGGGCTGGACCGGGACGCGCTTGCGGGCGCCGCCGAGCGGCTGCGGGCGGATCGCGACGTTCTGCAGGCGGATGTGCTGCGCGCCTGGGAGGCGGGTGGCGCAGAGCATCCCGGCTGGCTGTCGCTGGCGCCCGGCTGGGCCGCAGGGGTTGCCCCTGCGACGCGGCGGCGCCTGCTGGCGCGGATGTTGCGCTGGGTGGCCGGGCGCGACTACGCGCCGAGGGCCGCGCCGCTGGATGCCCTGCTGGACCGGGTCCTGAGCGGTGGCGGCGGCACGCTGCACGGCTGCGAGGTGGCGCATCTGGGCGGGCGTGTGGCGATCTTCCGCGAGCATGCCGCGATTTGCGGTCTTGGCGCTGTCGGCGGGTTGTGGGACGGGCGCTGGCAGGCGCCGGAGGCGGGCGGCGCGCTCCGCGCCCTGGGCGATGCGGGCTGGCGGGCGCTGGACCCGGCAGAGCGTGCACCGCTTCCGCACCGGATCGCCCGCGTGTTGCCCGTGGTCTGGCGCGACGGTCGGCCCGATCCGGCGGCGGGGCCGCGCTGGATCGCGCCGGGCTTTACCCAGTTCCTCATGACGCATTGAACCCCTGTCGCCAATCGCTATGTTACACCCCAAAGGCGCCTGACCGGGCCGCCTCTTCGGTCTGCAAAGGAGTCCCCTCTTGGGCAACGCGCGTAATATCGCCTTCTGGGTCGTTCTGTTTCTTCTGATCCTGGCGCTGTTCAACCTCTTTTCCGGTGGCGGCAACACGCTGCAAAGCCGCGAGATCAGCTATTCGGAATTCGTCCGGGCGGTCGAAAGCAACCAGGTCGGGCAGGTCACCATCGACGGTGAGCAGGTGCGCTATCGCACCACCGAGGGCCAGGAGTTCGTGACGATCAAGCCGGAAGACGCCGAGATCACCACGCTTCTGCTGAACAACGAGGTGCCGGTGAAGGCCGAGGCGCAGCAGCAGTCGGGCTTTCAGGCCTTCATCCTGTCGCTTCTGCCCTTCCTGCTGCTGATCGGCGTCTGGATCTACTTCATGAACCGGATGCAGGGCGGCGGCAAAGGCGGGGCCATGGGCTTTGGCAAGTCCAAGGCCAAGCTGCTGACCGAAAAGCACGGCCGCGTGACCTTCGACGACGTGGCGGGCATCGACGAGGCCAAGGAAGAGCTGGAAGAGATCGTCGAATTCCTGCGCAACCCGCAGAAGTTCAGCCGCCTCGGCGGCAAGATCCCCAAGGGCGCGCTGCTGGTGGGCCCTCCGGGCACCGGTAAGACGCTGCTTGCGCGCGCCATCGCGGGCGAGGCCGGTGTGCCCTTCTTCACCATCTCGGGTTCCGACTTCGTGGAAATGTTCGTTGGCGTCGGCGCCAGCCGCGTGCGCGACATGTTCGAGCAGGCCAAGAAGAACGCGCCCTGCATCGTCTTCATCGACGAGATCGACGCCGTGGGCCGCGCCCGTGGCCAGGGCTACGGCGGTGGCAACGACGAGCGCGAGCAGACGCTGAACCAGCTTCTGGTCGAGATGGACGGTTTCGAGGCCAACGAGGGTGTGATCATCGTCGCCGCCACCAACCGCCGCGACGTTCTGGACCCGGCGCTGCTGCGTCCGGGCCGCTTCGACCGGCAGGTCACAGTGCCTAACCCCGACATCAAGGGCCGCGAGAAGATCCTTGGCGTGCATGCGCGCAAGACCCCGCTTGGCCCCGACGTCGACCTGCGCATTATCGCGCGCGGCACGCCCGGTTTCTCGGGCGCCGACCTTGCGAACCTCGTGAACGAGGCGGCGCTTATGGCCGCCCGCGTCGGTCGCCGCTTCGTCACCATGGTCGATTTCGAGAACGCCAAGGACAAGGTCATGATGGGGGCCGAGCGCCGCAGCATGGTCCTGACCGACGAGCAGAAGGAAAAGACCGCCTACCACGAGGCCGGTCACGCCATCGTCGGCCTGACGCTGCCGCAGTGCGATCCGGTCTACAAGGCCACGATCATTCCGCGCGGCGGCGCGCTGGGGATGGTGGTCAGCCTGCCGGAAATCGACCGTCTGAACTGGCACAAGTCCGAGTGCGAGGAAAAGATGGCCATGACCATGGCGGGCAAGGCCGCCGAGATCATGAAATACGGCGAAGAGAACGTGTCCAACGGCCCGGCGGGCGACATCCAGCAGGCTTCGGCTCTGGCGCGCGCGATGGTGCTGCAATGGGGCATGTCCGACAAGGTCGGCAATATCGACTACCGCGAGGCGGCAGAGGGCTATTCCGGCAATACGGCGGGCCTGTCGGTCTCGGCCGAGACCAAGCGCCTGATCGAGGAAGAGGTGAGGCGCCTGATTTCCGAAGCCTACGACCGCGCCTATCAGATCCTGACCGACCGCAGGGAAGAGTGGGAGCGCCTGGCCAAGGGCCTGCTGGAGTACGAGACGCTGACCGGCGAAGAGATCCAGCGCGTGGTGCGGGGCGAACCGCCGCATTCCGGCGACGACGATCACGGCTCTGGTGTCGAGGACGAAAAGCCCAGCATCACGGCCATCCCGAAGACCAAGCCCAAGGCCAAGCCCGCCGGCGATATGGAGCCGGAACCCTCGGCCTGACGGCACCGACAACAGCCAGAGACCCGGCGCCCGCGAGGCCGCCGGGTCTTTTCGTTTCCGGGGTGCGGGCGGCGCGTCGCGGGCCTGCGCTGAGGCGATGCCCCGGGCACTGGACCCTTCCGGCCCCTGCGCCGGGAATGCGCGGAATGCGGAAGGGGATCGGACAGGGCGACGGGGCGCAACAATCCCGGGGACTGATCCGCCGGGGCCCCTTGGCCGGGCGCGGCGGCGGCGGGCAGCCCCGCCTTGGGGCCGGGTGACTGGATCGCGCCGGGCACCACGGCTCCTGTTGGCGCGCTACCGGGGCTCGGGGGCCGGGATGCGCACCATCGTGCCGGTCAGCCGCGCGATGTGGCGCTCTGCCCCTTCGGTCACCGCGTAGACATCGGCCTGCGTCACCAGCATCCGGCGACCGGGCTTCACGACCTGACCGCGGGCGACCAGCGCCTCTCCGGTGCCGGGGGCCAGGTAGTGGATCGTCATGTCTGAGGTCACCACGTCGTCGCCCGGGGCCAGCACCGTGACGGCGGCATAACCTGCGGCACTGTCGCCGATGGCGAAGGCCACCGCGCCATGCGCGTAGCCCTGCTGCTGGCTGGCGGCGGCGGTCACCGGCACGCGGATCTCCACCGTCCCGTGTCCGACCGAGACAACCGTCGCGCCCAGTGTCGTCATCAGCCCCTGCCGGGCAAAGCTGTCGCGGATGCGGGTTTCCAGGTCGGTCTGCATGGCCCCAGCATTGCCGGGCGCGCGCCGGGCGGCAAGCGTTACCCTGCGGCGGCGCGCGGCATCGGGATCGCCACGGGGCGCCGTGCCAGAAGGATCGCGCAGGCCTCGGGGCCCATCAGCGTGGCCAGCGGCGCGCGGTCGCAGGAGAGCCCGCCGGTATAGGCGCCATAGGCGGGCAGGATCAGCCGCCGGGCATCGCAGAGAAAGCAGGGATGGGTCAGCGCCCGCCCGCGCACCACGATCCGGGCCTTGGGGTGGTAATGGCCAGAGACCTCGCCCTCTGCCCCGGGGCTGGCGATGTGGCGAAAGACCAGCGGACCCAGACGATGTTCGGCCCGGTGCGTGCCCCCCAGGGCCACCGGGCCGGGGTCGTGGTTGCCCTCGATCCAGGTCCAGTCGCGCCCGGCTTGCAGGCGGGTGATCCACAGGGCCTCAGGCTCGGGCAGGCAGGCATCGATCCCGGGCGCGTCGAAGCTGTCGCCGAGGCAGATCACCGACCGGGCGCGGGTGGCGGCCAGATCCTGCTCCAGCCGCGACAGGGTTTCCTGCGTGTCGTAGGGCGGCAATTGCGCGCCGCCCACCGCCGACAGCCGGGCGGACTTGCCAAGGTGCAGGTCCGAGACCACCAGCAGCCCTTCCTCGGGCCAGTGCAGGGCGCCGGAGGGCAGGGCGTGCAGCGAGACGCCGCGGAAGGTAAATTCGTGGATGTTCATCCTTTGTCTTTGCCCCGGACATGCGCGGGCATCAAGGGGCGCGTGGTCGGGTGCCTGCGGCGGGGCAGGATCCTGCCCCTGTCCGGGGGCGGGCGCGTCGGCCCCCGGGCAGGGCCGTGCGACTGGGGCAGCGGGATCGTCCGACCCTCGGCGTGGTTCTGCCACAGGATGGGCCATGCGCCCCTGCTGTGCCGGTTCCGCCCCGGCGGGTGGCTGCGGGCCGGGAACTGGACAGGTGGCCCGCAACCGGGCAGGCTGTTGGGCAGGGAGGACGGCCCATGCGCCTCTATGACCCCCTTGCGCCCGTGCTGGCGGCGGCGCTGGCTCTGGCCCCGGCGCCCACCGGCGCGGGGCAAAGCTGCACCGAGGACGCGATGATCGTCTTCGACGGCTCCGGCTCCATGGCCGAGATCGGCTCTACCGGGATCGGCGTGCCGCGCATCTCCGAGGCGCGCACGGCCCTGAACCGGGTGATCCCCGAGATCGCGGCGGCGCGCCGGCTGGGGCTGGTGATCTATGGCCCTGCCGGGGATCGCACCTGCCGGAACATCGACCTGCGCTTTGCCCCGCAATGGCAGGCGGCGCCGCGGCTGCTGGCCGATGTGCAGGCGCTGCGGCCCGCGGGCGGGACATCCCTGACCGATGCGGTGAAGCGGGCCGCCGAGGTGCTGGGCGCGCCCGGGAACAGCGGCGCAGTGGTGCTGGTGACGGACGGCAAGGAAACCTGCGGCGGCCAGCCCTGCCAGCTGGCGGCAGAGCTGGCCGCGACGGCGCCGGGGCTGACAGTGCATGTGATCGGCTTCAAGGTGCGCGACGATTGGCCGGACCCGGGCCGGACAGAGGCCTCTGGGGACGCGACGGTGGCGCGCTGCCTCGCCGACCGCACCGGCGGCCGCTACGTGGGGGCCGAGACGGTGGACGAACTGGTCGGCGCCCTGCGGGTGACGTTGGGGTGCAATGTCTTCGGGCAGGCTTCCGACAGGGCGCGCAGGCTGGCGAGGCTGACGACCGGCCCCTGATTGGAAGGACCGGGGCGGGCCGTGGCGAGGCGGGCTGCGGGTTTTCTGGCACCCGGTCGCGTCGGGGTTGCCGGGGCCCGGTGTTGTCCAGGCCTTTACCGGCACGAACCCGGCCAGTCCCGTGGAGGTTTTCGCCCTGCGGGCGCAGCGGGCCGACCCGGTCCCGCGTCGCCCCGTGCACAGACGAAGAGATGCTCTTTCCAGCGGCACAGGTGACCGGGTCGGGCGGTCGCGGAGCGCCGCAGCAACCGCAGACGCCGCTGGGGAAACAGCGGCGCCGGATGGCGGGGCAGGGCGCCCCCCCTGTGTCAGGCGTTGTCCGGGTGGAACTCTTCCAGCTCTGGCCGGGTGCCGATGGTGATGTGGTCGATCTCTTCCATGGCAAAGCCCCGGATCAGCGAGGGGATCATCATGCAGACCAGGACGAAGATCGGCAGCCCGACCACGGTGATCACCTGTTGCAGGGCGTCCAGCCCCGCATCGCCCGCCAGCACGATCAGCATGGCGGCGACCAGCCCCTCTGTCGCGCCCCAGAAGACCCGCTGCCCCACCGGGCCGGGTTCCGGCGCGCCGGTGCAGAGCATGTCGACCACAAGGCTGGCCGAGTCCGAAGAGGTGGCAAAGAAGATCGCCACGATCACCACCGCGAAGCCCTGGATGAAGGTGGTGAAGGGGAAGTGCTCGAAGAAGGCGAACATCGCCAGCGGCACGCTCTCCGCCACCGCCGCGCTTATCTGGCCGGCCTCCTCTCCCATGGCGGCGCGGGCGGCAAGGCCGAGGCCGTCGAATTCCATCGCCTGCCAGCCGAAGATGGCGAACCAGATCAGGGTGAAGGCCGAGGGCGCCATGAGCACGCCGAAGACGAATTCGCGGATCGTCCGCCCGCGCGATATCCGCGCCACGAAAAGGCCGATGAAGGGCGACCAGGTCACCGTCCAGGCCCAGTAGAAGACCGTCCAGCCACCCTGCCAGCCCCATGTTTCGGTGTTCGGGTTGTTGTTGGCCAGCATGTCGTTCCAGAAGGCCAGACGCGGCAGGTTGCCGAAGTACAGCCCGAAGGTCTCTACGATGCCGCGCAGCAGGAACAGGGTCGAGCCGCAGACCAGCACAAAGACCATCAGCGCCACGGCCATGCCGATATTGAGGTTCGACAGCACCTTCACACCCTTGTCCAGCCCCACGACGATGGAACAGACCGCCACGCCCGTCAGGACCGCGAGGATCGTCACCTGCACGGCAGGGCCGTCACCGGTTCCGAACAGTTCGTTCAGGCCCGCGGCGATCTGGCTGGAGCCGAGGCCCAGCGAGACCGCGACCCCGAAGAGCGTGCCGAGGATGGCCGCCACGTCGATGGCCTTGCCGATGGGGCCGTGGATGCCCTCGCGCAGCAGCGGATAAAAGACCGAGGACACGCGCACCGGCAGTTCGTAGCGGTTGATGAAATAGGCGAAGGCCAGCCCGGGCAGCGTGAAGATCGTCCAGGTGTGCAGGCCAAGGTGGTAGATCGCGATGGACATGGCATCGCGCGCGGCCTGTTCCGTGTAGGGCTCTACCCCCTGTATCGGCGGCGCCGAGAAATGCGAGATCGGCTCTGCCACGCCCCAGAACATCAGCACCGTGCCGATGCCGCCGGCAAAGAGCATGGTGAACCACGACAGGTTGCTGAACTCGGGGCGCGAGCCCTTGGGGCCAAGCCGGATATGGCCATGGCGCGAGGCGGCGGCCCAGATCAGGAAGCCCAGCCAGACGTTGACGCCAAGGATGAAGAACCAGCCAAGGTTGGTGACGATCCAGGCGCGACCGGCGGCGAAGGCCTGGCCGATGGCCTCGGGGGCGATCACCAGGGCAAGGACGAAGACAAGGGTGAAACCGGCGGATGTAAAGAAGATGATCGGATCGGTGCGCAGACCGAGCCTTCGTGCAAGCTGTTCCAAGAATTCTGTCCCCCGTTTTGAAACTCACTTTTCCGACACAACGCAGGGGAGAGTGCGCGGTTCCTGATTTGTTTAACAAAGGTTAAGTTTGCGGAGGGAGCGCAGGCTGTCAGGGATAGGCTTGTATTCGGGGATGCCTCTGGCCCTTTCCTTAAAGGGGTGTCCTGCACGGCTCAAATCTTGCAACAATGCGATCAACCACCCGGCGCGGACCCAAGGCGAAGCCGCCGCGCCATCATGCCGGGGGCATGTCTTCGACATGACGGGCCATCCGTGCCGCCAAAGGCGGGCCACTGGCAACGGCGCAGCTACGGTGCGACGGCCCGGCGATTTGGCGGATGTTGGCGCGACCTATCTGAACTCGTAGGGACATTGCCGGGATAAACTGCCTTCCTGAACCGAAGGGTCGCCGGACCACGGCCCTGCGATGGCGCGGCTCACCGGTCCGGGAAAGCTGTCGTTCTCAGCGTGCAGTGCAAACGCCCCCGGGGTTTCCGTCGGGAGCGCATCTCAACCCGAGCGGTGAGTCTTCATCCAAAGCGGAAAGGAAAACGCCCCCGAAGTCTCCTTCGGGGGCGTCAGGTCGAACCGTATCGGCCCTGTGCTTACTGCGGCACTTCCGCGTCGAGGCCCTCGACGAAGAACAGCATGCCCGCAAGGTCGCCGTCGCTGGCCGTCTCACCCTCGGCCAGCCATGGCGTGCCGTCGGCCTTGTTGATCGGGCCGGTGAAGGGGTGGTACTCGCCCGACGCCAGCGCCGCCTTCATGGCCAGCGCCTCTTCCTTGACCTCGGCGGGCACCGCGTCGGTGATCTCGCCGATTCCGACCATGCCGGTCGAGACCCCGTCCCAGGTGTCCTTCGACTCCCATGTGCCGTCCATGACCGCCTGCACGCGCTCGATGTAATAGGGCGTCCAGTTGTCGATGATCGACGAGACGCGCGGCATCGGCGCGTAATCCGCCATGTCCGAGGCCTGGCCGAAGGTGATGACGTTCCCGGCTTCCTGCGCGGCGGCCTGCGGCGCGGTCGAGTCGGTGTGCTGCAGCACCACGTCGGCGCCGTTCTCGATCAGCGCGCGGGCGGCATCGGCCTCTTTCGCCGGATCGAACCACGTATACAGCCAGATGATCGAGAACTCGACGTCCGGGTTCACCTTCTTGGCGTGCAGATAGGCAGAGTTGATGCCGCGCACGACCTCGGGGATCGGCACCGAGGCGATGTAGCCGATCTTGTTGGTCTTGGTCATCTTGCCCGCGATATGGCCCTGGATCGCGCGGCCCTCGTAGAAGCGCGCCGAATAGGTCGAGACGTTGTCGGCGCGCTTGTAGCCGGTGGCGTGCTCGAACTTCACGTCCGGGAATTTCTCGGCCACGGCGATGGTCGGGTCCATGTAGCCGAAGGAGGTGGTGAAGATGATGTCGGCGCCGGACAGCGCCATGCGGGTGATCGCGCCCTCGGCGTCGGCGCTTTCCGGCACGTTCTCCTGGTAGACGGTCTTCACCTTGCCCTCGAAATGGGCCTCCATCTTCTGGCGGGCCTGATCGTGCTCGTAGGTCCAGCCGCCGTCTCCCGGCGGTCCGATGTAGATGAAGCCCGCGGTCAGCGGATCGTCCTGCGCCAGCGCGGCGCTGCCCAGCGTCAGCACGGCCGCGGCGGAGGCAAGAAGGGTTCTGCGAAGCATGGTGGTCTCCCGTTGGTTCAGGGTTGGCCTCAGGACGAGGCGTGGAAAGATCGGCCCAGCGAGGCGGGCGCGCCATGCGCGCCGCGTGCCGAGATGATGACAAGCACGATGATGGTGATCAGGTAGGGCGAGGCTGACAAGAGCGCGACGGGCACCTCGGCCCCCGCCGCCTGCAGGTTCAGCTGCAGCACGGTGATGCCGCCGAAGAGGTAGGCCCCCAGAGCCACCCGCCCCGCCCGCCACGAGGCGAAGACGACGATGGCCAGCGCGATCCATCCCGCGCCCGCGGTCATGCCCTCGGTCCATTGCGGCACGCGCACAAGCGACAGGTAGGCGCCGCCCAGCCCCGCGCAGGCGCCGCCGAAGAGGATGGCGGCGACGCGGATGCGCACGACCTTGTAACCCAGCGCATGGGCGGAACCGTGGCTCTCGCCCACCGCGCGCAGGATCAGCCCGGCGCGGGTGTATTTCAGGAAGGCCCAGACCGCCACGACCAGCAGCAGCGACAGGTAGACCATGGCGTCATGGGAAAACAGCATGCGCCCCAGCACGGGCAGCTCCGAGAGCACAGGGATATCCAGCTTCGGCAGGGTGGGGGACTTGATCCCCTCGTAGGGCTTGCCGATCAGGCTCGACAGGCCCAGCCCGGCCAGTGTCAGCCCCAGCCCCGTGGCCACCTGGTTCGACAGCAGCACCTGCGTCAGCACGGCAAAGACAAGGCTCAGCGCCGCGCCTCCCGCCGCCGCCGCCACGAATCCCAGCGCCGGAGAGGCAAAGCTCACCCCCACCGCAAACCCCACCACGGCGCCGGTGATCATCATGCCCTCGACGCCAAGGTTCAGCACGCCGGACTTCTCGACCACCATCTCGCCAATAGCCGCCAGCAGGATCGGCGTGGCCGAGATCATGATCGAGGCGACCAGCAGCACCGGGTTGATCGAACCGAAATCCATCAGGAAAACCCTCCGTTGTTGCCGGGGGTGTCGGCAAACGACCCGCCTCGCCCAAGACAGCGCGCGGCCCCTGCTTCTTCTGTCCGGAAATATCCCGGGGAGCGCGAGGGGTGAGGCGACGCTGAACGCGCGCAGCGCAGCCCCTCGTTCCGGCCCGCGCAACACGCGCCAACACCTGCCAACCGCATCACGCCGCCACCCCCGCGCCAAAGCGCAGCCGGTAGTTGGTGAAGACATCCATGGCCAGCAGGAAGAACAGCAGCATCCCCTGGAACAGCTGGATCGCCGCGCCGGGCAGGCTCAGCATCAGCTGCGCCAGCTCGCCGCCGATGTAGGTCAGCGCCATCAGAAAGCCCGCCAGCAGGATGCCCACCGGGTTCAGCCGCCCGAGGAAGGCCACGATGATCGCGGTGAACCCGTAGCCCGCGTTGAAGCTGTCGGTCAGCTGTCCCGCCGGGCCGGTCACCTCGAAAAGCCCCGCCATGCCCGCCAGCGCACCGGCAAGGCCAAGGCAGAGGAACACGATCCGAGCCGGGTTCACCCCGGCGAAGCGCGCGGCGCGCGGCGCCTCTCCGCTCAGGCGGATATTGAAGCCCTGGATGTGGCGGGTCATCATCACCTGCGCCGCGATCACCGCGATCAGCGCCGCCACGACACCCCAGTGCAGGCCGGTGTTCGACACAAGCTCGGCGTTGTGGACCGCGGGCCATTGCTTGAAGTTCCGCGATCCGGGAAAGCCCATGCCCTCGGGGTTCCTCAGCAAGCCGGTCGAGACGGAGACCAGCACGTTTTGCGCCACGTAGACCAGCATCAGCGAGACCAGGATCTCGTTGGTGCCGAAGCGGGTCTTGAGCAGGGCCGGGATCATCGCCCAGGCCCAGCCGCCCAATGCGCCGCAGAGCACCATCAGCGGGAAGATCAGCGGGCTCTCGGAGGGGTAGAGCGCCAGCCCGGCCCCGGCGCCGCAGATCGCACCGATGATGTACTGGCCCTCGGCGCCGATGTTCCAGATGCCCGCGCGAAAGCCGATCGACAGGCCGATGGCGATCAGGATCAGCGGCGCGGCCTTCACCAGCAGTTGCGGGCGGGAATAGCTGGCGAACTGCGGGTGAAAGAGCGGGTCCCAGAAGATCGTGCGGATCGCCTCGACCGGTTGCGCCCCAAGGAACCAGAAGAGGATGCCGCCGACAACCATGGTCAGCAGCACCGCCACCACCGGCGTCAGCACGGTCCAGAGCCGCGAGGGCTGCGGGCGCTTCTCCAGCCGGATCATGCCACGGCCCTCGCCACGCGCGCGGAATTTTCCAAAAATTCCGACCCGGTTTCTTTCGAAGAAACCGGCGCCTGCATCACGCGTTCAGGCCTCCACATGGGCCACCTCCATGTCGTGGGCGCCGCCCATCATCAGGCCGATCTGTTCCATATTCAGCTCCGCCACCGGGCGCAGCGCCGACAGCCGCCCCTCGTTCAGGGCGCCGAAGCGGTCCGAGACCTCCATCAGCTCGTCGAGGTCCTGACTGATCACCACGACCGCGCTGCCCTTGGCCGCCAGATCCAGGATCTGCTGCCGGATGAAGGCCGCCGCCGCCGCGTCCACACCCCATGTCGGCTGGTTGATCACCAGCACCTCGGGGGCCTGCAGGATCTCGCGACCCACCACGTATTTCTGCAGGTTGCCGCCCGAAAGTGCCCGCGCCGCCGTGTGCACGCCGGGCGTGCGCACGTCGAAGCGCTGGATCACCTCTTCGGCAAAGCCCTTGGCCTTGCCCCAGGAGATGAAGCCCCGGCTCAGCAGGCCCCTGCGCCGTGCCGCCGTCAGCACGCCGTTCTCCAGCAGGCTCATGTCGGGGGCCGCCGCATGGCCCAGCCGCTCTTCCGGCGCCGACAAGAGCCCCGCCGCCCGCCGCGCCACCGGCCCCTGTCGGCTGATGTCCGCGCCCTTCAGGCAGACCGAGCCCGCGGGCGCCAGCCGCTCTCCCGACAGCGCCGCCAGCAATTCGTCCTGCCCGTTCCCGGCCACGCCGCCAAGGCCCAGCACCTCGCCCGCGCGCACCTCGAACGAAATCTCCCGCAAGGGCGTCCCGAAAGCCCCCGGCGCGGGCAGCGACAAGCCGCGCACCGCCAGCAGCACCGCGCCCTTCTCGACGCCGCGCGCCTCGGGGGTGGCAAAACTGCTGCCCACCATCATCTCGGCCATTTCCCGCGCCGTGGTCTCGCGCGGGATGCAGGTGTCGACCTTCTTGCCCAGCCGCAGGATCGTCGCCGTGTCGCAAAGCGCCCGGATCTCTTCCAGCTTGTGCGAGATATAGAGGATCGAGGTCCCCTCGGCGCGCAGGGTGTTCAGCGTCTCGAAGAGGATCTCGACCTCCTGCGGGGTCAGCACGCTCGTCGGCTCGTCCATGATCAGCAGGCGCGGGTTCTGCAGCAGGCAGCGGATGATCTCGACCCGCTGCCGCTCGCCCGCCGAAAGCGTGCCGACGGTCCGCGAGGGATCCAGCGGCAGGCCGTAGGTCTCCGAGACCTCTCGGATCTGTCGCGCCAGCTGCGTCATGGGGGGCGGGGCTTCCATCCCCAGCGCCACGTTCTCGGCCACGTCCAGCGCGTCGAAAAGCGAGAAGTGCTGGAACACCATGGCCACGCCTGTCCGCCGCGCGTCCGAGGGCTTGGAGGGCGCGAAATCCGCCCCGTCCCATGTCATCTCGCCCCGGTCCGGCATCACCAGGCCGAAGATCATCTTGACCAGCGTCGACTTGCCCGCGCCGTTCTCGCCCAGCAGGGCGTGAATCTCGCCCTTGCCGATGTCGAAGGACACGGCGTCGTTGGCCACGACGCCGGGGTAGGCCTTGGTCAGGCCCCGGATGCTGAGGAGTGTATCGGCCACTCTGTTCTGTCCCTCGTTTGCAACGAAACTATTTGCGCGGCGACCCCGATGGCAATGGCCTGCGGATGCTTCCCCAGAGCTTTCTGCCCGATCGGGCAGCAGATGCGCGCGATTTCGGCAGATGTGTGGCCCAAAGACTGCAAGCGTCGGGAAAAGCGCGCTTTCTTGGTGTCCGACCCGATCAGCCCGGCAAAGCCGAAGCCGTGCCGCAAGAGCGCGTGGCACAGGTCGAGGTCCAGCGCGTGGCTGTAGGTCAGGATCAGGTGCGCGGCGCTCCGGGGCGCCATCGCGACGGCGCGCACCGGCTCTGCCACCGGCAGGACGGTCACGCCCTCGGCGACCGTTTCGGGGAAGCGCTCCGGCCCGGTGTCCAGCCAGGTGACGGCGAGGTCGGGCAGGGGCGCCAGCACATCGACCACGGCGCGGCCCACGTGGCCCGCCCCCCAGACCCAGACCGGCAGCGTGGGGTGCCGCACCGGCTCCACCATCCAGCCCTGCAGCAGCTGCGGCGCCGGGGCCTCTCCGCGCGCGCGCGCCCGGTCGATCAGGCGCTGCACCGCCAGTGGCCTGTCGCCGGGACCGCGCGCGATCACGGTCTCGTCCAGCGCCGCCACCGCGGCGGCATCGTAGTGTTCCGTCAGCAGCGTCACCGCCCCGCCGCAGCACTGGCCCAGCCCCGGCCCCAGCGGATGCCGTGTCAGCCCCTGCCGCGTCAGGGCCGCCTGCGCCGCTTGATACTCCAGCGCGCCGCCGCCGATGGTGCCGGACTGCCCGCCCACCCAGACCAGCATGGCCGCACCGACCTCGCGCGGCGATGACCCGGCCACCTCGGCCACCACGACGCGGGCGACCCGGCCATGGGCGGCCACCGCCCGTCGCAGGCCCTGAAGGTCAAACACCGCGCGCCCGCCGGATCGCTTCCAGCACATGCTCCGCCGTGGCGGGCGCCTCGAGATCCGGGTAGGCGGACCCGCAGGCCGCCACCGCGTCCGACAGGGCGAGGAAGGCCGAGATGCCGTGCATGAAGGGCGGCTCTCCCACCGCCTTGGACCGGTAAACCGTCGGCTCGCGGTTCTGGCCGTCCCAGAGCGCCACGTTGAAGACCGGCGGGCGGTCGGAACAGGCGGGGATCTTGTAGGTCGAGGGCGCATGCGTCCGCAGGGCGCCCTTGTCGTCCCAGACCAGTTCCTCGGTGGTCAGCCAGCCCGCGCCCTGCACGTAGCCGCCCTCGATCTGGCCGCGATCCAGCGCCGGGTTCAGCGAGGCGCCGCAGTCGTGCAGGATGTCGCTGCGCAGGATGCGGTTCTCGCCGGTCAACGTGTCCAAGACGACCTCGGTGCAGGACACCCCGTAGGCGAAGTAGTAAAAGGGCCGCCCCTGTCCGCGCTGCCGGTCCCACTGGATCTTCGGCGTCTTGTAGAAACCGGTCGCCGACAGGCTCACCCGGCCCTGGTAACATAGCGCGGCAGCCTCGGCGAAGCTCATCTCCCGCCCGCCGACCACGACGCGGCCGCCGTCGAAGGCCACCGTGTCGACGGAACACTGGTGCAGCTCCGCCAGATAGGCCGCCATCCGGCCCACGATCGCGTCGCAGGCCAGGGCCACCGCCGCGCCGTTCAGGTCCGACCCCGAAGAGGCCGCCGTGGCCGAGGTATTGGGCACCTTGGCGGTGTCCGTGGCGGTGATCCGCACCGCCTCCAGGGGCACGCCAAAGCGGCTTGCCGCCACCTGCGCAACCTTCTGGAACAGCCCCTGTCCCATCTCGGTGCCGCCATGGTTCATCGCGATGGAGCCGTCCTGGTAGACATGCACCAGCGCCCCGGCCTGGTTGAGATGCGTCAGCGTGAAGGAGATCCCGAACTTCACCGGCGTCAGCGCGATGCCGCGCTTCAGCACCGGGTTCGCGGCATTCCACGCGGCCACCGCCTCGCGCCGCGCCGCGTAGCCGCAGGACGCGACCAGCGCCCCGGTCATCTCGTGCAGGATGAAATCCTCGACCGGCTGCCCGTAGGGCGTGGTCTGCACAGTCCCGGAGGCCACCGGCCCGCCGCGATCCTCCGGCCCCTCCGGCCCCCCGCGCGAGGCCAGGTCCGCGCCCGCAGGCGCTTCGCCCTCCGCCGCGGAACCCTCCTTCTCATTCTTCTGTCCGGAAATATCCCGGGGGGGCTCCGCAGGAGCGGGGGGCAGAGCCCCCCTCTGCAGATCCGCCTCAGCCCCGCCGTAGTAGTTCACCCGCCGCACCGCCAGCGGATCGCGTCCAAGCGCGTGGGCGATATGGTCCATCACCCGTTCGATCCCCAGCATGCCCTGCGGGCCGCCGAAGCCGCGATAGGCGGTGGCGCTCTGGGTGTTGGTCTTCAGCCGGTGGCTTTCGATCCGGCAGGCGGGCAGCCAATAGGCGTTGTCCGCGTGCAACATGGCGCGGTCCGCCACCGGAAGGGACAGATCCTGTGCCCAGCCGCAGCGGGTGTATTGCACGAATTCGACCCCGGCGATGCGGCCCTCGTCGTCGAAGCCGACCGCGTAGTCGATGCGGAAATCGTGGCGCTTGCCGGTGATGGTGAAATCGTCGTCCCGGTCGTAGCGCATCTTCGCGGGCCGCCCGGTCTCGGCCGCCACCACCGCGCAGGCGATGGCCAGCGCGTTGCCCTGGCTTTCCTTGCCGCCGAAGCCGCCGCCCATGCGGCGGGTTTCCACCCGGACGTCGTGCATGTTCAGGTGCAGCGCGTGGGCGACCTTGTGCTGGATTTCGGTCGGGTGCTGGGTCGAGGCATGCACCAGCATGCCGCCGTCTTCCTGCGGGAAGGCCAGCGCGGCCTGGCCTTCGAGGTAGAAATGTTCCTGCCCGCCCATGTCGAGGCTGCCAGACAGATTGTGCGGGGCCTCGGCGATGGCGCCGTCCGCATCGCCGCGCTGCCAGATCACCGGACCGGCTTCGAAGCGGCTGTCGGCCTCCAGCGCCTCTTCGATGGTCAGGGTCGCGTCGCGGGCGGCGGTCTCGATCTTCGCCAGGCGGGCGGCGCGGCGGGCGGCGAGATGCGAGCTTGCCGCGACAAGGAAGACCGGCTGGCCGAGGTAGTGCAGGCTGCCCCCGGACAACAGCGGCTCGTCGTGGTTCGAGGGTGAGCAGTCGCAGTCCGACGGCAGGTCGGCGCGGGTCCAGACCTTCACGACGCCGGGGGCCGCGCGCACCGCCTCGAGGTCGAGGCTGGTGATCCGCCCCGCCGCGATGGGGGAGAGGCCAAAGGCGAGGTGCAGGCAGTTCGCGGGCGTCGGGATGTCGTCGACGTAGCGCGCCCTGCCGGTCACATGCAGGCGGGCGGCGTCGTGGGGAAGGGGTTTGGCGACGCTCATGCCAGGGCCTCCGGGAGGGCGGCCCGGGCGCGGGCCGGACCCGTGGCACATAGGCGGGAAACCCCTTCCGCGCGCTTCACGTCAGCCGGGCGCCTGGGGGCCGCGGCGGGGGGCCGTCCCGCGACAGGGGCGGCGGCGCGGGCGGCGGGCCGGGTACGGGCCGGACCTGTGGTGAGTGACACGGAGGAGCCTTTCGTGCGCATCCCGGCGGGTCTTGCGCATGGGGGAGGGGTCTGATGCGCCATGGCAGGCGTTGTCCTGCGCCTGGGGAGTTGTTGCGGCTGCGGGCTCATGCGGTCACCTCCAGCACCGATTGCGCGCCGCCGTGGTCGGCGAGGAAGTAGCGCGTCAGCATGTTGCGGGCGGTCTCCCGCCGGTAGGCCGCGCTGGCGCGCATGTCCGAGAGCGGCTCGAAATCCTGCGCCCAGGCATCGCGGGTGGCCTCGACGGTCTCCATGGTCCAGGGCTGGCCGGTCAGGGCGGCCTCCACCGCCGCGGCGCGTTTCGGCACGCCCGCCATGCCGCCGAAGGCGATGCGGGCGCCGGTGACGCGGTCGTCCTCGACAGTGACGTTGAAGGCGCCGCAGACCGCCGAGATGTCCTGATCGAAGCGTTTCGACAGCTTGTAGACCTTCAGCCGGGGCGCCGAGGCGGGCAGCGAGACGGCCTCGACGAACTCTCCGGGGGCACGGTCCTGCTGGCCGTAGGACAGGAAGAAATCCTCGATGGCGAGGTCGCGCCGGGTGTCGCCGTGGCGCAGGTGCAGCGTGGCGTCGAGCGCGATCAGCGCCGGCGGGTTGTCCCCGATGGGTGAGCCATTGGCGATGTTGCCGCCGATGGTCGCCGCCGCCCGGACCTGCGCCGAGCCGTAGCGGCGGATCATCTCCGCATAGGAGGGATGGTGGCGGCGCATCAGGTCCAGCACCCGGTCCATGGTCACACCCGCGCCGATGGTCAGCACGCCGTCGCGTTCCTCGATCCCCTGCAGGTCGCGGCAGCGGTTGAGGAAGATCACCTGGTCGAGCTGGCGCAGCTGCTTGGTCACCCAGAGGCCGACATCGGTGGCGCCCGCCACCAGAGTGGCAGTGGGGTTGGCGGCGTAGAGCCGGGCGAGGTCATCGGCGGATTCGGGGGCATGGAGAGGGGCCGGGGGCTCTGCCCCCGCTGCGCTCCCCCGGGATACTTCCGGACAGAAGAAATCCAGGTCCGGTTGCAGCCAGTCGGGGATGGGCGCGCTCTCGGCGGCCTTTGCGGCGCGCACGATGGGGGCGTAGCCGGTGCAGCGGCAGAGGTTGCCCGCCAGCGCGTCGTCGTGGCCGGTGTCGCCATTGAGATGGGCCGTGGCCATCGACGCGATGAAGCCCGGCGTGCAGAAACCGCATTGCGAGCCGTGGTGCTCGATCATGGCCTGCTGGACCGGGTGAAGCTGCCCCCCGGGGCCCGAGATCCCCTCGACCGTGCGGATCGCCTTGCCGTGCAGCTGGGGCAGGAAGAGGATGCAGGCGTTGAGCGCGCGCGCCTTGCCCGCTTCGGTGACCATGACCGTGCAGGCGCCGCAATCGCCTTCGTTGCAGCCTTCCTTGGTGCCGGTCAGCCCGCGGGTTTCGCGCAGCCAGTCCAGAAGCGTGACCGTCGGGGCCACATCGGCGAGGTGCACGCTCTCTCCGTTCAGAAGAAAGGTGATGTCCATGTCGAAAACCCGCCGCCTTACCGGTTTTGCCCCATCCGGGGGTGTGCGCCTTCGATGCGGCGTAGAAAGCGCACGTGTGACCCTGACGCGGTCAGGCTAGGCGGGGGCAAATGGCCTTGGCAAGGGTTTTCTGCCGCGTTTCTCATCGCTTGGAGGCGCTTTGCCCCTTGCGCAGGCTTGCGGTGCCGGGCCTGGAAAACCCTGCCCGTGCGGGTTTGGCGCTTCGGGGCAGGGCCCCTGTCAGGCGGTCCGTGGGGGGAGAGGGTCTGGTGCGCCGCCTGCTTGCGCGGCGGGGCCTGCCGCCCCCGGGTTGCGGGGGCGCACCGGGGAGCGCGCGCCTTGTCTCGTGGGCACCGGGACGGGCCATCGCCGCTCCGGTGCCCGGTTTGCCCGCCTGTCAGCCCGCTGTTTCGTCGCGGTCGGGCATGCCAAGGTCGGCGATCGACTCGCGCAGCTTGGCGATCTCGTCGGCGACCTCCTCGGAGGGGTGGGCCGCCGTTTCGGACCAGGCGCTGAAGCGTTCGAGCAGCGGCAGGAAGGTGCGGATCTCTTCCGCCGTCCAGCCCTGCAGGTAGCTGCCCATGGTCAGGAACTTGTAGGTCCGCACCGCCTCGACGACCCGCTCGCCCCTGTCCGTCAGTTCCAGAACGGTGCGGCGCGCGTCCGCCTGGCTGACCGCCCGGCGCAGCAGGCCGCGCGCGATCAGGTCCGATGTCATGCGGCTGGCCCGCGAGGGGTCGATGTTCAAGCGCTGGGCGACCGTGGAGACCATGGTCTCGCCGGTCTCCTCGTCGCGAAACTCGTTCTCGGGCGCCCGGACCGCCATGAGCACGTCGAGCTGCGGCAGGTCGACCGGCAGGCCGAGTTCGGCAAGGGCGCGGTGGCCGAGCTCTCGTTTGAAGACCTTGCGGCGCCAGACCTGCAGCACAGCGTCAATGTCCAGAGCCGCCTGGCTGGAATCCTCACTGATCCCGGCCTGTGCGAGTTCCTCTTTCAGACGCTTGTCCCGTTCGGCCATGGAGCCTCCTTTTAATTGCGTGCGCTTGACATGTAATTGACTGGGTCACATATTTAGGCCCATCCCCATTCTGCGGCAATCCGTGCCTTTTTGTCACGCACCTATGTCAGGCACCGAAAGCTGCGGATGTCCGGGTTCATGCCTGAAGAGACGCCGTTTCATGACCGCCACCGACCCCGCCGCCGCCTCCGGCGATGCACCGACCTCCGCCGCCTATGTCGAGCCGCCCGACCGGGCCACCGTGCGCCTTGTCCTTGCCGCCGTCGCCGCGACGCTGCTTTTCGCCTCGCTGGGGCAGACCATCGTCTCGACCGCAATGCCGGTCATGGTCGCGGATCTGGGCGGCATGGATCACATCACCTGGGTCATCACCGCCTATCTTCTGGCCTCGACCATCGCGTCGCCGATGGCGGGCAAGCTGGGCGACATGTACGGGCGCAAGCTGGTGCTGCAATCGGGGATCGCGGTCTTCGTCCTTGGCGCGGTGATCGCCGGGACCGCCGCCAGCATGGGGCAGGTGATCGCCGGGCGGCTTGTGCAGGGTTTCGGCGCGGGCACGCTGATCGTGACCGCCATGGCCACGGTCGGGGACCTTCTGCCGCCGCGCCAGCGCGGCATGGCGCAGGGTGTGCTTGGGGCGGCCTTCGGCGTGTCCACCGTGATCGGGCCGCTCCTGGGCGGTTTCATCGTGCAGAACTGGCACTGGCACTGGATCTTCTTCGTCAACCTGCCCGTCGGTGCGCTGGCCTTTGTTGTCATCCTCGTCGCCCTGCCGCGCCGCACGGAACGGCAGGAGCGCCGGGTCGACTACGCCGGGGCCGCCCTTCTGGCGACCATGCTGGCAAGCGTGGTGCTGCTGCCCAACGCCGTCGGAGAGGGTGCCGGATGGGCCTCTCTGCAGGTCGGTGCGCTGGCGGTGCTGGGCGCGCTGGCGCTGGCGGGCTTCGTGCTGGTCGAAGGCCGCGCCGAAGAGCCGATCCTGCCGCTCAGCCTGTTCCGCAACAACACCTTCCTGGTGGTGAACGCGGTGGGTTTCCTCGTCGGCATGGGCATGTTCGGCACCATCACCTTCCTGCCGCTGTTCCTTCAGGTGGTGAAGGGGGTGTCGCCGACGAACTCGGGTCTCTTCCTGGTGCCGATGATGGGCGGGCTGATCTTCGCCTCGACCATGGCGGGCCGGGTGATGTCGAGGACCGGGCGCTACAAGCTGATGCCGACGCTTTCGACCGGGCTGCTGGCGGTGGCGCTGGTGTCGCTGTCCAACCTTTCTGCGGAGAGCCCGCTGTGGTTCATCGCCGTCGCTCTGGTGCTGGTCGGGCTGGGCCTTGGCCCGGTCTTCTCGGTCGGCGTGGCGGCGATCCAGAACGCCATCCCGGGCTCGATGATGGGCGTGGGTACCGCCTCGGCCAACATGTTCCGGCTGATCGGCGGCTCTATCGGCACCGCCGCCTTCGGCGCGGTCTTCTCCGCCGGGCTGGCGCGCAACCTGTCGGGCCATATG
The DNA here is from genome assembly GCF_048381735.1 of Ponticoccus sp. (in: a-proteobacteria). Classification (NCBI taxonomy): domain Bacteria; kingdom Pseudomonadati; phylum Pseudomonadota; class Alphaproteobacteria; order Rhodobacterales; family Roseobacteraceae; genus Ponticoccus; species Ponticoccus sp. (in: a-proteobacteria). Next base: position 140,862 of record NZ_JBLXGL010000009.1, read on the forward strand.
CCCGGCGCGGAGGCGGGCGGCCTGCGCTCGATCGGCGCCGAGACCCTGCGCGCCCTGCCGCCCGAGGCGCAGCTGCGCGTGATGGAGGGCTTTTCGGAGGCGCTGCACCCGGTCTTCTGGATCGCGGCTCTGGCGGCGCTGCTGGCCTGCCTGATGTCGACGCAGCTGCGTGAACTTCCGTTGTCAGGGGCCTGACTCTCCCGTCCCTGACACGCGGCTGGCCGGCTCCTTCCTCCAAACGGGAGCCGGCCTTTTTTATGGCGGCGGCCTGGCGCCGGTGATGGCCGGGGGGCAACGGGGGCGCTTTGGTGTGCCACGGGGCCGAGAGACCCGGCGGCCGGGGTTCTGGCCGAAGGCGCGCTGCGGTGCCGCGCCCCCGGCGCGGGCGATCCCGTGGCGCAGCCCTAGCCGAAGACCGACCAGCCGGTGAAGCGCGCCAGCCGTTCCGCCGCCTCGGTCCCGCATTTGGAGTTGCCCCAGGCGTTCAGGCCGGGCGACCAGATCGCGACAGAGGCCCGCCCCGGCACCGCGATCAGGATGCCGCCGCCGACACCGGACTTGCCCGGCAGGCCGGTGCGAAAGGCGAAGTCGCCAGAGCCGTCGTAATGCCCGCAGGTCATCATCAGCGCCGCGATTCGCCGTCTCTTGACGCCGCTGAGCAGGAAGGGCGCCCCCGGCAGCCCGGCGATCCCGCGCCCGGCAAGCGCAAGCTGCCGGGTTGTCATCTCGATGGCGCACTGGTGGAAATAGGTGCCCAGCACCAGATCCGGCGCGTTGACCAGGTTGCCGTAGCTCTTGAGGTAATTGGCCAGCGCCACGTTGCGATAGCCGGTGGCCTTCTCCGAGGCCGCCACGGCGCGGTCGATGTGGATGTCGTCGTCCCCGGCGCTCTCTCTCACGAAGCCGATGATCTCGGACAGCGCCTCGCGCGGGGCCCGGCCCGCCAGCAGCTCGTCCGTCGTCACCAGCGCGCCTGCATTGATGAAGGGGTTGCGCGGGCGCCCCTGTTCCTGCTCCAGCAGCAGGATGGAATCGAAGCGATCGCCGGAAGGTTCGCGCCCCACGCGCCGCCACAGCCCCTCGCCGATGCGCGCCAGCACGCAGGCCAGCGAGAAGACCTTGGAAATCGACTGGATCGAGAACCGGGTGTCGGATTGTCCGGCGCTCAGCACGCGCCCGTCCGCCAGCGCCACCGAGATCGCGAATTGCGCCGGATCGACCCGCGCCAGTTCCGGGATGTAGTCGGCGACCGCGCCCCAGTCGGCGCGCGCCCGAATGTCGGCATCCAGCGTGTCGAGGAAGGCGGCAAGCGTGTCTGTCATGACCGAAGGCATACCCGGAACTGCCGTCCTGTCAAAGCGAGGATGGCCGCCCGGTCGGTCTCAGGGGCGCATGAAGTCCGCCAGTTGCGTGCAGGGGGCGTGCATGGTGAGGATCGAGTTGTGGCCGCCGTTCTCGAACAGGGCGATCCGGGTCCGGGGAGCGACCTCGGCCATCTGTGCAAGGTCCTCCGGTGGGGCGGCGTCGTCGTGTCGCCCGTGCACCATCAGGAGGCTGTCCTCCCGCGCCAGGGCCCCGGGCTGCCACGGGCTGTCCGTCGGCCATGGCGCGCCCAGGGCGCTGACATGGTGGCAGAAGCGATCGAGGCAATGGCCCGTCAGCCCGTATTGCGTGCCGCCCAGCCGGATCAGGCGCGGCAGGTCCAGCGGCGCCGAGACCAGTGCCAGACGTGGCAGGGGGTCGCTGGTCGCGGGGACGAGCAGCGCGGCATTGGCGGAAACGCAGTGCGCCACGATGCCATGATAGCGGTCCTGCTGCGTTGCGGCTTCAAGGGCAGAGACGATTTGGTTGAGGCCGCAAAGATCCTCTCCGGGGTGGCCATGGCCCGGCAGGACCAGAAAATCCACGGTGAGCCCGGCGTCCCCGAGGACCCCGGCAAGGCGGGTGAACTGGCGGAAGTGGCCGTTGAGGCCGGGCGCGATCAGGACGCGCGGCGCTTTGGGGCCGGCGGCGGCGGGGCGGCGCAGCAGGGTCAGTCCCGGCACGGGCCGGACCACCGTGCCCCAGCGCGCCACGGCGTCCGGGTCGCCAAGCAGGGCGACGTTGGGCCGCAGGTAGCGGCGGGCGAGGACGCGGGCCGCGGTTTCGGGCGCAAGCCGCGTCGCCAGCGGCAGCAATCGTCGGCGCCATGACGGCGGCGGAACGCCTGCCGGATCCGTGACCTCGGGCGTCCGGGTCCGTTTGGCGAGGTTGAAGCGTCTGGCAACTTCGCTTTGCGACATGGTGTTTTTCCGGTTGCGCCACGATACCGGCGGCTCGGTTTGATCAGTTTAGTTTAGATTCCCCGGTTATCGTGAGGGTTGATTGCGGCGGCAATTAGGCGAGTTGTCCCGGGGCGGCGAACAATCCCGCCGCAACCGGGCCGCTTGCCCGCAGGTCGCGCTTTTCCACGCCGGGGCGGGGGCCTATGATTGCGCCCCATGGCCGATCCTCGATTCATTCATCTCCGCACCCACACCGAATACTCTTTGCTCGAAGGCGCCATCCGCCTGAAGAAGCTGCCCGGCCTCTGCCAGGCGATGGAAATGCCGGCGGTGGCCGTCACCGACACCAACAACCTCTTTGCCGCGCTGGAATTCTCGGTCGGGGCGTCGGGGGCGGGCGTGCAGCCGATCATCGGCTGCCAGATGGACCTGCGCTACATCGACCCGCAGCCGGGCGAACGGGTGAAGCCGCCCGCCTCGGTGGTCCTGCTGGCCCAGACCGAACGCGGCTACGAGCATCTGATGAAGCTCAACTCGTGCCTCTACATGCGCCGCGACACCGAACTGGCGCATATCACGCTGGACGAACTGGAACGGCACTCCGAGGACGTGATCTGCCTGTCCGGCGGTCCCGACGGCCCGGTGGGGCGCCTGCTGCGGCAGTCCACCCGGGCCGCCGCCCAGACCCTGATGATGCGGCTGGAGGCGATCTTCGGCGACCGGCTTTACGTGGAGCTCCAGCGTCACCCCGGCGAGGACGGGCAGCCGACGGAAGCCGAGCGGATGACCGAACGCGGCCATATCGAGATGGCCTATGAAATGGGCCTGCCGCTGGTCGCCACCAATGACGTCTATTTCCCCAAGTCCGACATGTACGAGGCCCACGATGCGATGATCTGCATCGCCGAGGGCGCCTATGTCGACCAGCAGGAACCGCGCCGCCGCCTGACCCCGCAGCACTACCTGAAGACCCCGCAGGAAATGGCGGTGCTGTTCGCCGACCTCCCCGAGGCGCTGGAGAATACCGTCGAGATCGCCCGCCGCTGCGCCTTCATGGCCTATCGCCGCGACCCGATCCTGCCGAAGTTCGCCGACGACGAGGTGGCAGAACTGCGCCGCATGGCCAATGACGGCCTTCAGGCGCGGCTTGCGGTGATCCCGCACGCGGTCAGCGTCGAGGAATACCAGAAGCGGCTGGATTTCGAGCTGGGCATCATCGAGGGCATGGGCTTTCCCGGCTACTTCCTGATCGTGGCCGACTTCATCCAGTGGTCGAAGGACAACAATATCCCCGTCGGGCCGGGGCGGGGCTCGGGCGCCGGGTCTTTGGTGGCCTATGCGCTGACCATCACCGACCTCGACCCGCTGCGCTACTCGCTGCTCTTCGAGCGCTTCCTGAACCCGGAACGGGTCTCGATGCCCGACTTCGACATCGACTTCTGCATGGACCGGCGCGAAGAGACGATCCGCTACGTGCAGGACAAATACGGCCACGACCGGGTGGGGCAGATCATCACCTTCGGCGCGCTGCTGTCCAAGGCCGCCGTGCGCGATATGGGCCGCGTCTTGCAGATGCCCTACGGGCAGGTCGACCGCCTGTCCAAGATGATCCCGGTCGAGGGCGTCAAACCCGTCAGCATCGAACAGGCGCTGCGGGACGAGCCGCGCCTTGCCGAAGAGGCCCGCAACGAGGAAGTCGTGGACCGTCTGCTGAAATACGGCATGCAGGTCGAGGGGCTCTTGCGCAGCGCGGGCACCCACGCGGCGGGTGTGGTCATCGCCGACCGACCCACGGACGAGCTGGTGCCGCTTTATCGCGATCCGCGTTCGGACATGCCCGCCACCCAGTTCAACATGAAATGGGTGGAACAGGCGGGTCTGGTGAAGTTCGACTTCCTCGGCCTGAAGACCCTGACCGTCATTCAGAACGCGCTGGACCTGATCCTGAAATCCGGCCGTCCCCTGCATGTCGCCGCCGACGGCACCGAGCTGTACCAACCGGCGGAGGGCGGCGAGAACCAGATGAACCTGATCCCGCTGGACGACGAGCCGACCTACAAGCTTTACGCCAGCGCCAAGACCGTCGCCGTGTTCCAGGTGGAAAGCTCGGGCATGATGGATGCGCTCAAGCGCATGAAGCCCACCTGCATCGAGGATATCGTGGCGCTGGTGGCGCTGTATCGTCCCGGCCCGATGGAGAACATCCCGGTCTATTGCGAGGTCAAGAACGGCCTGCGCGAGATCACCTCGGTCCACCCCTCCATCGACCACATCCTTGCCGAGACGCAGGGCATCATCGTCTATCAGGAACAGGTGATGCAGATCGCGCAGGTCATGGCGGGCTACTCGCTGGGCGGCGCCGACCTCTTGCGCCGCGCGATGGGCAAGAAGATCAAAGAGGCGATGGACGCCGAACGCCCCAAGTTCACCAAGGGCGCCATGGCCAACGGGGTGGACGAGAAGAAGGCCAAGGAGGTCTTCGACCTTCTGGAGAAATTCGCCAACTACGGTTTCAACAAGTCCCACGCGGCGGCCTACGCGGTTGTCAGCTACCAGACCGCATGGCTGAAGGCGAACCACCCGGTGGAGTTCATGGCGGGCGTCATGAACTGCGATATCCACCTGACGGACAAGCTGGCGATCTATTTCGAAGAGGTCCGCAAGGGCCTGTCGCTGCCCTATGTGCCGCCCTGCGTGAACCGCTCTCAGGCCTCTTTCGACGTCAAGGACGGCGAGCTGGTTTATGCGCTGGGGGCGCTGAAGAACGTCGGCCTCGACGCCATGCGGCTGGTGGTCGAGGGGAGGGGGGAACGCCCCTTCGCGACGCTTTTTGACTTTGCCCGCCGGGTCGATCTGAAGAAGATCGGCAAGCGCCCGCTGGAGATGATGGCGCGGGCCGGGGCCTTCGACGTGCTGGACGGCAACCGCCGCCGGGTCTTCGATTCGCTGGATGCGCTGGTGATGTATTCCTCGGCGATCCACGAACAGAAGGCCTCGGCGCAGGTCTCGCTGTTTGGCGAGGCGGGCGACGACCTGCCCGAGCCGCGCATGTCGCCGGTCAGCGACTGGCTGCCCGCCGAGCGGCTGGCCGAGGAATTCCGCGCCGTGGGGTTCTACCTGTCGGGCCACCCGCTGGACGATTACATGCCCGCGCTGAAGCGCCAGCAGGTGATGACGCTGGATGAGGTGACCGCCAAGGCCGAACGCGGCCCCTTCGTGGCCAAGCTGGCGGGTGTCGTCGCGGGCCGTCAGGAACGCAAGTCGGCGCGTGGCAACCGCTTTGCCTTTGCGCAGCTCTCGGACCCGACCGGCGCCTACGAGGTGACGCTCTTCTCCGAGACGCTGGAGAAATCGCGCGAATACCTCGAGACCGGCTCGAAGGTCGTCGTGACGGTCGAGGCCACGATGGAAAGCGACCAGCTGAAACTCTTGGGCCGCTCGGTCACGCCCGCCGACACGCTGACGGCGGGGGCGGGGGCATCCGGCCTGCGGATCTTCGTCGAGACCGAAACCGCCTTCGGCCAGATCGCCAAGGTGCTGTCCTGGGCCGCCGAGCAGAACCCCAAGGCGCCGCGCGGGCCGATCCATCTGTGCCTGACGGATCGCGGCCTGCCCGGAGAGGTGGAGCTGGACCTCGCTGACCAGTTCCCGGTCTCGCCCGAGGTCAAGGGCGCGGTGAAATCGCTGGAGGGCGTGATGGCGGTCGAGGATTTCTAGGCCAACCACGGCGAAGCCGCGCCAGGGGCCGCCCGGACAGGCGGTCCGGCACCGGTTTGCGGCCCCGTGCGGATGATGCGGTGGACGCGTCGGGCCCGATGCGGATAAACAGGCGGCAATCTGGTTGGGAGACCCCTATGGTTCGTCATGCGATGGCGCTGTGCTGCGTGCTTGTTCTGTCCGCCTGTGGCGGCGATCCGATGCGTGACGTGCCGCGTCTTCAGGATGTCGAACTGGCCGAGGGGCAGGGGCAGTCCGACGCGCTGGCCGGCAGCGGGGCGGCGGCGCCTGCGCCCGATCCGGCGGCGAAACCGCAGGGCGGGCTGATGGGCTTCCTGCGCGGGCGGGCGGATGCGGCGCGCTCTGGCGGCGCGGCGCCGAAGCCGGGCGACCCGGATTACCGGCAGGTCTCTTTCGGCACCGCCTTGCCCTACGGCGAGATCGCCCGGACCTGCGATGCGCCCGAGGGCAAGCTGGGCGCGCGCGTCGACGGCTGGCCGAAGGGCGGGCGCGGTTACACCCTCTATGATACCGCGCCGGGCGGTACGGGGCTGCGCACCTTCTACCTGACCGGTTTCTCGGACGGCTGCCCGCGTCAGTTCAGCGCGGCGCTGGTGCTTTTTGCGGCGCCGTCGGACTACGAGGTGATCCGCTACGGCCCGGCGGGCGCGGACCTGCCGGTGTCGACCACCGACACGGCCTACGAGGCGGTCAAGAACCGTGTCTGCCGCGTCTCGCGCGGCCAGCCCTGCGGACGGCGGATGTCGGCGCTGGAGAAGGACACGGTCTTCCTCAGCGTCTACGAGCGGTTCGGCGACAATGCCGCGTGGAAGACGATCCTGCTGCACGACGGCGCCGTCGCGGCCACGGATATCAAGGGCTGAGGCGGGGGGGAAATTCCGTCTACGGAATTTGAAAATTGCGTCGACGCAATTTCGCCCGCCGCCGGCCGTCAGTAGTGGGGCGGCCGTTCGTCGCCCAGCACCACGCCGCCCGAGCCTTCGGCCTCGCGTTCCGCCTCGCGCCGCATCAGCCGCTCGACCCGGGCGGTCAGGCGGTCGATCTCGCGGTCCTGCCGGGCGACGGTGGCGGAGAGGTCCTCGACCGTGTGCATCAGCTCGGCAAGGCGTTCCTCGATCACGGTTGTCCGGTCTGCCTTGTCGGTCATGGGTGCCTCCGCTTGCCTTGCCCCTGCGTGGCCCTTTGGGTAGAGGAAGCGCGACGGATTTCCAAGGTGGATTGCCCCCATGGCCAAAGACAAGAAAGCCCCGCGCCCCAAGGCCCAGACGCCGAAGGGCTTCCGTGACTATTTCGGCGCCGAGGTTACCGAGCGCGCCGAGATGCTGGCGACCATCGCCGGGGTCTACCGCCATTACGGCTTTGACGCGCTGGAAAGCTCGGGGGTCGAGACGGTCGAGGCGCTGGGGAAGTTCCTGCCCGACGTCGACCGCCCGAACGAGGGCGTCTTTGCCTGGCAGGACGAGGACGACACCTGGATGGCGCTGCGCTACGATCTGACGGCGCCCCTGGCCCGCGTCTACGCGCAGCACCGCAACGACCTGCCGCTGCCCTACCGGCGCTACGCCATGGGGCCGGTCTGGCGCAATGAGAAGCCCGGGCCGGGGCGCTACCGCCAATTCTACCAGTGCGACGCCGATACGGTGGGCGCGGCGACGGTGGCGGCGGATGCCGAGATCTGCGCCATGCTGGCCGATACGCTGGAGAAGGTGGGGATCCCACGCGGCGACTACCTGATCCGGGTCAACAACCGGAAGGTTCTGAACGGCGTGCTCGAGGCCATGGGCGTCAGCGACGCGGCGCAGGCGGCGGACGTGCTGCGCACCATCGACAAGTTCGACAAGGTCGGCGAGGCCGGGGTGCGCGAGCTGCTCGGCAAGGGGCGGCTGGATGCCTCGGGCGCCTATATCGACGGGGTCGGGCTGAGCGAGGAACAGGCCGAGCCGGTGATCACCTTCCTGACCTCGAAGGGCGCCGACAATGCCGCGACGCTGGAGAACCTGCGCGGCGCCGTCGGCGAAAGCGCGGTGGGCGCCGAGGGTGTGACCGAGTTGCAGCAGATCGCCGACCTGCTCGCCGCGCAGGGCTACGGCCCCGACCGCATCGTCATCGACCCCTCGGTCGTGCGCGGCCTCGGCTATTACACAGGGCCGGTCTTCGAGGCCGAGCTGACCTTCGAGATCCTCGACGAGAAGGGCCGCAAGCGGCAGTTCGGCTCGGTCGCGGGCGGCGGGCGTTATGACGACCTCGTCAAGCGCTTCACCGGGCAGGCGGTGCCCGCGACCGGCGTCTCCATCGGCGTCGACCGGCTGCTGGCGGCACTGCGCGAGAAGGGCCGCCTGACCTCGACCGAGCAGGGGCCCGTCGTGGTCACCGTGATGGACCGCGACCGCATGGCCGATTACCAGGCCATGGTCGCCGACCTGCGCCAGGCGGGCATCCGGGCCGAGGTCTACCTCGGCAACCCGAAGAACTTCGGCAACCAGCTGAAATACGCGGACAAGCGGCAAAGCCCCGTGGCAGTGATCGAGGGCGGCGACGAGAAGGACCGCGGCGTGGTGCAGATCAAGGACCTGATCCTCGGCGCGAAGATGGCCGAGAATGCCACGCTGGAAGAATGGAAGGACCGGCCCAGCCAATACGAGGTGCCGCGCGCCGATCTGGTGGCGAAGGTCCGCGAGATCCTGGACCTGTATTCATGACGCTGGCCGCTGAAAAAGCCCGGGCGCTGGCCCTGCGGCAGCGCTTCGAGGCGGCGGGCGCGCAGCCGGTGGACTGCGCGATCCTGCAACCGGCGGGCACGCTGCTTGACCTCTACGGCGAGGACATCCGCACCCGCGCCTATGTCACGACGGACCCGGTGCAGGGCGAGGTCATGCTGCGGCCCGACTTCACCGTGCCGGTGGTCGAGGCGCATATGCGCGACGGCGCCGAACCGGCGCGCTACACCTACGCGGGCGAGGTCTTTCGGCGGCAGGAAGATCACCCTGAGCGCGCCTCGGAATACCACCAGGTCGGCTTCGAGGTCTTCGACCGCGCCGATCCGGCGGCGGCGGATGCCGAGGTCTTTGCCCGCTTCGCCGAGATCCTGGCTCCTTACGCGCTGCGGCCTGTCACCGGCGACATCGGCATCCTGACGGCGGCGGTGGCGGGGCTGCGGACCACGGACAACCGGCGCGCGGCGCTGATGCGCCACATCTGGCGGCCCCGGCGGTTCCGGGCGCTGCTCGACCGATTCTCGGGGCGTGCGCCGGTGCCCGCCTCGCGGGCCGCGCTGCTGGCGGAAGACGATCCCATGGCCCGGGCGGAGCCGCTGATCGGCCTGCGCGACGGTGCCGAAATCTCTGACCGCATCGCGGCGCTGCGCGAGGATGCAGCCCAGCCGCCCCTGTCCCGCGAAGAGGTTGCGCTGCTCGAAGGGCTTCTGAAGGTCTCGGAAACCTGCCCGCACGCGCTGGAGCATCTGCGCGACATCGCCGTGGACCTGCCCGCCATCGCCGAGGCGGTGGACCGGTTCGCGGACCGGATCGCGGCGCTGTCGGCGCGCGGGGTGGCAGTGGACAGGCTGCATTTCGAGGCCAGCTACGGGCGGTCGTCGATGGAGTATTACGACGGGTTCGTCTTCGGCTTCGTTGCCCCCGGGCAGCCCGGCTGGCCGGTGGTGGCGGGCGGCGGGCGTTACGACGCCCTGACCCGGCAACTGGGGCAGGGCCGCGCGATCCCCGCCGTCGGCGGGGTGATCCGCGCAGGCCTGCTTCTGGAACTGGAGGGCGGCGCATGACCGTCAAGCTGGGGGTGCCGTCCAAGGGGCGGCTGATGGAGAAGACCTTCGACTGGTTCGGGGCGCGCGGCATCGGGCTGGCGCGCACCGGATCGGACCGCGAGTATTCCGGCGCCGTCGAGGGCATCGAGGGCGTCGAACTGGTCCTGCTGTCGGCGGGGGAGATCCCGCGGGAACTGGCCTCTGGCCGCATCCACCTTGGCGTCACCGGCACCGACCTGGTGCAGGAGAAGCTGGTGCAATGGGACCAGAAGGTCGAGCCGCTTGCGGAGCTGGGCTTTGGCCATGCCGACCTGATCGTGGCGGTGCCGCAGTGCTGGGTGGACGTCGACACGCTGGACGATCTGGACGCGGCGGCGGCGGCTTTCCGGGCGCGGCACGGGTTCCGGATGCGGGTGGCGACGAAATACCACCGGCTGGTGCGGGCCTACCTGCATCAGGGCGGCGTGGCGGATTACCAGCTGGTGGACAGCCAGGGCGCCACGGAAGGCACGGTGAAGAACCTCACCGCCGAGGCCATCGCCGACATCACCTCGACCGGCGAGACCCTGCGGGCGAACCACCTGAAGATCCTCTGCGAGGAGCCGGTTCTGCGCTCTCAGGCAACATTGTTCCGGTCCAGGGTGGCGTCGTTGGAGCAGCGGCAGCGCGACACGCTGCGCAGCCTCGTGGAGCGGCTGGGTCTCTGACGGGGGAAATTCCTTCGAAGGAATTCGAAAATCCTGTCGACAGGATTTGGTCCCGCCCGGCCTCGGACGGGACCGCGGGGTTCAGCCGATCTTGTCCTGCGTCTTGGTGTCGAAATCGCCCGCGTCATGGCGTTCGTGCAGTTGCTGCGCCGGGTCGCCGGAGGTCTTGTTGACCATCCGTCCGCGCTGCACGGCGGGGCGTGCGAGGATCTCGTCGGCCCAGCGGATCACGTTCTTGTAGATGCCGACGTCAAGGAATTCTCCGGCGTCGTAGCTTTCGCCATGCACCGTGCGCCCGTACCACGGCCAGATCGCGATATCGGCGATGGTGTAGTCGTCGCCGGTCATGAAGCGATTCTCGGCAAGGTGCCGGTCCAGCACGTCGAGCTGGCGTTTGACCTCCATGGCGAAGCGGTCGATGGGGTATTCCATCTTGTAGGGCGCATAGGCGTAGAAATGGCCGAACCCGCCGCCCAGATAGGGCGCGCTGCCCATCTGCCAGAACAGCCAGGACAGCATCTCGGGCCGCTTTGCCGGGTCGCCGAGGAAGGCGCCGAACTTCTCTGCCAGGTGCATCAGGATGGCGCCGGATTCGAAGACTCGCACCGGGGTCGCGCCAGAGCGGTCCATCATCGCCGGGATCTTGGAGTTCGGATTGACCTCGACGAAGCCAGAGCCGAACTGGTCGCCCTCGCCGATGCGGATGAGCCATGCGTCGTATTCGGCGGCATGGCCCGCGGCCAGCAGTTCCTCGAGCAGGATCGTGACCTTCTGGCCGTTGGGTGTGGCAAGGCTGTAGAGCTGGAAGGGATGGTCTCCGACCGGCAGCACCTTGTCATGGGTGGCGCCCGCGACGGGGCGGTTGAGAGAGGCCCACTCGCCGCCGTTGGCTTTCTCCCAGGTCCAGACGCGGGGCGGAGTATATGCTTGGGTCATGTGGCTGTCCTTTGCGAGGGTTTGGCCGCAAGGTATAGGCTTTGAGCGCGAAAACCAGAGGGAGCGGGATGACGGATGCGGACGAGCGGCCCGTGGCGGTGGTGCTGGGGGCGGCGGTGTGGCCGGGGGGCGTGGCCTCGCCGACGCTGCGGCGCCGCGCCGAAGAGGCCGCGCGGCTGTGGCTGGAGGGCCGGGTGCGGCTGGTCGTGGGCTGTGGCGGCACCGGGCGCCACGGTCCGTCAGAGGCCGAGGTCATCCGGGCGATCTGCGTCGGGCTGGGGGTGCCCGCCGCGGCGGTTCTGGTCGAGGCGCGTTCGACTACGACAGAGCAGAACCTGCTCTACGCGCGGCCGCTTCTGACGGCGGCGGGCGCGGGCCGGATCGTCATCGTCACGGATCGCTATCACCTGCCGCGGGCGCGGCTGGTGGCGCGGCGGATGGGGTTGGATGCAACGGGCGCCTGGCCGCGCGTGCCCGGCCCGGTGACGGCGCGCCGCGCCTGGCTTTGGCTGCGCGAGGGCGGCGCCTACCTGGGCTATGCCGTGCAGGGCCGGGGTCGCGGCTGAGCGATGCGAAATCCGCGACGGATTTCGGGCCGTTTTCCGCGACGGAAAACGGCGGCCCTCAGCGGGCGACGCTGACCTGCACAGAGGTTCCGACGCCGCCCGAGCCGAAGATCTGCACCAGGACCATGGCGCCGCCGCTCATCAGGATCTGTGCCGCGCCGGGCTCGATGGAGCCGGCATTCACCATGCTTTCCATGGCCGCGCGGTTGTCGGCGGAGCCGAAGAGCGGGTCCCATTCGTCCCCGGCCTGCGCGATGCCGAAGCGGTGGTAATTCGCCCTGTCCTGCCGCAGGACCTGCGCGGGGGCGGTCAGCCGCTCGCCGTTGGAATTGAAAAGATCGCGGTCGCCGATATAGGCGGCATAGCTGGCGACGACATCCTGGGCGCTGGCGGGCAGGGCGGCAAGGGCGGGAACAGCAAGGAAAAGGGCAGCAAGAATACGGGTCATGACGACCTCCGAACGATATGAGTCCCCAGCAATCTAGTGCGTGCGGCGGCACTTGCCCATAGGTCGCTGTGCGCGGAGCCTGGTCAGAGCACGCCGATCTCGGCCAGCGCCCCGGCCAGTTCCGGCGGCAGGCTGTCTTCGGCCTCGCGGCCTTCGGGCAGATCGCGCGGCGCATCCTCGGGGGACAGGTAGCGCCAGCCCTGAAAGGGGCGCTTCTGCGTGCCGGCGGTGCGGACCAGCTGTGGGTCCAGCACCAGCGCGCAGCGCTCGGTGCCATCGCCGCCGGTGACCCGTTCCATCGCCAGCACGCGCTGGCGGCACTGGATCAGCCCCTTGATCACCCAGTAGATGGATCCGCCGGCCAGCACCTCGGCCTCGCGCCGGGGCCACATCCGGGTGACGTGGCGCGGCAGCCCGTCGGCGCCCCGCGCCGGGGCCGAGGCCTGCCATGCCGCCAGCGTCTCGACCGAGTCCGTTCCGACGGACAGCTTGATGAGATGGGTGACTGTGGCCAATGGGATTCTCCGCTGCGGGCCCTGCATAGTGTAGGCAGGGCGCCGCGGCTTTCAAGATGCAGGCGTCCCGGCGCGGGCAGGTGGGGGCAGAGGCCAGCCGACGCCGGGGATTGCGCCCGGGCCGGACGCCCGGTGGGCGCGCCGCGCGCTCCGGCCCGGCGCCAGCGTGGCGTCTTTCCCCCGGTCCCGGGCGCCGCATGCCGCGATCCCCTGCCGGTCTCAACCACCGCATGCCGCGACCGTCCGCCGGTTCCGAAGAGCCTCCCGCGCGGCGCCCGGACCTTTTGCCACAGCATGGCTGCGGCGGGCGCGGGTGCGATATATCTGGTGGCCTGCCCAACGGACCTTTCAACCTGTTGCGTTTTGGGCTTAGTCTGGGTGTCCTTCCAAATACACGAGAATCAGCCATGACCCGCTTTGCCGCCCCCATTGCAGAACAGATCTGGGACATGAAATACCGTCTCAAGGACGCGGACGGCACGCCCATCGACCTGTCGGTCGAGGATACCTGGCGCCGGATCGCCCGGGCGCTGGCGGCGGTCGAAACTGACCCGGCGGCCTGGGAGACGCGCTTTTACGGCGCGCTCGAGGACTTCCGCTACCTGCCCGCCGGGCGCATCACCGCAGGCGCGGGCACCGACCGCGCGGTCACCCTGTTCAACTGCTTCGTCATGGGCACCATCCCCGACAGCATGGCCGGCATCTTCGACATGCTGAAAGAGGCCGCGCTAACCATGCAGCAGGGCGGCGGCATCGGCTACGATTTCTCGACCATCCGGCCCAAGGGCGCCATCGTGCACGGGGTGGCCGCCGATGCATCCGGCCCGCTGTCCTTCATGGACGTCTGGGACGCCATGTGCCGCACCATCATGTCCGCAGGCTCTCGGCGCGGCGCGATGATGGCCACCATGCGCTGCGACCACCCGGATATCGAGGCCTTCATCGGCGCCAAGGCCGACAGCGCCCGCCTGCGCATGTTCAACCTGTCGGTTCTGGTCACCGATGCCTTCATGGAGGCGGTCAAGGCCGACGGGTCGTGGGATCTGCAATTCGACGGCAAGGTCTACCACACGCTTCAGGCGCGCGACCTGTGGAACCGCATCATGAAGGCGACCTACGATTACGCCGAGCCGGGCGTGATCTTCATCGACCGCATCAACCAGGCCAACAACCTGAACTACGTCGAGACCATCGCCGCCACCAACCCCTGCGGCGAGCAGCCCCTGCCGCCCTACGGCGCCTGCCTTCTGGGGTCGATCAACATGGCGCGCCTGGTGCGCGAGCCCTTCACCGAGGCCGCCGGTCTGGACGAGGACGCCATGGCCGAGCTGGTAAGCTGCGCCGTGCGGATGATGGACAACGTGGTCGATGCCTCGCGCTTCCCGCTGCCGCAACAGGCCGAAGAGGCGATGAACAAGCGCCGCATCGGGCTGGGCGTGACGGGTCTGGCGGATGCGCTGCTGATGTGCGGGCTGCGCTACGGCTCTGAAGAGGCCGCCGCCCAGACCGAGGCCTGGCTGAAGGCGATTGCGCGCGCGTCCTACCTGGCATCGGTGGAGCTTGCGAAGGAGAAGGGGGCTTTCCCGCTCTTCGATGCCGAGAAATACCTCGCCTCGGGCAATATGATGCAGATGGACGAGGACGTGCGCGACGCGGTCCGCAAGCACGGCATCCGCAACGCGCTGGTCACCTCGATCGCGCCGACGGGGACGATCTCGCTTTATGCCGGCAACGTGTCCTCGGGGATCGAGCCGGTCTTTGCCTATGCCTATACCCGCAAGGTCCTGCAGAAGGACGGCTCGCGGACCGAGGAAGAGGTGGTCGATTACGCGGTGCAGATGTACCGCGCGGTGCACGGCGAGGATGCGCCGCTGCCCGACTACTTCGTGAACGCCCAGACGCTGGCCCCGCTGGAGCATGTGCGCATGCAGGCAGCGGCGCAGAAATGGGTGGACAGCTCGATCTCCAAGACCATCAACTGCCCCGAGGACATCGACTTCCAGTCCTTCAAGGACGTCTACATGGAGGCCTATGAAACGGGCTGCAAAGGCTGCACCACCTACCGCCCGAACGACGTGACCGGGTCTGTGTTGAGCGTGGCGGAAGAGAAGAAGGAGGCCCCCGAGGTGGTGGCCACCAGCGACGCCGAGCCGCAGACCCCGCATGGCGACGTGATCTACATGTCCGAGCCCCTCGACAGGCCGGAACACCTCGAGGGCAATACCTACAAGCTGAAATGGCCCGACAGCGAGCATGCCATCTACCTGACGATCAACGACATTATCGTCGCTGGCCGCCGCCGCCCCTTCGAGGTCTTCATCAATTCGAAGAACATGGAGCATTTCGCCTGGACGGTGGCCCTGACCCGGATGATCTCCGCCGTCTTCCGCCGCGGCGGCGATGTCAGCTTCGTGGTCGAGGAACTGAAGGCCGTCTTCGACCCGCGCGGCGGCGCCTGGGTGAAGGGCAAATACATCCCCTCGATCCTCGCCGCCATCGGGGGCGTGATCGAACGCCACATGGTCGAGACCGGCTTCCTGGAGGGCGAGGGCATGGGGCTCAAGACAGACCCCACGGCCCAGGTCGTCGGCCTCGACGCCCCGCGCGGCAAAGCCTGCCCCTCCTGCGGCGAGTTCTCGATGATGATGGTCGAGGGCTGCATGACCTGCGCCTCGTGCGGCCATTCGAAATGCCAATAGGCGGTAGGTTGGGGTAGAGTCAGAGAAAGCAGATGAATGCGCAAACGGAAGCATAAGTCTGCGCAAGGGGTGTCAAGGGCGAAACGTACCGCCTCGTGCCCTTCGGCTGCTCTTTGAAGGACGGTGATAGAGGCGCTGGAGCAGACGCTCCGGCGCCTTTCGCGTATGAAAGGGATGTGCGGTTCGTGATATGAAGTCGCGGAGGGCCGTCGTGCCGTCGCTATGCGCTCCTGGGCATGGCGCAGCGGCGCTCGCGATGGTGAGACCCTGAACACAAGGTTGCTTTGAAACGGTGGAAGCTCTGACGAAGACTATGATGCAGACGCAAACTGTCGCTACGATCCTGAACCGATATCAGCGTCGGAGAAATTGTCAGGTGCCCATCACGGCAACCGATGTCTACGCCGACAGCATTGCGCGCGTCTGTGGAGAAGACGTTGACTTCGACCCGGTCGAACGAGGCCTTATCCACCTCAAGCGTCAGAAGGTAATTTCTGGCCGAAGACTGGTCGTCCTTCTTGGCCGCCACCAGCGCGAGATCAGACCTGATTGACGCCTCGCGAGGGCATCCTGGGCCAGTTGACACAACGCTACCCAGGAAGACACTGAGCGTCGCGGCTCTGGGAACAGAGTGATGGCTTCAACCGGCCCATAGACACCGCTCACGTCCGGCGCAGGAAGGCGAACTGACCTTGCTCGAAGGGCGTATTTTGTTGAAAAACTCGCGCTTGATCGGAGGGCCGTCGGCTGATTCAATTCCCGCAATGGGTGGGAGGATCGACGATGATGGGACCGCGGCAGGAGGCGCAACCGGCGCTGTTCTACGAGTTCTCGCTCGAGGATCATGTCCCGCCAGATCACCTTCTGCGCTCGATTGACCGTTTCGTGGATCTGTCCGGCATCCGTGCTTACCTCGCCGCTTTCTACAGCCGTACGGGTCGTCCGTCTGTAGATCCGGAGTTGCTGATCCGCATGCTGTTGGTGGGGTATTGCTTCGGCATCCGGTCGGAACGGCGGCTCTGCGAAGAGGTGCATCTGAATTTCGCTTACCGTTGGTTCTGCCGCCTGGACCTCAGTGACCGGGTCCCGGATCACTCGACTTTTTCGAAGAACCGGCACGGCCGGTTCCGTGACAGCGAGCTATTGCGCCACCTGTTCGAGGCGACCGTGGCGCGGTGCATCGAAGAGGGCCTGGTCAGCGGACAGCGCATGGCCATCGACGCTAGCCTCATCGAGGCCGACGCCAACAAGCAGAACGCGACGCCGAAGGAGGACTGGGACGCGAGGCGGATCGATCCCGCTGATGCGCCCCGAGCCGTTCGCGAGTATCTGGACGTCTTGGACGAAGCCGCATTCGGCGCAGCAAGCGAGGTGCAGCCCAAGTTCACGTCCCATTCCGACCCCGCCAGCCAGTGGACTGCGGCCCGTAAGGGACCGGCATTCTTCAGCTATTCTGACAACTATCTGATCGACACGGACCATGGCGTCATCGTGGACGTGGAGGCCACCAGGTCAATCCGGCAGGCAGAGGTCGGTTCGACCAGGACCATGCTGGAGCGCGTGAAGGCCAGGTTCGACCTGCACCCCGAACGCCTGATGCGGATACGGCCTATGGCACTGGGCCGATGCCGGGCTGGCTGGTCGACCGCAAGATTGCCCCGCACATTCCCGTCTTCGACAAATCCGGACGAACCGATGGGACGTGGACTCGCGCTGACTTCGAGTGGGATGCCGAGAATGACCAATACATCTGCCCCGAGGGGCACGAGCTGAAGCAGTTCCGCCGGAACTATTCCGACCCTAACCGGGGTCCGACTGGCAAGGGAACAGCTCGCTATCGGGCGCTGAAAGAGGTCTGTCAGGTATGCCCATCCAAAGCGATGTGCTGCCCGAACGCGGATGCACGCAAGATCACCCGTGAGGAACATGAAGATGCCCGGCAGGTCGCTCGCGACATCGCCAAAACCGAGCAATACGCCATCTCGATGAAGTTGCGGAAGAAGGTCGAGATGCTCTTTGCCCACCTCAAACGGATCCTTGGCCTGAACCGGCTCCGATTACGCGGGCCGTGCGGCGCAAATGACGAATTTCTCCTCGCCGCCACCGCCCAGAACCTCCGCAAACTGGCCAAGATCCTTTCTGCACTGCAGCAACCGAGAAACGCCTGACAGAACAGGCGCTCGCGCCATGTTCAGCCGTCGATATTCTGCGCCGGCGAACGGGTCTTTTTCCACGGAATGGGCGGAAAGCCATCATTCGCTGCGTCTTGAACGAACGGCAGCTCTGCGCAGAAGCGTATGGTCGCGCGGGCCCCAACAGCAGACTGCCGATGGCCATCTAACGCCGCATTTCACTGAACTGATCGCCCCCTTAGTTCCAGTGACCCTCCCCGCGCTCCCCTATCAGTCCGCAGTGTTCTTTTCGCAGCCAGGGCATTCGTCGCCGTAATCGGCCAGCGCATCCTGCAAATGCTGCCTAACTTCAGCCTCGCCGTCACCAGAATTCCGCATCCCTGCCACGACTGCGTCCTCAAAAGCGGCGCTGTCCATTTCGTCTGTGAGAACCCCGTGATTCTCACATTCAGCCAGCGCGCCTGCGTCAAGCAGAAGTTGAACAGCCCACGCACGTTCTGCCTGGGTTTCCTCAAGCAACCTCTTCGATCCACTCATTTCAGCCTCCAAGGGTGATCCATCATCAGTCTAGCTATAACATGCCCGCGTTGCTATCATGCAGAACTGTCTCCTCACCCGCTCTTAAGAGAAGCCCTCATGCCCAACAGAATGATCGTACAGGAAGAGTCCATCCGCACCCCCGATGGTCGGGAATTAATCTATTTCGACATCCATGATGTCGTGACCATCGAAGGCCGCGAGTATTGTCACAAGCGATCCGATGTTGGCTTCAAGACCCGCGAGGAAGCAGAAGCATTCATTGCCGGGCGGGGCTAGAATATTCGCCATGCATTATACGAAATGCAGCAAGGCGGAGAGCGGTCGCTCGTGGCGTCGTGGACGAACGGCGGCGATGCGCAGATACCTGAGTTTGCAAAGTCGCTCGCCAACGCCGTGGTTGTCGACATTTCCGGCCCATAACAGACCTTGGCTCCTTGCACACTGAAGGTACCGAGACGGCCCAAAGCTAGCACTCTCGAACAATCATTTGCTGCCGAGAAGCTCGTCCGATCTTAAATATTCGCGAATAGCTTTTTTAAGCTCAATAAGCGCCTTGAACAGTTCTTCGCCGCGTTCTTTTCGCATGTTATGCGCCCACGTTAGATCAGCGCTCTTGAGGCTTTCCTTTGAAGGGTAATGCCGTGGAAATTCTCTAACAGTCTGCTCCAGATCCTCAGCAGCACGCATGGCCGACTTATGAAGTTCGTCACGCAGTAATTCAACCTTAGTTATAACTGAGAGCGGCAAGACAGGATCACTCAACGCGTGTTCAATTAAGTCAGTAACTTGTTGAAACTCTCGGCTCACCTCGAAGGTTTCCCAACTGTAGGTTTCCCAAGAAAACGCCTCGTGGTCAAATTCATCATCGCCTTCAGCTTGGTCCGCTGGCCCCTTGATCAACCGAAAACCAGAGGCACTGGGAGACACTATCATGCCAACAGAAACGAGCTTCTCCTCAGATTCTGACGCCATGTCAGCGTCAAACTGATCTTTTGCGAATCTTTTGAATTCTCTACCGAGCGATATTTCAGCGGAAGTAGCTAAGCCAGAATCGTACCACGCTTCGATGGACGACTTCCAATTCAGATTCTTCAGCAACGATTGAAGCGTATCAATTTGAACCTTGAAAACCTCATTCTTAGCAGGCTGGAAAATACTCTTCTTCGCCTGCCTATAGGATAAACAAGCGATCAATGCGGCTATCAGCCAAAATAAAATCTGCACAATGTCTTTAACTAAGCCGACGACTTGATCTATGCACATTCGTTCTGCAGGCTCCTGAAATACATCAAAAAGCTAACCATGTTGGAAACAGGAGGCAAGGCGTCAATCAAGGCTGCGAAGGGGCCGCTCGGTTGCCTCGCGCCGTAATCTATCAGAGTGACGCAGCAAGTGCTGAGCGAATGCCTTGTTTGGGCTGGCTGCCGTCGGTCAGCACTCGGTCGCGAACGGCAGCTTTGTCCCGCTCTGCCAACCTTTACCCTACGAGAATGCTGCAAGCTGCACGAATGGCCGGTTCGGTGAAGCTGCAACGCAGCATCGAGGGCTTTTGCGGGCGTCCGGTTTGGGCCGACCACGGCGCTTCCGGCTGAGGTTTCACACCTGCGCATCATGCAGTCCCTAGCTGACTCACGAAGGTCTCGAGGCGAAGTCACTTCGCCGCTGTATCCTCAGCCGCCGTCGAGAAAAGTGCTTCAAGGAGCCCTGGTTCAAGCCAATTCCGGTCTTCCAGAATCTCTGCATCGACAACGGTCGGCTGACGCTTCAACTCGCCCAGGCCAGACGCCATGATGCGTGACATACGATATCCGCCGCGATGGCATAGATAGACGGAACCTGATCGACCAAGGAAGCGGTATCCGAGGTCATCCGCATGAACGGCCTGGATGCCTGAGTTTATTCGCCAGGCATCCCCACTGAGATACCCTCCGCGCCAGCCGCCCAACACTCTGAGCTGAGTGAAAGCTCTGTCCCGCGTCGCAAACGAAACGTTCAGAATCACCCAGTCGTCAGGTGAATAGTCCATGTGCGTCTTCTCCATAGTTCGTTGTCGGGAGCGCAATATGTGGTGGGCGTGACACCGCCGGCCAGGGATGAAGCCCGATGCAAAGACTGCATCGGGGTTTGCGCTCGTTATGCCGTGAAGCGGGGTGACCGAGGGCTTTGGGGGATCCCGTTGCAGCTCGACCGCAATGCTGGCCAAGTGGCCTGGTCTGTCTCGCAAGTGGTATGCCTCGCGTGGCGAAGCCGCTCGTCACCTACTTGTCGTCGAAAGGAGCCAGGATCGTTCTCAAGAACTCATATGTCTCTTCCGCCACGTCCTCCGCAGCTGAAGCAGGCAGGTCGTGATACCAGAACGACATTGGCAGGGTTTCCTGAATCCAAGCGGGCTCCGCGTAGGTGTTGCGGAGATGAGCGATAAATTCTGCAAACTCGGCCTCATGGGCTTTGATGGCCTGGCTCCGGGGGCCAGTAAGTTTTTCGCAGTGAACGAAGACAGTACATTTTTCGCCCAGAACCAGCGCATAGATGCACGGGATTTGATGAGCTTCGCAGTAGTTGGCATGATCCGTCACATCATTGCGGTCATATGTCGTGATGAGGTACTTCATTCCCCGTCGTTCTCCTTGTTTTGATGGCTTCTCGGTTTCGCGACGGCAAGGTCAGCTGCGGTAGCGGCATCGCGCTCGAAAACCGCGCCGTAGTCCTGCCCGTCCGGGCTGAAGGGCTCGAGACCCGCAGCCGTCAGCTTGGGCCGGAGCGCTTGCCAAGGCATGCCAAGCTCGACGGCCAGGCCGCGCAGGGTCACGAAGCGCTTATGGAAAGTGGCGAGGTCGCCCGGAGCCAGGAAGCGCTGCCGCGCCTTGGTCTTGGGGTGTCGACCTTCCGTGGAGGGGACATGTCCCTCACGCACCAGCCGCATGGCGGCGGAGCGTGTCAGACCGCACTGGCGGGCGAAGACGTCGATACTGAGGCCGGGGGCCTCGGGGCGATCCAGAAGGCGCTCGATCTCGTCTTTCGTGACCACGATGCTGGCGTAGCCATCACGGTTGGTGTGCCGGCCGATCCGCTGAACCCTGCCGTCCTCGAGCAGCTTCAGGACCGTGCCGGGGGAGACCTTGAGGCTTTGCGCAGTCGTCGGGATGTCATCCTAGCCGTGCATGTTCACGTAGATCGGCTCGGCACCGGTCAGCAGGCTTTCCAGATGCAGCTGCGCGGCACGGACGTCCCAGAGTGGCTTGTGATCTCCACCGCCGATCGCGGGCGGGAAATGACCCTCGTTCCGCAAAAGTTCGAACTGCGAGCGGGACATGCTCAATGCTTCCTGGAAGTCCTTCGCGGACACCAGGGTGTTGATCCGGTGGAGATGTGGCTGCGCTGCCCTGACATCGAACAGCTCCCACTGGTCATCGCGGCCGGTCTCGGCGGGCCGGACGAGACCGACATCGACCAGCAGCTTGCGCAGGCGCCGGGGATCCATGCCAAGCTCGCGCGCGGCGGTGCGGACCGAGTGGACCTTTCGCTCCAGCACAGGCTCTCCCATGAGGTCATCCCCCGGACCTAGTGGCCAGGTGCTTGCGATGTGGTCGCGGAGAAGCTCCCGGAAGGGAGCGTAGGCCTCGCCCAGGAGGTCGAAGGCGAGCCTGTCGTACAGCGCGCCGTACTTCTTCTTGGGGCCGTCGGTCGGCTCGCCAATCGTCTCCTGCAGCTGCATCAGGGTATCGCGGACTGTGGCTTCCCCTTGGGTCGCGAAGCGGAAGCCCATCTCGAAGGACATCCAGGCAAGTTCCGGGCCGAACTTCTTCCACTTCGGGTATCTAACCGCCCAGATGGCGCGGCCGAGCAACTCGCAGAAATGCGCGGCGGCGTAGAGGTCGAACTGATCCAGCCAGCTCTCCGTGGGGGTGCCCGCAAGGCGCGCCTCGATCCATTCGTCGAACGGGTTGGGGGCGCGAAGCTCCTTGTCCAGTTTTCCAGCCCATACGCCGGGCGCGATCTCGGCCAAGCGAGCGGCAGCGTCGTAGCGCCGGCTGACATTGGCCTCGGCCCATAGCGGAACGAGAGGATGGTGATGCTTCAGGCAGAGTGTCACAGGCCGGAAGAGCCAGTGGCCCCTGATGTACATGTCGCCTTCAAAACTGTCTGGGGCGGCTTCCGCATCCTCCCGCAGACAGGCAGGGCAGCCCCGGACGGTACTTTCCTTGATGGCCTTGGCATGAAGACGATTGCCGCGGAACTCATGCTCCCGGTTGCCAAGGTAGCGCGGAGACCAACGCCGCAGCTCCTCGACATCAGTCGCGCTGAGATCTGCCAGACGGGCCAGAGCATCGGGCGTGCCGTCAATCATCTTGGTGAATGGCAGCCCCATGTCGGTACAAAAGCCCGCAGTATCCACGCCGTTCATCGCGGCGAGGCGCGATACGAAGGAGAAGGCAGTTTCCCGATCCTGGAGATCGGGCGCGAGGGGGAGTGGTGTGGTCAACGCGGCGCCTCGTAGTCTTTTGTGTCTTCCTCAGCAGGCTCGGCCTCTTGCGCGCGACCGTGCATCTCCTCGGGGCTCTTGGCGATAAGGTCATCGATCAGGGGAGCCTGAATTGGCGGGGCGCTTTCGATGAAGCGCTTCACCCTTTCGGGATCAGGGGCGGCCGACCGCGTCGTCCCAGAATAGGCGACGATGACACGGACGAGGCCGAACAGGCAGACGAGCATCCCGGTGATCGAGATCAGTGCATCCATGCTCAACAATCCGGACCTCTCTCGTGCCAGTGAGAGCATCGTCATCGACTTCCGCCCTGAGGATCGTGACCATATGCTTCTGGGCCGACCTTGGTCGTCGAAGGGCCCTGCGCGTCACTGCCAGCGCTCTCGTGGTCGGCCCGAAGGAGGTGCTTCGGCAGAGGAGGAGCGGTTTCGATGAAACGGCGGACGCGTTCCGGATCGGGCTCGGCAGAGCCGATGCTCTGCCCGTAAATCATCAGCGATCGGATGATGGCGCTCGCGCCGATCACCATGCCTGCAATTCCTAGAAGGGCGCCCTTGGTCATTGATCGCCCCCATTTACGTCCGGAGGCTCGGGCGTCGCTGCCCGGCTGAGCGCGACGATGACATCGGTTGCGTAGTACGCGTCTCCTTCCCGCACGACAGGGCAGGCGCATGCTCTCAACACATGGCGCAGAAAGGCGCGCGTTTCGGGTGTGAGTTTATCCACCAGGACAGGAACGCCGGTTTCGCTGCACCGAAGCGCGTACTCGAAGTCCTGCTCGAGTGGCTGTCGGTCGTCCGGAAGTTCCCTAACCTCATTCGAGGACTGCGTTTTCAGTGCCGCCGCAATGAAGCAGACCTCCGCCAGGTCATCCTCGTCGTCGCCGTGATCCTCGTCCGGGTGGCCGATCGAGATGTTCTGAATGCGTGTCCCAGAAACGATGGAGGACAGCCGTCGGTGTGAATGACCAAAGAACCAGGTTTCGATGTCGCTCCGCTCGATGACTTCGGTCAGGTCTGCGTGGAAGGCTGGCGTGAGGCCATCGATTGGACCCGCGGCAGACGGGTGCGGGCCGTGGTGCGTTACGACAAAGGTCCTGCCATTGCCGGCGAAATGTGAGGTCGCCAGTCGTTCTTCCAGCCAAGCGCGGTGTTCCCGATGCACGGCGATTACATCCTCAGGTGTGATCGGGACGATGCGGCGCGGCAGCACCTCGTTCGGGTCAAGCCACTCATGACCAGACGCTTCGATGGAGATCATGTCGAAGTCGCGCATGAATCGGCGGGCGAAGTTCTTGGCAGCCGCCTGATCCCCCAGTAGGTCAAAGTCCGTCCATAGCGTGGCGCAGAGAAACCGGTCGCTGCGGTGGCGGAATTCGGTCTTCTGCGCGAACCAACTCCCGCTTGCGTGAACCAGGTCACGCAGCCGGTACTCGTCGTCCAGCCGCCCAGAATAGTAGTCGTGATTTCCGGGGACGACGTAGATGCGATCGGCGGGAACATAGCGGCTCAGATATGCGAGCGCGTCCTGCAGTGACGGGCCGAAGGTGTCGGACAAGTCACCCGCGACGATCAAGGCATCGACGTTTTCCCCGAGCAGCCGATCTTCGAGGCCATGAAACTTGAGCGGGTTGCTGCCCTGCCAGAAAAAGGACTTGAGGTGGAGGTCGGCCATTACTGCGACCGCCCCGCCATTGTCCGGGATTTCGATAGGGTTGGGGCCGGGCAAAATCGCCTCCGATGAATTCGAGCGAGTTTTGACCCACAGGGAAGGCAGGCCGCGTCACGGCTGATCGCGAGGAGTTGCAATGCTCGACTCGCTCAGCCGAGGGCAAAGTGCCCTGCGGCGGCAAGGATTGCAAGAAGTTGGAAATAAATGGTTTTTCACAAAATCATTGGCGACCCAAAGCCCCTGGATTCGCTGGGCTTAAGGCGTCGACAAGTTTCTTTTTCGCAAACGACTTTCATTTGGTCGTCACGCCCGCCTGGTTGTGACCTTAGTTTGGGGCCCATCCAACCGAGGAAGACTGCAGGCCGCCGCAACTCGGCAGTTCGTATCCGGTATAGCACCAGGGCCTACGACGGGGCTTCAGCAGGCATCGGTGAAAAGCGTGACCAGACGGCATTCGGAGATATCCTCGATCACCAGCAGCTTGGATCGCCGTGGGATAGCCACGCCGCCAAGGATGCGGGGTGTGCCAGGGCGGAGGCTACCTCAACCTCATCGAGGTCAGGCAGGTGGGACCGGCCCACACCGGCCATTGACTAGGATCACCATTGCCGCAGCGCGGCTTTACCATACCTGACCTTCATGGCAACGCTTAGCAACGTCCGTGGCGCCGAGGTCCGCAATGCGGACCTTCCGGTCATTCGCTGCACCCCCAGCCTCGCCCTCTTTGCACGGGCTCAAGCAGGCTCAGCATCCGAGACCTGCCTGACGACAGTGCAGCATGGCGCGCCCTTGGATATGCGAAAGCGGCCGTTCATCGTCCTGCCAGCCGGCAACCGAACTATGTCTCAGATCGAGTGTATTAAGCTGAAGCCATGCATCGGGGTGCGCGTGGTGACCCTGAACTGGAGACGGCAGTCCCGGCATTGATAGAGACCTGGCCGGCAGGTCCGACCGCGCAGTGTCGAGGAGGCCGCTGAGCCGCAATGCGGACGGTGCCTGCCAGTCGACCAGATGATACCCTCCAAGGAGCGCCGAGCGTGCATCTCGCTGGGCATGCGCTTCCAGATGTCCGGGATCGACTTGAGTTCAGTGATCATCGGAATCCTCCATGCCTGCTACCAACCGGGCAAAGTTGGCCGGGAGTTCGATTTACGAAGGGCGAGCCTGAGGAAAAAGCGCGAAATGCGACGATACCAAGGAAAACCTACGCCTCTTCAGGCGCTTCGCTCAGTCGGTGCTTTTTCTCGTGGATAAGCGGGTAACGTGACAACACCCCTTGAACTATCAGACATCGGCTGACTGCGCGCGGGCCCTGCCCATCGCAATCGCCCGCCTCGGCTCGCGCGAGATGAAAGCTCCGCGCGTCGGGCGATTGCTCAACCCACGTCGATCGGCGTAAACATCAACCGGGCTCAAGTCGCAGCAAGATGAAAGTTCAGTGGCAGGTCAGAAGCAAATCCACAGAGCGAGACGATGACATCTTCTAGCCGCCGCACGTCATCCCCGGTCGAAATCCGTCTGGGTGGAGGTCGCAAGGCCGTCAGCCAAACACTGAGCGGCGTAGAGATGTCGTGGCAGACGAACCCCGCGCCGGATCGAAGCGGTGTAAGTTGGAGCCTGTCCCGCTTTCGGACCTCGGGTCCCGACACGCTTGAGGTCCAGAGTACCCGAAGCCCCGGGTTCGTTTTTACACAGGTGCCTTTGAGGGGGGACTTCAAAGCGGAACTCTCCTGCGGCCGGAAGTACCAGGCGAGTGCGACAGGTCTGATCGTCCCGAGAATATCAGGAGCCCGGTACAGTTTCTTCGCCTCAGACAATCAGATCTTCGGCACGCTCGCATCGCTTGAAGCTGTCGAGCGCTGGTTCGGGGATCAAGTCCCCCGAGGTATCCGACCGCTGCTCGACGGTGCCGGTGCCAGAACAATCCATCGCCCCAGAAAGCTGCCCGGATACCTGCATCAGGCCCTACGCGCGGCAGTTGCCAGTAAGTCGCCGCTTGCGCACTGGCTGATGAACACAGTGGGCCAGCAGATCATTGGCTTCCACCTCGACACTCTCTGCGCGGAAGAGATTCCCTGCGTGACGCCATTGGCAAGGAGTGTGGCTCGAGACGCTCATGCCCTACTGGAGGAGCAGCCCGAAACGCCGCTGTCCCTCGCGGATGTTGCGGCGCAGCTAAGAGTCCCGGCGCGCAGGTTGGATGAAGCCTTTCGAAACGAGTACGGGTGTAGCTACCATGCCGAGGTCACCCGCGTGCGCCTTGACGCGATCTGTGACGCCCTGATGGAAGGTGTGCCGATCAAGGTGGCCGCACATCGTTTCGGCTATTCCAGCGCCAGCAACTTCTCGTCAGCCTTCCGGCGCAGAATGGGACTTCCCCCTCGTCAGTGGCTGGAGCGGCAGGCGAGATCACGGCGCTGATCGCCTGACAGGACGGCAACTCAACAATTTCTCCCGCCGATAACCAATCCAAGCGGTAGAGCGCGTCCCGCGTGGCCAGTAGGAATTTCGATGTGGCGCGCCTTTCTGACCGCTTCGAAGGGGCTTGGTCGACAACTCAACACGATTGCCGGCAGAATGACGACGAAACGAAAAGGCCAGGGCAAGGACCAATGATGAATCTTATCGAACGGGCCCGTGGAGCCGTCCTGGGTGGAATGCTGGCAGGGGTATGTGGCCCTCTCCCGGCTGGCGGAGGCGAGGCAAACACCGAAGCATTGATTTCTGAGGCGATTTCGTTGACCGGTGCGGTTGCGTTCCTTGAAGGGGAGGCGCCAGGCCTGATCCTCGGCGCGCTCAGCGGCGATACGATGGTTGCGCAGGGCTTCGGCGAGACTGCGCGGGGCAACGGCATTACGCCTGACGGTGACACGGTGTTCAGGATCGGGTCGATACCAAAGGCTTTCGCCGGCGAGATGCTCGCCCGCAGTGTCGTCCGAAAGGAGGTTTCCTTCACCGATCCGGTGGCGCCTCTGCTTCCGGGCCGCCTTGGCTAGACCGCAGCCGAACATCCTGACATCCGCCTGATCGACCTTGCCACGCATTCCGGTGGACTGCCCCGAGAGGTCCCGAGAGACGAGAGGCCCGCAACAGATGCGTTCCGTACGATCACGAGCGATGCCTTCGCCGCGTGGCTGTCGGAAAACCCGCTGAACTTCGCGCCTGGAACCAGCATTGCATATTCCAACTTCGGCTTCGATCTCTTGTCCTAGGCCCTCTCCACCGCAGCGGGTGACAGTTATTCAGAACTTCTGCGGAAAAGGATTACCGGCCCGCTCGGGATGGAAGACACTGCTTTCGTTCCCTCAGATGACATGGTGGTGCGTCCAATGACCGGCCATGCCCGAAACGGGGAGCCGCTTCCAATGGTGCCGACCGGCGATGTTGTAACCGGGTCTGGCGGTCTCTACAGTACGGCAAACGACCTGCTGCGCTGGATGCGTTGGCATCTCGACGATAGCGCGCCCGGTGTGGTGGCCCGCTTCCTCGACCAAGGCATCTTTGTGCAACGCGATGGCATGGAGATGGTGGTGTCGATGGACGAGTCGGGCCGCATGGATGCCATGGGGCTTGGCTGGGTGGCGATGAATGCCACCGACGAGCAACCGTTCTATCTTCAGCAGTCTGGCGCCCTGCAGGGGCAGATGTCCTACATCGCGTTTGCGCCCCACCACGACGTCGCCGTCTTCGCGACCATGAACCAGTTCGATTTCGCAACCGCCGAAGGGCTGACCGCGGCGGCAAATGAGCTGCTGGCGAGTCTGAGCGGCTTCTGACGCGGGACGATGGCCCTGTTTTGAAACAGGTATGAGTTGCGGCGTTTTCGTCCGGCTTACAGGTGTGGCGCGGATTGCCGCTCTGCTCTACCCTGATCCCCCGGCCCGTGGCCGATAGCCTAATCTTTGCTCTGGGTGCGCGGAAAGCCCGGAAACGGCCAAAGCGTCCAAGTGCCTGGAGCGCGGCATTCTTGATCGCGCCGCGCCGGTTTAGGGCCCGGTCGGCCAGCCCTTCCCGTCGTCAGGCTCAGAACCGATGCGACACCATCGCGTTGATGCCATAGGTCGTCAGGTCGTTCACCCGCTCGACGTCGAAGGACAGTTCGAGCGAGGGCGCGTTCAGGTCCCAGACCGAAAGCCCCAGGCCCAGACCGTAGCCGCAGCCAGAGACCTCGCGCGCCGCAACGACGCGTTCGCAGAGGAGGTTCGGCGCGACGGTCAGTGTGGTCGACGGGCCTCCGTCCGTGTCGATCGGCAGGGCGAAGGAGGCCATCATCCGCGCCCGCGCCATCGAGACCGCGTCGACGGCCACATCGCCCGTCACGTCGCTGCCCAGATACGTGCCATCGACCGCGACTTCTCCGATGTGGGTCCGCCCGTACAGCATCGAGACACCCGGCGCGAACATCGCCCAGCCCAGGTCATACTCCCCGGTTAGGCCAGCGCCGATCTCGACCGTCTGCGTATCGTAATCCCCGTCCACGGAAAACCGGTCGTTGCCCATGTCCAGCGCGTGCCGGCCCGTCCCGATGCCCGCATAGGCATGGCCGAACAGTGCCGGACCGAAGGCATGGGCAAGATAGGCGCCGCCAAAGACGGCTGTGCTGCGCTGGCTGCCCGAATAGGCATCGTCGAAGTCCATCAGCACGTATTCGCCTTCGACAAACAGACCGCCCAGCGTCTTCGGCGACAGATCCTGTTCCAGCGAGCCGCGCAGGTAGACCGACCCGCGCCGCAGGCCCTCGGAGTCCCGGTTGATGTCGAACGCGCCCTCGAGGATGGTGCGCAGCCCGCCGCCGTGGTCCTGCACGCCATACAGGGTGCCCGCCGTGGTGGCCGCGCCCCCGTCGGCGTCGAGGCTCCCGGAGAAGGACAGCGGCACTGCGCCCTGTCCCCCGATGCGCGCCGTTGCGCCCCGGGCCATGTCGTCATGCCGCTTCAGGGTCTGGCGCAGCTGGGAGGTGGTCAGCCGTGTCACCGAGTTCCGGACGGCCTCCTCGACCTCGGACGGCAGGTCGCCGACCTCTGCCCAGGCCAGCGTGAAGGTGTTCGATGCCGGGTGATCGGCCCCGTCATCAAGGCTGACGGTAGCGCCTTCCGGAATAAGGATCGAGATATCCTCGCTGCCGTTCGGAGAGACGTGGATGGTAAAAATCCGATTGTCGGAGGTGGTGACATCGGTGATCTCGGCCCCCGAATAGACCAGGTCATCGGGTGCGAACATCTCTACCGGCTCGGAGAATTCGGCCGTCAGAGTAAAGTCCTCGGATGTGGGTTGCGTCGGCCCGCCCGTCAGATGGACCGAGGAATAGGACGCAATGCAATTGTCCATGAACTCCTTGGGGAAGGGCTTTTTGGGATATGTGTACTCGAAGTCGGAATGCCCATAATATAGCATGAATTGTTGTGGTACGCTCCAACCCAGGTTGAGGTCTTCCAGGCTGTCATGACTTGAAGGGTCGAAAGAGTGATCGTAACCGTCGATCACGAAATAGATGCCGCCCGTTCCATCGCCTTGCGGTCCAAAATCAAGTGGCCGAATTGACTCCCAGGTGAAGGCTCCAGTTACCGTTGACTTGAAATCACTTATAACGCGAAGGTGACCGCCTTTTAAAAGCTCACTCCCATCGCCCAATACGGCACGCCAAATATCGTCCACGTCGGTTGTATCATGAGGCAGATCGTATAAATCTGATTTAATACTGACGCCGCATTCCTCGGCCTCGGCATCATAAAAAGGATCATCAAAGTATAGTCTGTCACTGATGTTGCGATAGGTTGCGCGAAGAGGATCGGGAGTTGGCAGGGTGTAGGCCGGAGACGCGATGCAGGAGGCCACGGCAAGACCAAGCGCCTTGAAAATGCTGCGGGTCGCCCTTTGGGAAACTCGTTTTTCTTTCATAGTCGCTGCCCTGTAATCTTTGTCCTGAGGTTTTTCCAGGAACATACGCGGTCCGGACCCCGCCATGTAAATGTTTCTTCGGCAACCTTTACCGCCGCCGCTGGTCGCCTGTGAAAATGGCGTATCCTCGATATGACGTCCCCCGCACGCGGTGTCGTCACAGCAAATACCTGCGCACGGCACGAGGGTATCGGCTGCCTGCACCCCGTCACAGCGCGGAGATTGTTGAGCAGTAGCAAAAACTGTTGAGACATCCAAGGTTTGTGCGCTGCGCCGACGGTCGACGCGCGGGCCGCGCCTTTCGGTTTGCGGCAAGCGACAAGGCTATCCGCACATCCGTGTTGGCCTCGAGCAGGTGCGTGGCAAAGCTGTGCCTCAGGGTATGCAGGGTGGCGGCCTTCTTGACCCCGGCCATCGTCTTGGCCGACGTGAAGGCCCGGTTCAGCTGACGCGGCGAGAGCGGGTTGATCTTGGGCTCGCCGGGGAACAGCCAGCCCTCGGGTCGTGCTTCGCGCCAGTAGTCGCGCAGGAGTGCGAGCAAGCCCGGTGACAGGATGACCTTGCCGTCCTTCCGGCCCTTGCCCTGCTCGACATGGATCAGCATGCGGTTGCTGTCGATGTCTCCGATCTTGAGATTGCAGACCTCGGCCGCCCGGAGCCCGGCACTGTAGGAGATGCTGAGCGCGGCGCGATACTTCAGGCCGGTCCCGGGCGCCGCCATCAGGATGCCGGACACCTCCTCGACGCTGAAGACCACCGGCAACTTCCTCGGTTCCGTGCGGAACTGCATGTAGCGCTTCATCTCCTCCCGCCCGCAGGTCATTCCAAGGAAGAAGCGCAACGCCACGATCCGCACGATGAAGGTGCTGGCCGTGACGCCGCTGTCGGTCATGTGCAGCTGGTAGGCATGCAACTCCTCCGGGGTGGCGGTGTCCGGCGAATGCCCCGGGAACCGGGCGAAACCCTTGATTGCCCGGATGTGGGACTTCTGCGCCTTCTCGCCCATCGCTCGGATGCACATGTCTTCGATCATCCGCGCCCGTAGCGGCGAAATCCTCTCCTCGGTCATGGGAACCTTTTGTCTGTCGATTGAGTGGCCTCAATCGTCAGGCAGATGCCCGCATTCCCAAATGCACAGGGTAGCGATCAGTTCGAAACGCCTGCCACAGGCGCCAATGCCGCGCGAGCGGCTTCGTCCATGGGCTGGGAGCGGGCCTATGCACCCGCAGCGAAGATCCGGCTCAGGTGCGGTATTTTAGGCTAGAAGCCGACCTGCGGCGGCGCGGCGACGATTGCCACGCAGCGACGTCCTGCGCTGGCGCGAGCGGCCCAAACCTGCCGTTCAGTCCTTGGCCGATCGCTGCGGTGCAGCTTCAACAGACCAGGCTTTCGTCCATCGCGCAGCATTTTCGGAGGATGAAGGTCGGCAGTGCGGACGTTGCAGACATAGCGACTTTCTGAAACGGTGGCCTCAACCAGGCAAGGAAATCAACTAT
Organism: Ponticoccus sp. (in: a-proteobacteria); assembly: GCF_048381735.1. NCBI lineage: Bacteria > Pseudomonadati > Pseudomonadota > Alphaproteobacteria > Rhodobacterales > Roseobacteraceae > Ponticoccus > Ponticoccus sp. (in: a-proteobacteria). The sequence continues at coordinate 172,715 of NZ_JBLXGL010000009.1, forward strand.
ATGATAGAGGCTGTGATCTTCGATCTGGATGGCTTGCTCTTGGATTACGGAGCGCTTGGCCTTGGAGACTGGAGTTGAGACACTGGCGGCAATAGGCCATCCCGTCCCTTTTTTTGTCCTTCAGAGACTAATCGGATTGGATGTTGAGGCGGGCCACAAGATCATCTGCGGCTGGTTGGGCAAAGAACTGCCTTACGATGACATCTACAAGCCTTGGGACAGCGCCTTCCTGTCTGCGATGACAACAGGTATCCCTCTTCGCCCGCGGGTCCATGAGACGTTAGACCTGCTCGACGCGCTTCATTTGCCACGCGCCGTTGCTACCAACAGCAAGACGGACGATGCCCTTTGGAAAATCGAGAAGGCCGGGCTTCAAGATCGCTTCAATGCCGTCGTCGGACGTGACATGGCGGGCGGGTCTAAGCCCTTGCCGCACGTTTACCTGCATGCGGCCGAGCTGCTGCACAAGGAGCCTTCCGTCTGCCTCGCCTTGGAGGACAGCGACGTAGGGGTGCGGGCCGCTCTAGCAGCCGGGATGACGGTGGTGCAGGTTCCCGACATGGTGCCTTCGCAAGAACGTGCGGCACATCATGAAGCTGACTGCTTGATCACGGCTATGATTTGGGCGGAGCTAAGCGAGCCTCGGGGGGCAGCTTAGGGCTCGAAGCCGACTTACGGCGGTGCAGCGTGCTGGACACCCTGGCGGGTGGGGCTGCCCGGCAGAGACGGCCCTTTGCTGCCGTTCCTGCTAGGCACAGCGGATGACCGACCCCAAATCCTAAGCGGTCGTCGAAAGCAGGGACAGCGAAAAAGCGCAGCAAGCCCCAAGGCTCTGCTGGCACCACGAAGCACCCAGTCCCTTGGCGTAGGATCATCGTTACGAAACGGCTCGCATGGGGTTTCAGAAAGTTCTCACTTAAGGGCTCACGAGGCTTAGATCAGATATGTTTTCACTATGAGCATCGAGCGCACTCATCGCCTGTAGATGACACACGAAAAAGATCTAATCACCTCATATAAAGATCATCAAAATATCAATTTAGTCAAAGCGGGTCGTCAAACCCCTCGTACTGAAACTCCTCGTCATCTTGGAGAAAATGGTCATCATCATCGCCTTCATCGTTGTCATAACCATAACGCACTCTGCTGATCGCTCTTTGCCCATCCTCAGTAAACCTTTTAGCGTGTGATCCAAAGTCAATTAGCTTTATTTTACGATCAGCCAAGTGCTGAAACTCATCAGCGAACAGCCCTGAAAAAGATGCGCCGGTGTACCCTTGGGACCGAGAAACAAGATGAGTGAGCCAATTTCCGTCGGTTGTGGACAGTCCCGATCCAAGTCTAAGCTTTGGGTCTCGGTAGATTTTTCCATCAACATACGCTTGTGCCAACATCGCCCGAATGTGACCGTTTTGTGAGCGTGAAAGCTCTTCGAGCATGGGGCGCGACACCCCTATGTTGCACACAATAAGAAGCCAGATCATCCAGGCTGTTTCGTGATGATGATTGAGGGCTAAGCTTCTTTTGATAATAATTTCGGCAACGGATTTCCAGCCATCAGTGTCTATTCCGCCACCAGCCCCACTCCTTTTGGCGACTAGGAGGCAGGCATAATCCAGCGCGTGAACATGCTTCTGAACAATTCTCTGAAGATTCGTTTCGACATAGCTCCACTGGGGGGAGAAATATACCTGCGCCTCATCCAAGTTCCGCAACAGTATCTTTATCGGACTATCTGACCCAATTTCAGCTGCACTGGCGACCGCTTCGGAAATTGCTCTTTCCAGAAGATTCTGATCCAGAGGCGTTCCCATCAGTGCCACGCGCCCTCCAAAAACGGGCATGCGAATAGACTTGGACAGTTTCATATGGTCTCGCAATCTTTGCGCCCACAGATCATTTATCGGCTCCAAGCTCGAGAAAATCTTGGTTTTATGATCGTTTAGGTGCAGCTCATAACCTGCAAGAACCTCCCGCAAATGAGAAAGCACCGATTGGGCGTCGTGCTCGGACCTAAGGCCGATGTAAAAATCATCCACGTGCCTCACGGCTCCGACCACCAAATTGTCAACGGCCTCATGCAGCCTTTCGTCTATTTTGGCGAGAACAAATTCTGCGATAAGGCGATAGGCGTCAGGCCCGACTAAAACACCTCTTGTATTACCTCTCTGCCCATTCCTGACAAAGAAGTCCAATGCGTTAAAATTATTCACGCTGGACTTTGGGTTTGTGTCCTTCTTTGATTCTTCAACACCATGCGCGGCCCAAGCTATAGAGTGCGTATATATGCTTGGAAAGCACTGGGAAATATCCGCCTTTAAGATGAATGGCGCGTAGCTTAAGTTCTTCGAAGTGTGGGCTGAAAGCTCAGAAAGAGATGGAACTTTCACTGCTCGCTCTTCGCTATCCCGCATCACCTTAGGCATACCTATAGAGTAAGGTGAACACGAGAAATTAAGTTCAAATTTTTTCCAATTCATCCATATGAAACTTGATATATGAAAGTAGGATATGATGTTCGGTGTGGCGAAAAATCTCCGACTTCCATCGTGCTTAGTTCCACTATAGCGGACGTATTCAGTCCTTCGATCATGAAATCGATGATCATCCAGTAGCCCTACTAGTCCGTGAAACGCCCGCTTGGAATCCCTTGAGTCGAAGCAAGGCGGCAGAGTTTCTGGGAAAAGACCGACATTCATCAGGCTAAATCTCGACTTCATGCTCTTCCCGCCACTTTCGCGCTCCCCACCCTTGTCTCTCAAGGTAGACTCGAAGCTTCCAATGATTCAATGGGGAGCGCGCGCCATTGCTCAAACGGAAAAGGTCGCTTACCCAAGGAATCTGTTCGCCTGCACGTTGATGAATGTTCCACGTCTCTCGCTTACTAGTACGATGCGCAGCGAACGGCTGCCCCCGCCCGCGTCCCCGCCACTGGCCTGATCGCTGACCTGCCGTGCATGCCAGGCGCTGCTAGCGCTCGGTGTGCGCCCAGATTCGAGCATGGTCGAATCTGCCCCATAGCTCCGTAGGTGCTCAGTGCAGTGGTTAACCGGTCAATTTAGGCGTCAGTCCAAACGCTTCCACTGACTGCACCCAATCGGGGTCTGAATGCTACACCAAACCGTGATTATCTAGCAGAAACCGGGCGCATTGTTTTACGTAGTAGATCAGCCGTCATCTCGCTTTGGGGATTGAGACGTGCCCTTGCTTGGACCATCCGTAGATCGTTGCGCGTGACACGCCGATCATCTTTGCGACGTCTTCGGCACGGATCCCTTCATCCAGTGCCGCTTGTGCCTTCCGGATATTCTCAGGCGTCGCGAAGCTTGGAGCGCCGATACCCGGACGTTCGGACTTCGCGGAAATACGCAACCGTGCCGCGCCTTTGGAGTTTGTCGGATCAACAAGGTGAGGCTCAAGCCATATTGCCCACCTACGCAAGGCGTTCCCCACCCGCAGCTTCGAAGCTTCGCTGTTGTAGTTCCGGCTGAAACGCCTGCCGATCTCCTCGCCGATTTCGACACCTGTCCGGTGCGGGTCTTCGAGTAGCATTTCCCGTGTGGATTGTAGGGTAGCAGCTTTCATGGCTGCATGCCGGAGCGTGTCTTCTGCAGATGCGTTGTCAGGTACAAGCGAATGAACTCTACCGTCGCGGACCTCGATCAGCCCCAGCGCCACCAAGTCGGTGCGACTTCGGTTTTTGTTCGCAGCGTCCCAATGCGACGTCGGAACAGCTTGATGGGACATTGTGAACTCGAGTGATGTAAGAGCTGATGGCGGAGCGGTGCCAGCGATGAAGAGGCTTTCGGAACGCGGACTTTGGCCTCCGTTATCGCTAATAAGGATTCTCTGTAGCTCTTCTGAGGGCGCGCCCACCTGCTTCAGCACCGCAACGCGCCCCTGGCTGTCTGTATTAAGGAAATTATCGATTACTGATGAATCTACGCCGATTGAGCGAAGGGGGGGCCTGCGGGAACCGCCATAGGGCGAGCATCACTTAGCCCATCGAGGACAACGGGCTTGCGTAATACGTGGGGATAGACCGCCAGCGTCGCATCCCGGCTCAAAGCGTTCTGGAGCCCCCGTGCCGCGAGGGTCCGGAGCAAAAGGCTGAACATGTCCTTGTCGCGTGATTTCTTACCTTTCAGGAACCGGGTGGCTCGCCTTCCGATTCCGCCGCTTGGTTCGATATCGTCAATCCGACCGAATTGGATCCATTCGGCGCGCGTCGTGAGTGTCGCGACCACCGCAGAAGCATCACAAGACGGGTTCGGCTTAACGAACCACCCCTTTTCTCTATCGACTAGCTGTCCTTCTAGAATACGCCCCCCCCCCCCTCCACCATAATGGTCTGCGGTCCCATCTGCTTCCATCGGCGCGTCCGCCTTCGGGTTTCGGTAGTAGAGGATTCCCCGCCATAGCTTGCGTCAATCTTGGCCGTGCCCTGGGCTTCTGGAATAGGCTCACTTGTCGAAGTGGCCGCTTCTACGTCTGCACCGATACCAAAACCTCTCCGTGTTCGGTCTATTTCCTCTCTGGCATACGTGTCGCTCGATCTTTCGAAAATAGAGTCGGGCTGGCAGTTGATGAATTGCAGGCCAATGGAAGCCTTTTTGATGGAAAATAGAACCGACAGGGAAAAATCGTCACCTTCGAGTGGAATCATTTCCTCTCCGAAGGAGGCTGAAACCTCCAATTCGTATCCTTCCACGAAACGGTTTGACGTTGCACGAAGCCAGACATTGGCAATATGCGGGTCCAAAGGCGGCGGTGCTTTGGCGTCGTAATCGACTATAAAATCCGGTTCTTCCATGGGTAACGTGCTCACTGCTAGAGTCAGACCAGTATCATCCTAATAAATGGAGCGTATCAAGGTTCCAACTGGACCAAGCCCGGCCCGCACCTAATCGCCAGTTTGACTGGTCACAAAGTGGCGCGCTACTGGCTATGAACAGATACCTCGTTTGAAAAGCGCACGTTTGCGTTCATGCCGCCACAAAAGGTGCCAGCTTATACTCTTAGCAGTCATTCGAGCGAAGCACAGCGAAGGGCGGCTCACCGCCCGGTGTACGCCGCGGTCTGCGTCGTTGGCATCCGGCAGTCCATCGTAACTCGTGCCTGGCGAACGTCTGCATTTTGCGGTCTCAGCGGCTCGTCAGGCCACTTCGCAAGAAACGGATAGGGCGTCGGGTTTACTCGCAAGCGAGTTTGTTGCCACCATGGGTACAAACTGCCCGATCTTCAAACCTCCGGATTTTCTTCGCTCATAGGTTCGTCCGTCGTGGGCGACTTGGGTGTGCGACTTGTTGCGGCAGCGTCGACGGCGGCACGGCGTGCAACCAAAGCGAGATCTGGCCGCTACCGAAATTACGCCATGGCTGCTCGTCCGCAGGGAGCGTGGAAACGTTCTTCTCGCGATGTCCTGATCATCACCGTGCGAGAACATGTCCGCCCTCGTCGCGCTGGCCCCGGGAGCGTGACGCCGATGGCCCTTGAAGTGGTCGTCTGAAGAAAATTTGGAGGATATTTTTTCGCATTTTCAGGGGGTTGACTCCAATTCAGCAAGAGCCTTGAAGGCCGGGCGCATTTTTCTGTTTTGGATTTTCAGCGGATTCGCGGACCTTCCCCTTGTGCAAGGTCGGCGGTCCATGAGGGCCACGTCCTGCGCAAAAGAAAACGCGCACCCTCGGGTGCGCGCCTGGAAGTTGGGGCAAAGATCGCCCGTGTATCACTTGCCAAGCTAGAGGCCGAAAACGGTCCGGGCAAGCGCGGTCTGAGCTCCAGGATGAAAATATGACTACTCCGGAAACGCCTCGTTTCCGGGAATGGAGACGGCATGTCGAATTACGAAGACTGGTTGCAGGACCAACCGGCACCCAAGAAGAAACAGCCAGCCCTGGTGGTGGCACCGATCCACGGGGTGCTTCCCTATGCTGGTGCTCTCAATCCGCTGACCCGCAGCGACACGGCCAAGCGGGTGTCGGTTGCGATCGCAACGCCGATGACGGGCGGCATCCGGCAGGTATACCACTATGATGGCGAGTCCGAATACGCCGTCACCCTGGATGCCCTTCGCAGCCCCGAACTCTATGGGCTCGAAGTGCAGCTTGCGCCTGTTTACTACTATTGCCGTCGCCAGAGGGGAGTGTACCCCCATCATTTCGATTTGCGGCTCACCTTCAAGGATGGGTACCGGCGCGCGGTTTTCGTGCGCAACGCGACGAGCTTGGCGAAGCGCGAAACCCAGGACGAGATCGACGACATCTTCGCGGCGGTCACCGAGGACTTCGCTGACGACTGCATGGTCGTCTGCACCGATGATTACACGCGGGCTTATCGCGACAACCTTCGCCGTATCTGGGACTATCTGCAGCTGGCAGATGCCGAAGCTGACAAGATCGTCGAACATGCCGCACGCAATTCCAGCTACTGGTACCTGGGCGACCTGTGAGCTACTCTCCGAAATTCGGACACTGACATAAGCTATGATTTGCAGTCTGCTGATCTTCGACGAGAAGGAGATCAGAGATGTCAAAACGCAAGCAGCATGCGCCTGAGTTCAAGGCGAAGGTCGCGTTGGAAGCCCTGAAAGGCGA
>NZ_JBLXGL010000010.1:0-178794 GCF_048381735.1 Ponticoccus sp. (in: a-proteobacteria)
TTTCTCCTTTGTGCCGCCGTGACGGGCGCTGCCCGATCGGACGCGTATTTGTGCAGTATGCTTCTCATTTATCCGGACAGGGTCCTGCCCCTCCCGGCCTGGTCTGGCCCGCCCGGCGTCCCGGGCGGGCCGCGAGGCTCAGTCGAAGGGGCTGGCCGATCCGTAATCCGCGCCGCCCACGCTGATCTCGACACTGGCCGGATCGACATCGTCGACATGCGCGGCTTTGTAGTGCGTCACCATCTGCGGAAACATCAGCACCAGGATCACCATGGCCAGCTGGATACAGATGAAGGGGATCGAGCCGCGATAGATTTGCCCGGTGGTCACCCTAGCGACACTCTGGCCGGTCACCTTGTCGGCATAATCCCGGGATGGCGCCACCGAGCGCAGGTAGAACAGCGCAAGGCCGAAGGGCGGATGCATGAACGAGGTCTGCATGTTCACCGCGATCAGGACGCCGAACCAGACCATGTCGATCCCGAAGGTCTCGGCAACCGGGCCGATCAGCGGAATGACGATGAAGGCCAGCTCGAAGAAATCGAGGAAGAAGGCGGCGATGAAGACGAAAACCGACACGAAGATCAGAAATCCCAGCTCTCCGCCCGGCAGGTTCAGCAGCAGGTGTTCGACCCAGAGGTCGCCATTCACCGCCCGAAAGGTGAGTGCAAAGACGGTGGAGCCCACCAGGATGAAGATCGCGAAGCTGGTCAGGCGCATCGTCGCCTCCATCGCCTGGTAGAACCGCGCGAGGCTGAGCCGTTTCTTGGCCAGCGCAAGCACCAGCGCGCCCAAGGCGCCCATTGCGCCGCCTTCGGTCGGGGTGGCGACGCCGATGAAGATCGTGCCGAGCACGAGGAAGATCAGGGTCAGCGGCGGCACCATGGCAAAGATCGTGCGCTGCGCGATCTGCGACAGCAGGGACAACGACAGCAGCCGGTCGACACAGGCTATGGCAAAGACCACGAGGCTCCAGCCGGACAGGGCCAGCACGGTCCGCGCGCCGCGCGTTGCTTCCGGGTCGACCAGCAGGGACATGCCGATCCAGGTCACCACGCCACCGACGGCAAAGGCGACCAACAGCGACAGTGCGCCCGAGCGCCCCTTCTCCGTGCGCCCGGCCATCACCTCGGCGGGCAGCGAGGGCGTCTTGCGCGGCCGGAACAGCGCAATGTAGGCCACATAAAGCATGTAGGCGCCGGTCAGCACGAGGCCCGGGATGATCGCGCCCTGATACATGTCCCCGACCGGACGGCCCAGCTGGTCGGCCAGGATGATCAGGGTGAGCGAGGGCGGAATGATCTGCGAAAGCGTGCCCGAGGCCGCGATCACGCCGGTGGCGACGCTGCGGTCATAGCCGTAGCGCAACATGATCGGCAGCGAGATCAGCCCCATCGAGATCACCGAGGCCGACACCACGCCGGTGGTAGCTGCCAGCAGCGCGCCGACCGCGATCACCGCGAAAGCCAGCCCGCCGCGGACCGGCCCGAAAAGCTGGCCGACCGTCTCCAGCAGGTCCTCGGCCATACCGGAGCGTTCCAGCAGAAGCCCCATGAAGGTGAAGAATGGCAGCGCCAGCAGCACGTCGTTCATCATGATGCCGAAGACGCGCTGCGGCAGGACCTGAAGCAGAGAGGACGACAGAAGCCCCAGCTCGATGCCGACGAAGGCGAAGATGATGCCGCAGGCGGCCAGCGAGAAGGCCACCGGGAAGCCCAGCAGCATCAGCACGATCAGGCTGAAGAACATGATCGGCGCGATGTTTTCGATCAGAAAAGCGGTCATTTGTCGCCCCGTCCCTCGTCGTCGGCCTTGTCCAGCTCGGCCTTCAGTTCCTGCATCAATTCCTCTTCCTCGCTCGGACCGGCAGGCTGCATCGGATCCGGGCACCGGCCCATCAGGAACCCGAGGCATTTGATCAGGTGAGACAGCCCCGCCAGCAGCAGAAATCCGAAACCGAGCGGCACCAGAAGCTTGGCCGGCCAGCGGATCAGCCCCCCGGCATTGGGCGATGTTTCACCGCTTTCGAAAGACGCCAGAAAATTGGGAACGCCGTACCAGACGATCAGCAGAACCGCCGGAAACATCAGGAACACGACCCCAAGGATCTCGATCCAAAGCTGAACGCGCCGCGGAAGTTTCGAGGCCAGGATATCGACCCTGACATGGCCGTTTTTCAAAAGCGTGTATCCGGCCGGCAGCAGAAAGATCACGCCGAAGAGATAAAGCTGGGCTTCCAGCCAGGCGTTCGAGCTGACCTGAAAAAACTTGCGGCTCAGCGCGTTGCCCGCGCTGACCAGGACGGCGATGATGACGGCCCAGGGCAGGATACGCCCCAGAACCAGGCTCATGCCGTCAATGGCGCGCGAGAAATGGAGTAATGCGGTCATTGGCTTCCTTTCGGACACGGGGCAGCGCCCCGGCGCCGCGGGCGGCGGCGCCGGATCATCGTGTCGAAACTGGCTGGAGTTACTGGTTGCGGGTCACGGCGCCGGTGGTGAAGCCGTCCAGGGCGTTCTCGGCGATACGGAACCAGGCCGCCTCGTCCTGCTGGAATTTCTTCCACTGCGGATAGATCTCGGCGAAGCGCGGGCTTTCGTCGGAAAGTTCCTGCCAGACCTCCTGCGCCGCCGCATAGGCCGCTTCCATGACCTCGCGCGGGAAATAGGCCACTTTCGCGCCTTCCGCGATCAGCTTGCGGATGGCGATAGGGTTCAGCGCGTCATACCGCGCCAGCATGTCGCGCGACTGCTCGGCACAGGCGGTCGCGAAGACTGCCTGAAGATCGGCAGGCAGGTTGGCCCAGGCCTCTTGCCCGACAAGACAGGTAATCGCGGCACTGCCTTCCCACCAGCCCGGCGAATAGTAGTAGGGCGCGACCCGGTGCAGACCGAGGCGGTAATCGTCATGCGGGCCGATCCATTCGGCGGCGTCGATCGCGCCCTTCTCCAGCGACGGATAGATGTCGCCGGGGGCGATCTGCTGCGGCACGGCGCCCAGTTTCGACAGCACCTTGCCGCCAATACCGCCGATCCGCATGGTCAGGCCCTTGACGTCTTCGAGCGAGTTGATCTCCTTGCGGAACCAGCCGCCCATCTGCACGCCGGTGTTGCCGACGTTGAAGTTCACCACATTGAAGTCGCTGTAGAGCTTGCGCAGCAGTTCCTGACCGCCGCCCTGCACCAGCCAGGCCAGCTGCTGGCGGGCATTGAGACCGAAGGCCATACCGGCATCGAAGGCAAAGGCCGGCTCGCGGCCGACGTGGAACGAGGCCAGCGTGTGGCAGCACTCGACAGAGCCCTGCCCGACCGCCTCGAGGTTCTGCGGAGCGGGCACGATCTCGCCGCCCGGGAAGACCCGGATCTCGAACCGGCCGCCGGACAGTTCCTTGACCCGTTCGCACAGAAGTTCGGCAGAGCCGTACATCACGTCCAGGGTGTTCGGCCAGCTGGTCGACATGCGCCAGCGGACGACATCCTGGGCGCGGGAAACAGAGGGGGCGGCCATCAGGCCGGCCCCGGTTGCCGCCGCCGTGGCCGTGGCTGTCAGGAAATTGCGTCTTTTCATTCGGTATCCTCCCTTTGGCCGCAGGCTCCTCAACCTGCGATACAATGTATGCTGTACAAATAACATGCAGTACACTGAACGATGTGTCAAGAATACATGTTCAGGAATAAATCGTTTATTTTCAACTCATTGAATGCTCGACAGGAAAAGGAACCGGCCAGAATGTCGCACCGGCAATGCGGCAAACCGCATCGTCATCACGCTGAACCGGCAGAGCCGGAATCGGTGGCGCCAGGCAACATGGCGACCGATTCCGGCGGGCCTTCCGCGCGGTCTAGATCCGCTGGCTCATCGGCGCGCGGGAGGCATCGTTATTCGCGTCGATCATCTTGCGCAAAGCGCGCATGAAGACCTTGTACTCCTCGGGCGTCAGCGGCGACACCATCCGGTCCTGGGCATCTTCCATCAGCGGCTGCACCTCGCGCACCATGCGGCGGCCCGCCTCGGTGATATGCACGATCAGCGCCCGCCGATCCTGCTTGGACCGCTCCCGCGAGGCAAGACCGCGATTGACCAGCCGCTTGATGACATCAGCGCCGCTGGTCCGGTCGATGCCGACGATCTTGGAGATCGACAGCTGATCCATCTCGGCATCCGAGCACAGCACCGAAAGCACCGCAAACTGCACGGCGGTCAGGTCCAGCCCCTCGCAGGCCTGGGTGAACAGGCCGATGTGAATCTGATGCAGACGCCGCACGAGATAACCGGGCCGGTCCCAAAGATCCGCGTATTTCTCGGCGTTCTTGCTCTCGATGGCGGCCTGCTCGTTCACCACGTTGTTCTTCATCACGGTTTAACCTTCTCTACTGGGCCAGGCGCGTCACGCCGGATGGCTGGCGCACTGCCCTTGTAACAATTTCATTGCCTGACGCAAATTAAGGGGTATACTGATCATTGTTGTCAAGGTACTAGACCCACACCTTCCACAACTATCACACGTCGGTCTAGCGCAGCAGGGAATGGAGGCGAGATTGGGCACAGGCATCGGAGCGCGCGTGGCGCGCAAAGAGGACAGTCGGCATCTGAAGGGCAAGGCAGAGTTCGTCGGCGACATCAAGCTTCCGGGCCTGTGGGAGGCGGCCTTCGTCCGCAGCCCGCTGGCCCATGCGACGCTTGGCCGGATCACCAAGCCTGCGGGCGCGGAAGGTCGCGTGTTCACCGCCGAGGACATGAGCGACCTGGCGCCCATTCGCACTGTCTCGACCCTGCCCGGCTACAAGCTTTCGGATTACCCGGCGCTGGCCCGCGACAAGGTGCGCTACGTGGGAGAATGCATTGCCATCTGCATCGCCCCCACCCGCGCCGAGGCCGAAGACCTCGCCGAAGCCGTCGAGGTCGACCTGACGCCCCTGCCTCCGGTGACCGACGTGGTGACCGCGCTGCAGGAGGGCGCGCCGCTGCTGCACGAGGACTGGGGCGACAATCTTTTCCTGACTACCGCATATGACAGCGACCTGAGCGAGGCCAAGGCCAAGGCGACCGTCGTGCTGGAACGCGAGTTCAAAACCGCCCGCCAGGCGATGAACCCGATGGAGGGCAAGGGCGTGCTGGCGCATTGGGACCACAAGGCCGACCAGCTTCAGGTCCATACCTCGACCCAGGTGCCGCATGTGATCCGCACCGGCATTGCCGAATGCCTCGGGCTGGATCAGGCCAATGTTCGGGTGATCGCGCCCGACGTGGGCGGCGGTTTCGGCTACAAATGCGTCCTTCAACCCGAAGAGCTCTCGGTCTCCTGGGTTGCCCGCAAGACCGACCGCCCGATCCGCTGGACCGAGGACCGGCGCGAACACCTGACTGCCGGGGCCAACACCCGCGAACACAGCTACAAGGTCACCGCCTATGCCGACGACAGCGGGCGGCTTCTGGGGCTGGATGCGGATATCTGGGTAGACGTCGGCGCCTATTCGGTCTGGCCCTTCACCGCCTGCCTCGAAGCGGCACAGGCCGGTGGCAACCTGCCCGGCCCCTACGACCTTCCGGCCTATGCCTGCCGGACCTACTCTGTGGCCACCAACAAGCCCGCCTTCACGCCCTACCGCGGGGTGGCGCGCCCCGGGGTCTGCTTCGTGATCGAGCTGATCATGGATGCCATCGCCCGCGCGGTCGACCGCGACCCGCTGGACGTGCGCTGTCTCAACCTCGTGCAGGGCAGCGCGATGCCCTATACCAATATCACCGGCAAGTTCTACGACTCCGGCGATTATCCCGCCGCCGCCCGCGAGGCCGCGCGGATGATCGACGCGGACCAGTTCCGCGAGCGCCAACGCGCCGCCGCGGCCGAGGGCCGGTTCATCGGCCTTGGCTTTGCCAGCTTCACCGAGCAATCCGCCCATGGGGCCAAGGTCTTCGGGTCATGGGGGCTGTCGGTGGTGCCGGGATACGAACAGGCCACCGTCAAGCTGAACCCCTCGGGCGCGGTCGAGGTGCTGTCGGGCAACCACTCCTTCGGCCAGGGGCTGGAGACCACGATCGCGCAGGTTGCCTGCGAATGGCTGAGCGTCGACATCTCGCGCGTGCGCGTGCTGATGGGCGACACCGGGCGGACGCCGAACTCTTTCGGGGCCTTCGCCTCGCGCGGGATGGTGATGGCCGGCGGCGCCGTGTCCAAGGCCGCCGAGGAACTGGCGCGCCGCATTCGGCTGCATGCCGCACATCTGCTGCAATGCCAGCCCGAGGGGGTGGTCCTGCGCGACGGCGCCGCCTGGAACGATCAGGCCTCGGTCAGCTTTGCCGAGATCGCCCGCACCTGGTATCTGCGCCCGGACCTGCTGCCCGAGACCGTCGAAACCACCGGGCTGGAAGTCACCGAGGGCTACAAGCCCGATATCGACACCGGCGTGTTCACCTATGCCACCCATGCGGCCATCGTCGAGGTCGACCCGGACACCGGCCGCACCGAGATCCTCGATTACGTCATTTTCGAGGATTGCGGGCGCCGGGTGAACCCGCTGATCCTGGACGGGCAATCCTATGGCGGCGCGGCGCAGGGGATCGGCACCGCGCTGTTCGAGGAAACCCTTTACGACGGTGCAGGCCAGCCGGTGACCTCGACCCTGGCCGACTACATCATGCCGGGGCCTGCCGAGCTGCCGCATTTCCGGCTGGGGCACAGCGAAACCCTGTCCCCCTATTCGAGGCACGGGATCAAGGGCGTCGGGGAAGGCGCGGCCATTGCGCCCGCGGGCGCCATCGTCAACGCGATCAACAATGCCCTGGCCCCGCTCGGGGTCGAGCTGAACCAGGTGCCCGCAACCCCGCACCGCGTCCTTTCGGCGATCTTCGCCGCGCAATCCAGGAAAGAGGCCGCACAATGAAACCCGTCGCATTCTCGCATCTGCGCGCCGACACCGCCGAGGCCGCAGCCAAGGCACTGGGCCAGGGCGCCAAGATCCTCGCCGGAGGCCAGTCGCTTGGCCCCATGCTGAACCTCAGGCTGGCCCGCCCCGAGGCGCTTGTCGGCGTCTCGCGCCTGCCCGGACTGTCCGAGATCCGCGAGGCCAGGGACCGTATCGTCATCGGGGCGGGCGTCACCCATGCCCGGATCGAGGATGGCGCCGACGCCATCGCGCTGCCGCCGATGATGCGCCACGTGGCACGCGGCATCGCCTATCGCGCGGTGCGCAACAAGGGCACCATCGGCGGGTCGCTGGCCCATGCGGACCCCGCCGCCGACTGGCTGAGCTGCCTGACCGCACTGGATGCCGGGCTGGTCCTTCAGGACGCGACCGGCAAGGACCGGCGGGTGCCGATCGCGGGCTTCATGCTGGGGGCCTATCGCACCGTTCTGGCCCCCGAGGACATCCTGACCGGCATCGAAATCCACCCCCGGATGCGCGTCGCGCTCTGGGGCTACGACAAGGCCTGCCGCAAGGTGGGTGAATTTGCCGATGCCATCGGCGCCCTCGTGGTCCATCCCGACAGCGGCTTCATCCGGCTTGTCGCCGGGGCCACCGGCGGCCCGCCGCTGATCCTGACCGAGCTTGGCGCGGAGATCGCCGCCAGCGCCAGGCATCCCGGTCGCAACGCGGTGCGCGCCGCGCTTTCCGCCCGACTGACCGATGCCGATGACGTGAAGCTGCATCTGCTGACCACGGCCCTGTGCCGCGCGATCGAAAAGGTACTGCCCGCATGACCATGCACACCACTCACCTCGCCACGCAACAAACCGTGCCCGAACCGCTGGACATCCGCCTGACCGTGAACGGCAGCGACAGCGCCGTGCGGGTCGCCCCGCGCACCCAGCTGGCCGAGATCCTGCGCGACGAGCTGAACCTGACCGCCACGCATCTGGCCTGTGAACAGGGGGTCTGCGGCGCCTGCACGGTGATGGTGGACGGGCGCCCGGTCCGCGCCTGCCTGACCTTCGCCCGCGATTGCGACGGCAGCCGGGTCGATACCCTGGAAGGCTGGCAGGGCGACCAGCTGATGGACCGGCTGCGCGATGCCTTCCAGCGCAACCACGCGCTGCAATGCGGCTTCTGCACGCCGGGCATGATGACCACCGCCCGCGACCTCGTAGAGCGGCTGGACAATGCCGATGAGACCCGCATCCGCAACGAGCTGTCCGGCAACCTGTGCCGCTGCACCGGCTATGTCGGCATTGTCGGCGCGATCCGCGAGGTGATCGAGGAACGCGACGCCGCAGGCATTCCCGCCCGCCCGACGGCGCCGATGGCACCACGCCAGGCACCCGGTTTCGCCCCCTTCACCGCCCGCCCGGACACCACCGCCGAGGTCACCCCGGCGATGTCCGGCGAAAGCCGGGTCGAGGACGGCTGGACCGTCGTGCGCCGCAATGTGGTGCTGGACCATCCCCCCGAAGCGGTCTGGGCGCATTTCCGCGATTTGCCCGCAGTGGCGCGATGCCTGCCCGGCGCAGACCTGTCTGAAACCGACGGCGACCGGTTCTCCGGTCATGTCGGCGTGCGCTTCGGCCCGATCTCGGCCCGCTTCGAGGGCGAGGGCCGCTTTGCCGCCGACGATGCCACCCGCGAAGGCAAGGTCAGCGGCCGCGGCAAGGATCGCGGCGGCCAGTCGGGTGTCGAGGGCGAACTGAGCTTCACGGTCAATCAAGGCGAGATGGCCACGAAATCGACAGTCGACGTGGCCTTTCGCTTTCGCATCGAGGGCGTTCTCGGCCAGTTCAACCGCCCCGAACTGGTCAATGGCCTCGTGGACTACATCCTTGGGGAATTCGTGGCCAACTGCAACGCGGTCCTGTCCGGCGGCGCGGTGCGCGAGAGCCGGGGCGTCAGCTTCATGGCCGTGGCCCTGTCGGTCCTCAAGGGGCTGTTCCGGCGCCGCGGCTAATGGGTCCGCTGGCCTTTGGGCCGGTCACGCGAAGGCGCGGGGGCCTGAAGCGCCCCTGTTCGGTCCCGGGGCGTGGGCGACACGCCGGTCGCCCTGCCCCTCTCCGCCAGTTTCCCCACCGGGTTGGAGGCTCCGCGCCACCGCTGAGGGGCCTGCCGGGCGTGCGGATCACCGGCAAACTCCGGTCCCGCGCAGCGGCCAAAGCCGGGATCGCCCCGGGATCGGACAGCGCCAGCACAAATCAGGCCGGGGCCGCGCATCGGCACAGCCCTCGACCGCAATAAACGCCTCGGGCGCCGCAAGCCCCAGCTCCGGGCGCCCCGGCTTCGCCTGACGCGCGATCAGACCGCCCGCCGGGTCAGGCCGACGCGCCGACAGCCTCTCTGCCCGGTCAGACCGCGCGGCAAGGACGACCGCGTTCGGCCTTGCGCCCGACCGTCCCGCCGATCCGATCCCGGACATGCGGCGATGCGGTTCGCGACCCCCGGGGCCGGGCAGCCTGCCAAGGACCCGCCGACGCCATTCCGACTGGACTATGGGTGCAGGGAATGTACTGATGCCGACGCTTGGGCCGGGAAGTCTGGCCGAGGCACAAGATCACTACCTCGTGGGAGTAAACATGGACCGTCGTACATTCATTCGCCGTGGCGCCCTGGCGGGCGCCGGCGCCGCCGCTCTGGCCAGCCCTGCCGTTGCCCAGGAGCGCATCACCTGGCGCATGGTCACCACCTGGCCCAAGAATTTCCCCGGTCTGGGTGTGGGCGCGCAACGCCTGGCCGACCGGATCACCACCGCCTCGGGCGGCCGACTGACCGTGCAGGTCTATGCCGCCGGCGAAATGGTGCCGCCGCTGCAATCGCTGGATGCCGTGATCGACGGCACCGCCGAGATGAGCCACGGGGCCGCATACTACTGGCAGAACAAGTCCACCGCGCTGAACTTCTTCACCGGCGTGCCCTACGGCATGACCTCGCAGGAGCTGGCGGCCTGGGTCGTGCACATGGGCGGCCAGGAGCTGTGGGACGAGGTCTATGACCAGTTCGGCGTTCAGGGCTTCCTGTCGGGCAACACCGGCGTGCAGGCGGGCGGCTGGTTCCGCGACGAACTGACCGGCCTCGACAGCCTGAAGGGCCTGCGCTTCCGCACCCCCGGCCTTGGCGGTCGCGTGTGGGAGAAGATGGGCGCCACCGTGACCAACCTGGCCGCGGGCGAGATCTTCCAGGCGCTGCAATCGGGCGCGCTGGACGCTGCCGAGTTTGTCGGCCCCTACAACGACCTCGCGCTTGGCTTCTACCAAGTGGCGAAGAACTACTACACGCCCTCCTTTACCGAGCCGGGCCTGGCGACCGAACTGGTGGTCGACAAGGCGAAGTTCCAGGAACTGCCCGCCGACCTGCAGGAAATCGTGCGCGCGGTCTGCCAGTCCGAGTACGACACCGTCACCGCGGACTTCATGGCCAACGACCCGCGCGCGCTGCAGACCCTGGTCAACGACCACGGCGTTCAGGTCCGCGCCTTCCCCGAAGAGATCGTCGAGGCCGGCGCCAAGGCGGCGATGGAAGTGATCGCCGAGCTGCGCGATGGCGGCGACGAAATGACCAAGAAGGTCACCGAGCATTTCATCAGCGCGCTGAACCTGATGCGCACCCGCTCGGAAGGCAACGAACGGGGCTACCTGCAGGCGCGGAGCCAGTACTTCACGCTCTGATTTTTCCGTCATCAGAGATGCGAAAGGCCCGGACAGTCGTCCGGGCCTTTTTCGTTTCCGCCGGGCTTCCGGGCCGCCCGGGCCTCTGGCAGGAGGCTTTCAGGCCAGCGGATGAACAGGGCGCCGCAACCTTGGCAAGACATCTCACCGGGGGAACCCGCCGCAGGCGGGCGGGGGCAGCGCCCCGCTTTTTCCGCCAACCCTCCCCGTCAGCCCGCGATCACCGAGGGCAGCCAGGTGACGACGCCCGGGAAGGCGAAAAGCAGCGCGATGGCCAGGATCTGCAGCACCACGAAGGGCAGGATGCCCCGATAGATGGCCGAGGTCGGCACGCTGTCGGGGGCCACGCCGCGCAGGTAGAACAGCGCGAAGCCGAAGGGCGGCGTCAGGAAGGAGGTCTGCAGGTTCACCCCCACCATGACCCCCAGCCAGACCGGGCTGATGTCCATGGCCAGCAGGACCGGCGCGGTGATCGGGATGACGATGAAGATGATCTCGAAGGTATCGAGGATGAAGCCCAGCACGAACATGATCGCCATGACCACCGCGACCGCCATCAGCGGGCCGCCGGGCAGGCCGGTCAGGAACTCATGCACCAGATTGTCGCCGCCCATCATCCGGAACACCACCGAGAAGACCGCGGCGCCGAAGAGGATGATGAAGACCATGCTGGTGATGGTGGCGGTCTGCACCGCCGTCTCGTGCAGGATCCTGCCCGACAGCTTCCAGCGGAAGGCGGCCAGCAGCGTGGCACCCACGGCACCGACCGAGGCCGCCTCGGTGGGCGTGGCGATGCCACCCAGGATCGAGCCCAGAACCGCCAGGATCAGCAGCAGCGGCGGCAGCAGCGCGGTGAAGACCTCGCGCTTCAGATGGGCCTTTTCCTCGGGCGGGACGGGGGTGGCGGGGCAGCTTTCGGGGTCGGTGATCGCCTTGAAGATCACCCAGCCGATGTAAAGCAGCACCAGCATCACGCCCGGCAGCATGGCGCCCGCGAAGAGGTCGCCCACGGACACCGGGGTGGGGGCGAAGTTGCCCTTGGCCATCTGCACCTGAGCGTTGATGCCCGACAGCATGTCGCCCATGAAGATCAGCACCGTCGAGGGCGGAATGATCTGGCCCAGCGTGCCCGAGGCGCAGATCACACCGGTCGCCAGCGTCGGCTTGTAGCCCGCCCGCATCATCGCGGGCAGCGAGATCAGCCCCATGGTGACCACCGTGGCGCCCACGACGCCGGTCGAGGCGGCCAGCATGGCGCCCACGATGACGACCGAGATCGCCAGGCCGCCGCGCATGTTGCCAAACAGCTTGCCCATGGTCAGCAGCAGCTGCTCGGCGATCTGCGAGCGCTCCAGCATCACCCCCATGAAGACGAAAAGCGGCACCGCCACCAGCACCTCGTTGGTCATGTAGCCTATGTAGCGGTTCGGCAGAGAGCCGAAGTTCGAGGGGTCGAAGACGCCGTAGTACATGCCCACCGCACCGAAGAGCAGCGAGGTGCCCGCGAGGGTGAAGGCCACCGGGAAGCCCAGCAGCAGGAAGGCGATGATGCCGAAGAACATCAGGCCGGCGAGGATTTCTCCGATGAGGACGGGATCCATCAGACGGCCTCCGTGGGGTGGGTGGGATCTTCGGCGCGGGAATAGCGCAGCCGCTCGGGGACCAGGTCTTCGCGGCCCGCCAGCATCAGGACCGAGCGCAGCACCATGGCCAGCCCCTGCAGGGCGATCAGCAGGGCGAAGGCCAGGATGAAGGTCTTCAGCACGTAAAGGCCGGGCATGCCGCCGACATTGGCCGAGCCCTCGCCGTAGCGCCAGGACCGCTGCACGAAGGGCAGCGCATAGATCCAGACCACATACATCGACGGCATCAGGAAAAGCAGCACGCCCATCAGGTCGATCACCGCCTTTTTCCGCAGCGAGGCCGGGCGGTAGAAGATGTCGACGCGGACATGGTTGTCACGCAGCAGCGCAAAACCCGCGACGCCGGTGAACATGGCCCCGTTGAGCCAGATGTAGAGATCCTGCATCCAGACGTGGCTGACGGCAAAGAAATAGCGCTGCACCACCACGGTGAAGCAGACAAGCACGATGCCGACCGAGAGCCAGGACAGGATTGTCCCGAGCACGGTGTTGATCGTGCAGATGACGGCGGCGAGCCGCCCGAGGATCTTCATGGTGCTTCCTCCCTCTGCGGGCCACGCCCGGCCTTGCGGTTGCGTGTTCTATGCCTTCAGAGCGCAGGGAGTCCAAGTGGCTTTGTCACGTTGCCCGGCCCCGAGCGCCGCGACCCGCATCGCCGGTTACGGGCGATCCGAACGGCGGCCTGGGCGGTGGAAAGGCCAAACGCCTCCGCCCTTGCAGGCCGGTCCGATCGGGCAGAGCGGCCTTGGCGCGCCGGGCGGACCATGCGCACGGTCCACTCCTGCGTCGTGAGAAACCGGGGGAACCGGACCCGCAGAGCCGCCCTGCCCGCCTCAGGCGGACCTGTTCTGACAAGACCGGTCGGACGGACCCCGGACAGAAGCGCTCGGCCGCAGTATCATGTCCGCAGCCTTTTCGGCGATCATGACCACCGGAGAAGCGGTGTTGCCGGAAACGATCCTGGGCATGATCGACGCGTCGATCACGCGCAGACCCTCCAGTCCGCGCACGCGCAGCGCCGGGTCGACAACCGCATCAGGATCGTTGCCCATCCGGCAAGTTCCGACGGGATGGAAAATCGTCGTGGCAATGTCACCCACCACGCGAAGCAGGTCCTGCTCGTCCGTGCAGGGGGCACCGGGCAGCAGTTCCTCGGGCTGGTAGGGCGCCAGGGCACGCGCCGACATGATCTTTCGGGCCTGGCGGATGGACTGGACCGCGATGCGGCGGTCGCTCTCGGCGGACAGGTAGTTCAGCCGGATCTCGGACTGCCTGTCGACGTCCGGCGAAGCGATATGAGTCGCGCCGACGCTGTCGGGTCGCAGGTTGCAGACCGACAGGGTGATCGCCGGAAAGGGGTGCAGCGGATCGCCCAGCCGGTCCGTCGACAGCGGCTGCACATGGTATTCGAGGTCCGGGGTGATCCGGGAAGGATCCGACCGCGTGAACATGCCGAACTGGCTGGGGGCCATCGACATCGGACCCGACCGCGCCAGCCCGTATTGCAGCGCGATCCGGGCCTTCCCGGCAAGGCTGTTTGCCATCGTGTTCAGCGTCTGCGCGTTGCGAACCTTGAACACCGTGCGGATTTGCAGGTGATCCTGCAGGTTTTCGCCCACGCCCGGCATCTCGTGCAGCACGTCGATGCCATGGGCCGACAGCACATCGGGCCGTCCGATCCCCGACAGCTCCAGCAGTCTGGGCGAATTGATCGCCCCTGCCGCCAGCAGGACCTCGGCGCGGGCGCGCGCCTCGAAGACCCGCCCCTTGCGGCGATACCGGACGCCCTGCACCCGGCGGCCCTCCATGATCAGCCGGTCGCTGCACGCGCCGGTCAGCACCCGCAGGTTCGGTCGTTTCATGGCCGGGCGCAGGAACCCCTTCGCCGTGTTCCAGCGCACACCGTTCTTCTGGTTGACCTCGAAAAAGCCGGACCCCTCGTTGTTGCCATCGTTGAAATCGGCGCGCGGCATGATGCCGAATTCCTTGGCACCCTCCTGCACCGCTTCGAGAATGTCCCAACTCAGCCGCTGTTTCGAAACCTTCCAGGGCCCGCCGCTGCGATGCAGGGCGCTGTCGCCGCCGTGATGATCCTCGGATTTCAGGAAATAGGGCAGGACGTCGTCCCAACCCCAGCCGGTATTGCCTAGCTGACGCCAGTGATCGTAATCCGCCGCCTGCCCGCGCATGTAGATCATGCCGTTGACCGACGAGCAGCCGCCCAGCACCTTGCCGCGCGGATAGACAAGGCTGCGCCCGTTCAGCCCCGGCTCGGGCGCCGTCTTCATCATCCAGTCGGTGCGCGGATTTCCGATGCAATAGAGATAGCCGACCGGGATATGCACCCAGTGGTAATTGTCGCTGCCGCCCGCTTCGAGCAGCAGGACACGCGTCTTCGGATCGGCGCTCAGACGGTTGGCCAGCACGCATCCCGCGGTGCCGCCGCCGACGATGATATAATCGTATTCCCCGTCAGGACGGGCCGGGTCGGTCATGATCGTTCCCTTTCGCGGTCAATGTCGGGCACTGGCCCGTGCCGCATGCTGCCTCTGCCAGAAAGAGCACATCGCCTCGGCAAGCGCCTGGTAGGCCTGGTATCGCTCGGCGTAATGCGCTGTCATTTCGGTGCGCGGCTCGTAGCCCTGGCGGATCCGCGTCATCCGCGCCACGCCTTCTTCGTAGCTGTCCACCCTGCCGGTCGCCAGGGCCGCGCCGATCGCCGCACCAAGCGCGCCGGTCTCGCGCGCTTCGGCGACCGAGATCGGCACGCCCAGCACGTCCGCGAAGATCTGCGGCCAATGCGGACTGCGCGACCCGCCGCCCGACAGGACCGCATTGCCGAACGCGACCCCGGCTGCACGCAAGACTTCGATGTGGCGCAGATGCTCGAAGGTGACACCCTCGAAAAGCGCCCGAAGCAGATGGCCTTCGCCGTGCCAGCCCGCCAGCCCGAAGAAACCGGCCCGGTAGTCCGCCCCCTGCCCCGATCCGTAGAGGAAGGGGTGAAAGAAGGGATCGTCCCGCGCGGGCGTCACCGAGCCCAGCCGATCGTTGCAGAGCCCGAAGGGGTCGTCGTGATGCCCGCCCCGCTCCACCAGTTCGCGCACATACCATTCCAGGTTGGCCGCCGAGGTGGCGCTGGATTCGATATTGACGAAGCGGCCCGGCCCGAACCCGGCAACCATGAAGACGCTGTCGTCCACCACCGGGGTTTCGGAAAAGACCTGGTTGATGCTCCAGGTTCCGGCGATGATCGAGGCCTCGCCCGGCGCCACCACGCCCGAGCCCATCGCGCTGGACACCACGTCGAAATAGCCGCCGATGACCGGCGTGCCCGCGGCCAGCCCGGTGACGGCGGCGGCCTCGGGCGTGATCCGCCCGGCAATCTCGGCCGGGTCGATCAGCCGGGGCAGCAGCGGGCGCGCATCCTCCAACCCGTAGAGCGCCAGAAGCGCGTCGTCATAGGCGCAGTCCGGCATCCGCGTCAGCCCGCAGCCCGACATGTCCGAGTACTCGCTGACCCGTTCTCCGGTCAGCTTGTAGGTCAGGACATCCTTGCACAGCAAAAGGGTCCTGGCGCGGTCATAGATATCGGGGCGATGCCGCTTGATCCAGGCCAGCAGAACCGGCGTCTGCGACGGCCAGGGTTTCTGAAGGCACAAAGCGTGCAGCGCATCGCCCGAGGTGGCGGCCAGTTCCGCAGCCAGATCCGCCGCCCGGCTGTCGAGCGACTGGATGCCCACCAGCGGCGCGCCCCCGGCGTCCAGAAGATAAAGCCCGTTGCCGTGGCCCGCGCAGCCGACGGCGACAATCTGGCCCGGGTCGATCCCGGCGCGCGCGATACAGGTCGAGATCGCGGTGCCCGCGTTGCGCCACAGCTCGTCGAGGTCGCGTTCCACATGCCCCGGCGCGGGGGTGGCGGATTGCCCGTCGAGCGCGTGCATCGCCACCTGGCGGCCTTCGAGGTCGAAGAGAACCGCCTTGATGATCGTATTGCCCGCGTCCAACCCCAAAAGGTATTCGCCCGCCTCAGCCGCCATTGTAGATCTCCCAGGCTTCTTCGCCGCTGGCGCCCTGGTGAATCTGCGCCATCAGCGCGGCAACCACGGCCCTGGGGTTGTCATGCTGATAGATGTTGCGGCCATAGACCATCCCCTTGGCCCCCTGGGCCATCAGCGCCGCCGATTTCGCCAGCACCGTCTTCAGATCGGCCTTGCCCCCGCCGCGCACCAGCACCGGCACGCGGGCGGCCTCGACGACACGGTGGAAGTCTTCCGCGTCGTCGGTCGGGTCTGCCTTGATGATATCGGCGCCCATTTCCGAGGCCAGTCGCGTCAGCGTCACGATCTTCTCGGCGTCGCCGTCGACCTGGTAGCCGCCGCGCACGTCGTTGGGCAGCATGACAAGCGGTTCGATCATCAGCGGCATCCCGTACTTGCTGCAGGCTGCGCGCACGCGCGAGATGTTCTCGACGCATTGGCGGAACAGCTCCGGCTCGTCGGGCAGCATGAACAGGTTCACGACGACGCAGGCCGCATCCATTTCCAGCGCGCCGATGATGGGTTCGTCGGCGTTCTGCAGCATCGACCACATCACGCGGTGGCGCTGATCGTTGTAGGGGTTGCCCATGTCGATGCGCATCACCAGCGCGGGCTTGTCCTTTTCGGGACGCGATTGCAGCAGGTCCGCCTGACCGTAGGCGCATTGGATGGCATCCGGGCGCGCCGCGATCAGCGCGTCCATCACCCTGGGCATGTCCTCCAGCCCGTTCAGAAAGCTGGGTTCGTTGCAGACACCGTGATCGATGGCCACATCGAGGCAGCCGCCATTGGTAAACATCCGGTTCATTCTGGCTTTGGGGCTCAGGCGCATTTGTCTCTCCGTTCGTGATTGCGGTGTTTCAGGACTTCCGGCGTGACGCCGTGATAGTCGGACAGGGTTTCGATAAGTGCGGCGGTCTGCCGGGCGATCTGCTCGGCCGTCAGGCCGCGGGCCTTCGCCAGCCTTTCGGCAATATGCGCGATGATATCGGCACTGATCCTGCCGGTGATCGCCAGCGAGGTGCGGCGCAGGACGATATCGGACAGGGTTTCCACGAATTCGTTGGCGATCAGCCAGTCGACCTCGGCGGTGCTGTGCGGCAAATCGCGGGCCAGCGGCGCATCGTCGCCCTGCGCGGCACAGAAGGCCATCACATCGAAGGCCTGGCAGCCGTAGTGGTCGGCAAGGTGGGCCGCGCGGGGCGCGTCTATTGCGAACCGCTCTGTCAGCCGGTTCGCGACGTCGGCCGCTGTGGCGGGGAACTCTGCGCCGCCGCCGATCTTGCACCCGGCGGTGTCGCACAGTCTCGGGCGGCCAAGCTCGGCCAGCACCGCATCGGCGGTCTGCTCTGCAAAGGCGCGGAAGGTCGTCCACTTGCCGCCCACCATGCAGAATTGCGGCGACGTCCCCGGCAGCCGCCGGACGAAATGCCCCCGCGAGATCCGCCCGGTAAAATCGTGATCGCTTTTCGGCAGCGGGCGGATGCCGCTGTAGCTGAAGACCACCTCTTCGGCGGTGACGGCAATCTCGGGAAAGACCAGCCGCAGCGAGGCCAGGATATAGTCGCGCTCGGCATCTTCGCAGCGGACCTTCGTGGTTTCAGCGACCCGGATGTCGGTGGAACCCGCCAAGACCTGCCCCAGGTAGGGAAAGACGATGCAGATACGCCCGTCGGCGTTCTCAAAATAGACGAGGTGACCGTCCAGCGCGGCATGGAGCGCCGCGTTGTCGAGGATCAGATGCGACCCCTTGGTGCCCGAGACCATCCGTTCGCCCGCAGGCTTGCCGAGGCTTTCGGCGGTGGCGTCAAGCCAAGCGCCGGTGGCATTGACGATGGCGCGGGCCTGCACCGGGCGGCGGGCACCGGTTCGGGTGCACCTGAGCTCGAAGCCGCTGCCCGTACTGGCAATTTCGGCATAGTTCAGCGCCACCGCCTGCGAATGATCCCGCGCCACATCCCTCAGCATCTCGACGCAGAGCCGTTCGGGATGGCTGATCCAGGCGTCGTAATAGACAGCCGAGAAGCGCGCCTCGGGCGTCAGGTCCGGCCAGCGCTGGCGGGTGCCGCGCCCGGAGTTGAACCTGTGGCGCGGCATGACGCGCCGCTTGCGCGTCACCCAGTCGTACAGGGAAAGCCCCAGCTTGATCGGCAGGGCACCGCGGTTCGCCGGTTTTCCAGACCGGCCCAGAAAGCTTGCCGCGCCGTTGAGCAACCCGGAAAAGACCGAGGAAATGGGGATCAGCGTCGGCAGTGGGCGCACCATGTGCGGAGCGTTGGCCAACAGCAGATCGCGCTCGCGCAGCGACTCGCGCACCAGGTCGAACTCGCCGTTCTCCAGGTAGCGCAAGCCGCCGTGGATCATCCGCGAAGGCGCCGCGCTGCACCCCGAGGCGAAATCCTCGCGCTCGACCAGAAGCACGCGCAGCCCCTGCATCGCCAGATCGCGGTACACGCCGATGCCGTTGACGCCACCGCCGACGACCAGCACGTCGAACGCGCTGTCGCTTTCCACCCTGGACCATTGCTCGGACCGCCTTGCGGACATGGCTTCCCCTTTCGCCGGCGGCAGGGCCGGCGTTCACGCGTTTCGGATGTGGCTGAGGTCAGCCGTCTAGGTTGGTCAGGTGGGTGTCCACCGCGCCGCTGATGCAGGCCAGTTCGTCCTGCGACAGCCGGATTCGGCCCGCCGCGGCGTTCTCCGCTGCCTGCCTTTCGTCACGCGCCCCGCAGAGCGAGAAGGTGATCCCCGGCTGGTGCAGGGTCCAGGCGATGACGATCTGGGCCCGCGTCGCGCCATGCGTTTCGGCGACGGGGTCGATCTGGGCCATCAGGCGCGCAACCTTTTCGCGGTTCGCCTGCGAGAAGCGCGGGTTGTTCCTGCGCAGGTCGTCGCCCTCGAAGACGCGGTCCGGCCCCATCTTGCCGCTGAGCAGCCCGAGCGCGAGCGAGGAATAGCTGAGCACCGATACCCCGTGGTCGCGGCACAGCGGCAGGTGGCTTTGCTCGATGTCGCGCTTTACCATCGAGTATTCCTCCTGCACCGCATCCAGCTGACCCGCGGCGACATAGGCGCGAATGTCCTCGGGCGCGGTATTGCTGGCCCCGATGGAGCGGATCTTGCCAGCCGCCCTGAGGCTCTCCAGCGCCTCCATGGTTTCGTCGATCGGCGTTGTCGGATCCTGCCAATGCGTGATGTAGTGGTCGATGACATCGGTGCCGAGGCGTTTCAGGCTTTGTTCCACCTCGTAGATGATCGCATCCCTGCCAAGGTAGCGATGCACCGGCGTGTCGCCGGTATCGAAGAAATGGTTGCCCTTCCGCGTGTGCCAGACAAGCCCGCATTTGGTGGCCAGAACAACCTTGTCGCGCCGCCCCTTGAGCGCCTTGCCGACGATTTCCTCGGCAACGCCCGAGCCATACATCGGCGCCGTGTCGATCAGCGTGATGCCGGCATCGATCGTGGCCTGCACGGCGCGGATCGAACGGGACTCATCGGTGCCGCCCCACATCCAGCCGCCGATGGCCCAGGTTCCCAGTCCGACGGCCGAGGCCCGGATGCCCGATTTTCCGATCTCGCGGGTGATCTGGTCTACATTGGTTTCAAGCAATTTTCTGAACCTCCTGGTCAAGGATCGCGGCGGCGGTGTCTTCGTCCGTCACGAGGTAATTGAGATATCCGCCATTCAGCGCCGCGGTGACCGGCTCGACCTTGTCGGGGCCGGTGGCGGTGCCGATGCGGACGGGGATCTTGGCAAGCTCATCGGGCGGCAGGGCCACCAGGCGCGAATTCAGCGCATTGTCCGAAAGCTGGCCCGCGCGGTCGATCAGGTGGCCCAGCAGTTCGCCGCGCACGCCCTGGTCGTAAAGCCTCGCCCGTTCGTCCGGGCTGACGGGGTGGGCGTCGTAATAGGTCGAATCCGTGCCGATTACGGCGCCCAGCCCGAATACCGCCACATCGGCGACGCGCACGATTTCCATCACGTCGCGCACCGATCTCATCGCCATGATCAGCGCGCGCTCCTCTGGCGTTTCGGCGTGCAGCGGCGCGTGGATCAGCGTGGCATGGCCCGACAGGCGGTTGGCAAGCTCGGTGGCGATGTGGTTGACGTCGGTATAGTGGTGGCCCTGCACGCAGCCGGTCATCGGCACCACCTCGACATCGAAGTCATGATCGCCGGTCAGGTTCTGGATCAGCGCGCTCAGCGTTTTGCCGCCGGATATGGCGATCGTGTCGCTGTCGCGCAGCGTGTCGGTCAGCAGCCGCGCCACCGCTGCCCCCACCTGGTCGAGCGTCATGCCCGGGTTGCCGTCCACGGTCGGGACCACGATGGCCTTCTTCAGGCTCCATTTCTCGCACAGGGCGCGTTCCAGTTCGATCTGGTGCAGGAACGGGCTTTCGATGGTGATCTTGATCATGCCAAGCGCGCGGCCGCGCTTGATCAGACGGTTCACCTTGGCCGAGGACAGGCCCAGCTGATTTGCGATTTCGGATTGCGGCAGATCGTCCTTGTAATGCAGCGTCAAGACCTGGGCGATCAGCCGGTACAGCTCGGGATCGGCGTTGGGAACGGTCATGCCATGCCCTCCTTTCGGCTGATAAGGTGATTGGATGCCGCCGCCGCCAAGAGCGCGGCGCCGATCACCAGCGTCTGGTAATAGGCCGGCACCAGGGTCAGCATTCCCACGGTCAAGGCCATGATGATAAGCGCCCCCACGAAAGACCGCAGCACGCGCCCCTCCCCGCCGCTGAAGGCGGTTCCGCCGATCAGCACCACAAGGATGGCGCTCAGTTCCATCCCGTCGCCGGAAAGCGGATCGCCAAGCGACATGAAGCTGGACCGCGCGATACCGGCAAGGGCTGCGGCCGCACCGACCAGCATGTAAAGGCCAAAGACCACGCGGCTGGTGTTGATCCCCGATAGCCTGGCCGCCACCGGGTTGCCGCCGGTCGCCGCGGCATACTTGCCCAGAAGCGTCCTGTTCTGCGCGAAGATCAGCGCCAGCGTCACGCCGACCGCCACCCAGAAGGCCATCGGCAGGCCAAGCAGCACCGCATCGCGGCCGTAGTCGTTGAACCAGCCGGGCATGCGCTGCTCTCCGATCGACTTGATCGCAGAGACCCCGTCCTGCACCAGCAGCAGCGCGATACCCTTGAACAGGCTCAGCGTGATCAGCGTGGCGATCACCGGCGTTATCTTCAGCCGCACGACGAGGAAACCGTTCACCGCGCCCAGCCCGATGCCGGCAAGCACGGTCAGGCCGAAGCACGCCAGGAAGGGCACACCGTTGATCGCCAGAAGCGCATAGACCACAGCGCTCAGGCTCATGGTGCTGCCGACCGACAGGTCGATATAGCCCGAGACCATCAGCAGCGTGAAGGCCCCGGCAAGCATCAGCAGCGGCGCCGAAACGCGCAGGATGTTGATGATATTGCGCTTGTTGAGGAAGTTGCCCCGTTCGAACAGCGCGAACTGATCGAGATTGGCAAGGCTCAGCACTGCGACCACGGCCACCAGAACGAAGTAGATGTAATAGGTGCGCAGGAACCCGGAAAACCCTGCGCGTAGCGGGCGCGACGAAGGCGGATGGTTGGAGAGATCTGTCATCTGCTTCACTTGTTCCTGCGGGCCAGGGCCCATGACTGCGCGACGATGGCCAGAAAGACCGCCAGCGCCTTGAGAATGAACTGCCAGTCCGGCGACAGCACCAGCCCGGTCGCGGCAGAGGTGACGATGGCCAGGATGATGGCCCCGAAGAACATGCCGATCACCGATCCGAACCCGCCAGCGATGGCGACCCCGCCCAGAAGGGCGATAACCAGCGCGTCGAACTCCATCAGCAGGCCGCGGTTGGAAAAGCCCGACTTGAATTCCGAGGCGAGCAGGATGCCCACGATCCCCGCGACACCGGCGCTGAGCAGGTAAAGCAGGGTCACGTGCCGTGCCCGGTCGATCCCCGACAGGCGCGCGGCCACGGGATTGGCTCCGGTCCAGAAGGTCAGCCGGCCGAAGACCGTGCGCCGCTCGATGAAGATCGCCACCAGAAGCAAGACCGCCATGACCACCACCGGAAGCTTGACCGAGTTTCCGATCACCGAAAGATTGCCCAGAAACCCGAAATCCGCCGGCAGATTGGTATTGCGCTGAGAGCCCTGGGTGATGACCTGGGCGATCCCCCGCGCCAGCATCATCGTGCCCAGCGTGACGATGATGGAGGGAATGCGCAGGCGCACCACGAAAAGCGCGTTCAGCGCGCCGATCGACAGGGCGCCCAACAGCGCGCAGCCCATCGCCAGCCAGGTCGGCATCCCCCACCCGGACGAAAGCGCATTGCCGCCCTCGGCCGATTGCGCGAACCAGACCGCCAGTACACCGGACAGCGCGACGATGCCGCCAACCGACAGGTCGAAGTTGCCCGACACCAGCAGGAAGGTGACGCCGATGCCCAGGGAAATCACCGGCCAGTTGTTGGTGACAAGGTTGAGCACGTTGAGCGGCTGGTGGAAATTCGGCACCAGCAGCGCGGCCAGCACGAAGAGCACCGCGGCGGCGCAGGCCACCATGGAGGTAATCAGGGCCTCGTCGCTCAGCGGCCTTCGCGCACGGGGCTGCGTCCCGCCGTCGCCACCTGTCGAGATCTTTGCCATTGTCATTGCACCGCTCCTTCCTGCCCGCCGGTCACGACATTGAGAATATGCGCGACATCGACCTCTGGCCCGTTGACGATTTCGTCCTGCACGGCGCCGTCGAACAACAGGAAGACCCGGTCGCAGAGCCCCAGCACCTCTTCGAGTTCCGAGGAGAAGACCGCCACCGCATTGCCCGCGTCGGCGAGGTCGCGGATGATGTCATAGATCTCGGATTTGGCGCCGACATCGACGCCGCGCGTCGGTTCGTCCAGCAGCAGAAGCTCGGCATCGGCGAAAAGGCACTTGGCAAAGACCACCTTCTGCTGGTTGCCGCCCGAGAGTTTCTCGACATGCTTCTCGATGGAATGCGTCGCGATCCTGAGCCGGTCGACGTATTCCTCGGCTGCCGCGCGTTCGACCTGCGGCTGGAACACGCCGCCTTTCGACAGCTTGCCCAGGTTCATCACCGAGACGTTTTCGCGGATCGTCAGCGCAGTGAACAAGCCCTGGGTGCGCCGCTCTTCGGGCACCAGGGCGACCCCCGCCGCAATCGCCTTTTTCGGTGACCCGCCGATCTCGCGGCCCTTGAAGGAGACCCGGCCACTGAACTTGTCAGCCCCGAAGAGTGCGCGCGCGATCTCGGTCTTTCCAGCACCCACAAGACCGTAGAACCCGACGATCTCGCCTTTCTTCACGTCGAAAGAGACGTTCTTGAGCAACCTGTTGTTCAGCCCCTCGGCGACAAGGATCGGCTCCTGCCCGACCGTGTCCCGGGGATGGTAGTCGTGCAGCACCGAGCGTCCGATCATCAGCTCGATCAGATGCGCGCGCCCGTCAATCTCGGACAGCGGGCAGGTGCGGATATGCCTTCCGTCGCGCAGAACGGTGACGTGATCGCCAAGCGCAAAGATTTCCTCCAGCTTGTGCGAGATGTAGATCACCGTCACACCCCCCTCGCGCAACCGACGGATGACGCCGAATAGGCGCTCTACCTCGCGTTCGGACAGCGCCGCGGTGGGTTCGTCCATGATGATGATATCGGCCCCGGACGAGGCCGCCCGCGCTATTTCCACGATCTGCTTCTGCGCCACGCTGAGCGAAGACACCCGCGCCGCGGGGTCGATGGCAGGCTCGATTACCGAAAGGGTCTGCATCGCCTGGGCCTCGACCCCGGAGTTCATCAGGATGCCGAAGCGGCTGCGCTCCATGCCCAGGGTGAGGTTTTCCAGAACGGTCAGCTCGTCGACGACGTTCAGTTCCTGGAACAGCGTGGCGATGCCGTTATCGCGCGCCTCCTGCGTGTTTTTCGGGCAGTGGCTGCGCCCCGCGACCGACATCTCTCCCCGGGTCGGCATCAAGGCGCCGGTGATCATCTTGACGAGGGTGGATTTACCGGCGCCGTTTTCGCCCATCAGGCAATGCACGGCCCCTTTTTCGATCGCGAAGGTCACGTCATCCACGGCCCGGACACCGGGATAGTCCTTGGTCAGCCCGGTGACTGACAGGGCGGATGGGTGTGGTTGAACAGACAAATGTCGTCTCCCTGGTCGAGCGGTACAAGATGCCGGGGATGTCATCCCCGACGATGCGGCGGCGGCCGCCCGGGGGATGTCTCGCCCCCCGAACGGCCGCCCCCGGCAGCCTTAGTTGCCGAACTGCGTGTCCAGCCAGCTCTGCGCCTCTTCCTCGGGCATCGTCCAGTAAGAGATCGTATACGCCTTGTAGAAGAATTCCTCGGCCGGGTCGGATGTCATGGCAACGTCTTCGTTCAGGACATCCATCACCAGGTCGACACGTCCGCGCGCGGTTTCCACCGGCGGCAGGCCCATCGAGACCTTGAGGCTGGAATTCGGGTCGTAGACCTGGTCGAACTCGACGCTGTCGAAATCGACGCTGGCCACGATCTCGGTAAGGGGCTTGCCGTCCTCGAACTTGCCACGGCCCAGCTGCGCCAGCCCCGCCATGGTTCCGACCGTCAGGTTCGACGCCTCGGAATAGATCAGGTTGACTTCGGGACGCTGGGTCAGCAGGTCGACGACGATCTGCTTCGCGGCCTCCTGACCCTGGCTGGCATCTAGCGCGCCCAGGTTGGTGGCATCCGGTGCGACGGACAGCACGCCCTCGACAAAGGGCTCGGTCCGGCCCGAGTTGACCTCGGTGTGGTTCGGCCAGCCAAGCTGCACCATGACGACGGGCTTGTCGGGATGCGCCTCCTGCCAGGCCTTGGCCATCTGCGCGCCCATCTCGAAGGACACCTCGGCTTCGTTGCTGCGCGCGGTGGGAATGCCCGTGTCGCCGATGGGGTTGAAGAACGAGGTCATGACAACCTTCTCGGCCAGCGCGTCCTCGATGCCCGGGGTCGCCGCTTCGGCGTCCCAGATGTGAAGCGTCGCCCCGTCGAACCCGCCGGCCAGCACCTGGTCGATATTCTGGGTCATCACGGCACTGTCGGCCTGCCCGTCGAACACCACCACTTCGGCGCCGTATTTCTCCTTGCCGTAGCGCTGCGCCTCGACAGCCTGCGACTGGTGGAACACGTTTGACAGGTCCGAAACGAAGAAAGCAATCCGCTTGCCGTCCTGGGCCCATCCCGCGGTCGCGGTCAACGTCACAGCCAGAAATGTTGTCGCCAGAAATTGTCTTTTGGTTGGCATAGTCTTCTCCTCCCTTGTTGGATCATTGGGGCCATGCGGCCCGCTCCTCCCGACCGCAGAGATTGTCGGATTTGACGAATCTGACGAATCTTGCAGTTGGTGAAATTTCTCTCACTTCACTGATCGATCTGTCAAGGACTGTTTCAAGAAGGGGCATGAGCCAGCCTCGACCCGGGGGGCCTGCCAGCCTCGGGAAGGCCGATGTGGCTTGCGCCAATGCCGCGCCGCGCGCGCCGGCCAGCAAGAGCGGCGGCACGGCGAAAGCAGCCGGTCCACATTGCATCCGGGCACCCGTCCTGTTAGAAAAACCGTCCGTTCGCATGCATCCGGTTCCGACTTCGAGCCCGGCGAACGAGGACGCGCGATCCGCGCGTCTAAGACCCCTAAACAATCCAATTAGAGGTTAACGATGCATATCGTGCATACCGCTTGCGACCCCGGAAGACACGCATCGCCTGATGGGGTGGATCGACATTGCCACCGGGCGCTGCCGAACGATAGCGACACTGCCACGAAATCAAAGAGCACGCTCGGGTTGTCCGGCGGCAAGACCACCCCTGACGCTCGGAACGACCAGCCTTTCATTCGACGCCTTTTGGCCAACTGCGATGAATTGGCCAACTCGGACCCCATTGAAAGCCCGTTTGCCGATCGCGTCCGGCGCGGCAAGAACATCGGCGGACACTTGATCAACTGCACCGGGGAAATCTCCCGATCCAATGCCGTGCAAAAGACCTTCGGAAACTCAACCGCCGACAGTGCCCCCGCATCCCATGGCGAAAATGGGTTTGCGGCTACCGGCGTGACCGGAGCCCCCAGTCGCAGAGGATCCCTGCTCTCTCATGCCGAGAAAGCGCTCAACCCTCTGGCACGGAATATAAAAACGATGCGATTCCGCCAAGGGAAGGCAGCGATCCTGCGCTGTGCAACCGGCCCATTTGAATCGCGATGTGGAGAATGCTGACATGAATACCGAAACCCTCTTCGAAGACGGAACCCCGACCCGGACCGAACTCGAACGTCTCGCCCAAGAGGCCAAGGGCGTTGTTTTCAGGAACTGCAACTTCGAAGGCCTCGACATGAGCCAGCTTGATATCGTCAACTGGCGGTTCGAGAAATGCAACCTGTCCAAATCGAGTCTGACAGGCGCCCGACTGGAAGATGTAACGTTCGTCAATTGCCGGGCCCCCGCCGCCAGTTTCGCAGGGTCTACATTGTCAGATACCGCCGTGGATGGCGGAGATTTCGGAAATACCAATTTCTTGGGCGCCAGATTGTCCACAGTTCAATTCACCAAATGCAAGATGACCGGGATCAACCTCAGCGAAGTGCGCGCCCTGGATGTGACATTCGCGGACACTCTCCTGGTCCTGGGCCTGCTGCCAAAATTCTCGTTTCGCAAGGCACAGCTGCTCGGGATTGATTTCAGCGATGCGGATCTACGGCAATGCGACTTCCGGGAAGCGGTTTTCGTCGACTGCTCGCTGAGGGAGGCAAATATTGCCGATTGTCGATTTCAGGGGGCGGACCTTCGGGGCGCCGATCTGGGAGGGGTCAGGCTGACAGACGCGCGCCGCTTCAAAGGCGCCATCATTTCCAAACGGCAGGCGGGTGACCTTCTGGGGCAACTTGGTCTCAACGTCGTGTGAACGGCGGCTAAGGGCCGGTGGTGTCGAAGACGCCAGCCGCTGGCGCTGTTTTTTGCCGCGCTCGGCTCGTCGGCGGCGTCTTGTCGTCCGGACCATCGCCCGTCCCCTCTGTCCGCCTGACGGTGGCATGTCAGCTTCCCGCGCCCCTCGCCGCCACGATGTTACCGATCGGTATCTTTTCAAGGGGTTCACATCTCCTTCGTAAAAATGTTCCCGACCGGGAACATATAGCCTTGCATCGGGTCCACAGCACCCTATGTTACCGATCAGGAACATCGCCCCCTGGCCAATCCGTCGAGGTGTTGCCATGCGCAACGACGATCAACCGTCCGCCATATCGCACCCGGATCTGCCCGGTGCCGAAGATGCGCGCCGTTTCGGACGGATGGTCCGCGCCAGG
This sequence comes from Ponticoccus sp. (in: a-proteobacteria), assembly GCF_048381735.1. Lineage (NCBI taxonomy): Bacteria > Pseudomonadati > Pseudomonadota > Alphaproteobacteria > Rhodobacterales > Roseobacteraceae > Ponticoccus > Ponticoccus sp. (in: a-proteobacteria). The sequence continues at coordinate 27,605 of NZ_JBLXGL010000010.1, forward strand.
CGCAAGGCACAGGGGCTGCGCCAGGAGGATGTGGCCAGCGCGACCGGCGTGGGCCGGCGCTACATCGTGGACATGGAAAACGGGAAACCGACGCTGAGGATCGGCCCGGCCCTGATGATTGCGCGCTTCCTCGGCATCGTGCCGATGGTCGAGCACGCGCCGAACACGCCGCAAGACAGTGATCCGCCCGACATGATCCCCGAGGATCTGCCCGACGATTTGCCGCCACTGGAGGACTGAGGTGAAGGTCTTCTACGAAAGCCGCGAAGTGGCCGAAATCGCGCCCGGCAAGGACGGTGCGGCAACGCTGACCTACAACGCCGACTGGCAGAGGACCCGGGGCGCCTTCCCGGTGTCGACAAGGATGCCTCTGGCGGTTGCGCGCCATGGCGCGGGCGATGTGCTGCCCTGGGTGGCAAACCTTCTGCCGGAAAGCCAGCAGCTCGAAATGGTGGCTCGCGCCACCGGCGCCTCGCAGGCCGACCCCCTCGCGCTGCTGGCCAGCATCGGGCGGGATACCTCCGGAGCAATGTCCTTTGCCGAGCGCGGCTTCGCGCGAATGACCACTCGGGCGGTGCCCGACGAGGCGGCGCTAGAGCGGATCATCCAGGAACTGCCGAAGAAACCCTTCCTCGTCGGCGAAGACGGTGTCTCCATGTCACTGGCCGGCGTCCAGTCCAAGATCGGCGTCCATGTCGATGCTGACGGGGCGATCTCGATCCCGGTCGAGGGCGCGCCGTCGACCTGGATCCTGAAGCCGGATGCCGCGCCCCTGCCTGGCGGGGTCTATAACGAGGCGCTGTGCCTGCGCCTGGCGGCGCTCATCGGCCTCTCCGCACCGGAGGTGCGCGTGGGGCGCGCCGGCGCGCGCCGCTATCTTCTGGTAAAGCGCTACGACCGCCGTCAGCAGGGCGACAGTTGGCGCCGCCTGCACCAGGAAGACATGTGCCAGGCCCTGGGCCGCCTGCCGAGCGCGAAATATGAACGCAACGAGGCCGGGCAGCGGGGCCCCATGGTCCGCGACATTGTCGGCGTGATGCGCAGGCTCGATCCGCTCCGCGGGGTGCTTTCGATCTTCGACTACGTGATTTTCAACGCCATCACCTGCAATACCGACGCCCATGCGAAGAACTATTCGGTCATGGTCACGGCCACCGGCGCCAGGCTGGCGCCGATCTATGACGTGATGTGCGCCAAGCTCTGGCCCGGCATCACCAGCAAGCAGGCGATGTCGCTCGCGACGAAGTGGGAAGGCGATTACTTCAAGGGACGCCACTGGCAGCGCGAGGCCGCACTCTGCGGCCTGAACCCCACAGCCGCGCTGCGGCGCGTCGACGTGCTTTGCAAGGCGACCCTGACGCATTTGCCACAGGCGGTGGAGGAGATCATCGCGATGGACCCCAACGCCGAGCATTGGGTGCGCGAAGTGCAAAGCTACATAGCCGAGCGCGCAACCTTCCTGGTCAACGGCCTTGCAGAGCAGGACCCCGAGCCGACCACCTGGGCGCGCGCGCGCCTTGATGCGGCGGGCTGACGCTCTGCGTGGTGGCCTGCGGGCTGCTGCGTTCAGGTTGCCTGGCTCAGGGGACCCGGCGGGCCGTGGATGACGTCAGGCCAGGGCAGCGCTGGCCGCCCTGCGCGAGCCGGCCAGCCCATGACATGGCCGGGCTACGCGCCGCGACATGCATTGGACATGCGCTGCCGCCCTTGCCCTGCCCTCGAACCCTTGGCCGGTGACAGGGCTTTCGGCGGCAGCCAGCGATGCGCCCCCTCCCCGACCATGGCGAAACCGGGGAAACGCATGGGATCGTCCGCGCCCCTTCCTAAACCGCTGGGCGCGGAGACATCCCGGGCGCCGTCTGCCCGCCCGCGCCAAGGGCGCGCTCCTTCAGCTTGCGGAACTTGCCCGACATCTGTTCAAGCCGAGCGTCCCATTCGGGGTTGGGCTGCTGGCCTTCTATGGTGCGGAAGAAGACCTGCATCATGCAGGCAATTGCGAAAGGTTCGAGCAGCGCGGCCTTGACCGCCCAGGCGAAGAGCAGCGCAAACACCACGCCCCCGGCAGCCCAGGCCCCGGGCATCAGGTAGACCACAAGCGCCGCCGGTGCGAGCATGAGCAGGAACACCAGAAAGCCCAGCCCATAGACGATAATCGCCAGCCAGGCCGCGTTCTTCAGCATCACCTTCCAGTTCTGCCCGTACAGCACCAGCGCCTCGCGCGCCGACCCCCAGGCATTGTCCGACCGCGTGCGGATCGCGTGGGCAAGGATCACCTCGTCCACGAACCCGACCGCGACGCGCAGGAAGGCCGACAGGATCGCCGCCAGTTGCTGCGCGCCCGGCACCGGCAGCACGGTCAGCAGGCCGCGTGCCAGCCCCGAAATCGCACGGATCACCCCCTTGACCAGCTGATCCATCAGGAACAACAGGCTGGCCTGCGGAAACCGCGCCTTGACCACCGCGGTGGCATGGCCGATCTGGCCGCGCCCCTCGGGCAATGGCTGGCCGTCAATCATCTCGACCAGAACCGCGATATGGCCCGCCTTGACGATATAGAGGATGTATTCGCGCGCCCAGTACATGAGCGCCCCGAAGACGCCGAAACCGGCGAACCCGCCCCACATCGTCGTCGTGGCGCGGAATTCCTCGTCCCCGAAACCGCCGATGCCCCAACCGATGCCGGCCCCCGTTCCGGTCAGAAGGATATACCCCAGCGCGATGCCGAAATAGACGGCGATGCGCATAAGGATGAATGGAAGCGTGCGCCCCATCATCCCCAGCGCACCGCCTATGCTAAAATCCCACATTGAAAAGTCCTTTTAAAATTTCATGACCCGATCGATGCCGGGCGTAATCTCTTGCATTTGCCGGTGCAGACCGTCGCGGCACAGGCCGCTTTTGCGGCGCCCGACCATCCCGGAATGTGCATCCTGCCCCCGATCCCCTGCATTCGACGGAAAACTACAGGGACCGTTCCAGCGCCGCCCCGTTCGTTTGCACGGGGCGGCACGATTATTTGTTCAATATTACTTTTGCTGATTAACTACGCGCTGCGAAACGGACTTTGGAAGCCGGAGATCTACATGCGAAGCCGGATAGCGATCTGCCTTGCGACAAGCCTGCTTGCGGCTGGCGATGTCCCGCCAACCCTGCGCATCACCGGGGCCATTGCCGGGGGCACCGTGGGGTTGGATCTGGAAGCGCTGCGCAGCCTGCCGCAGGCCAGACTGGAAACCTCGACGGTGGTGACAGACGGAACGCATCTTTTTACCGGCTTTCTGATGCGCGACCTGCTGGAAAAGGTCGAGGCCCGGGGTGAAACCGTGACGGCCACGGCGCTCAACGAATACATCGTCGACATTCCCATCTCGGATTTCCACAACTACGACGTGGTCGTCGCCTATGAGATGGACGGCAAACCGCTCGAACGGGCCGACAAGGGTCCGCTCTGGATCGTCTACCCCCGCGACGATCACAGCGAATTGCAGGATATCCGCTTCGACTACCGCTGGGTCTGGCAGCTTTCCGGGCTCGAGGTCCGATGACGCGCCCGGGTGGCTCTGCTCCTTGGCTGGCACTGCCGCTCGTTACCGTGATCGTATTCACGCTGCTGTTGACCGTCTCGCTGCAACGGATGGTCCGGATCGAGTCCGACATGCGCGTCGACGCCGAACAGAACATGCTTTGGGTCATGCACGAAAGCGAGGCGGCGGCCCGGCGCCTGAAGGAAACCGCCCTGCTGGCCGAGCTGGGCAGGGCGCAGGAGGCCGACATCGCCCTGCATCTTGATATCCTGCGCAGTCGGGTCGCGCTTTTGAACGACGGCCCACAGCGCCGCTTCGTCGAACACATCGGCCTTGGCGAGGAACTGAACCAGTTGACCGCGCAACTCGACACACTCGCACCGCTGCAGATGACCCCGGCCAGCCTGCAAGCGGCGCTGGCTCCTTTTCCGGCCTTTTTCTCGAAAGCGGCCAACAAGACCATGATTGCGGAATGGGACGAACTCGGCGGGCGGCTGGAAAGCTATCGCGGACAGCTGCGGAAAACCATCCTCGCGCTGATCGGGGTCATGGCCGCAGGTGCGGTACTGACAGCGGCCCTTGTGCTCGCCCTGCGCAAATCGCGCCAACACAACCGGATGCTGCGGCGCGAACGCGATTTCTCGGGGCTGCTGATCGCGTCAAGCGGCGAGGGCATCGCCGCAATCGATGCCTCCGGGCGCTGCACATTGTGGAACGAAGCGATGGCCCATCTGGTGGGACAGTCGGCGCAGCAGGCCGTCGGGCGCGCGCTGTCCGAGGTGGCGGGCTTCTTCGCCGCGGCCACTGTCCGCGAAAGGCTGGCCGAAGCGCTGGCCGGAACGCCGGGACACCTGCAGCTGCGCCCCCTGTTCCGCAATGGCGCAGAGGCGCCGATCCACGTCGATCTGCGGGCCTTCCCGATGCGCGACGAGACCGGCATCGTCGGCGCGATTGTGTTCATGCAGGACGCCAGCGACCGCCATGCGGCCGAGCGCCGGGACGCCGAATCGCGCGAGCGGCTGGAACAGCTGGTCGTCGAGCGCACGCGCGAACTGGATGACGCGCTCAGCCGCGAACGATCGGCCGCCGATCTCTATCGGAACTTCGCCGCAATGATCTCGCATCAGTTCCGCACGCCGCTGGCGATTGCCGATTCCGCCCTGCAACGGCTGATCCGGCGCGGCAATCGTGCGGATGCGCAGGAAATAACCGACCGCGCCACCCGCGCGCGCGGCGCCATTTCGGGGCTGACGCGGCTGGTCGAAAGCACGCTCGACGCCGCGCGGATCGAAGCCGGAGAGGTCGGCACCAGGCGCGAACGCTGCGATCTCGCGCCGATCCTCGCCGAGGTCTGCGACGAGCAGCGCGAGGCCACCCCCGACGCACGCATCCGCGTGATCGTGCGCAACCACGCTCAGGCGCTCTGTGACCCGGCTTACGTCGAACAGGTTCTGAAGAACCTGGTCTCGAATGCCGTGACCTATGCGCCCGGCGGCTCTGAGATATCGGTCACGCTGGACCTGCAGTGCCAGAGCCTGCACTGCGAGGTCGCGAATGGCGGCCCGCCCATCCCGCCGTCGGACCGGGACCGTCTTTTCGAGCGCAACTTCCGTGGCGCCAACAGCACCGGCGCGCCCGGCACCGGCGTGGGGCTGTTCATCGCCCGCACGCTGGCACGGATGCAGGGCGGCGACCTCGTGCTGCTGCCGGGCGGCGGCCAGACGGTCTTCCGCCTGACGCTGCCGCAGGCCGAAGGCGCCACGTCATGACCGCCCCCGCCCTGGTTCTTGTGGTCGAGGACGAGGCCGCGTTGCGTGCCGATATCGTCGAGGAGCTTCAAGAGGCCGGTTACCGCACCCTTGCCGCCGCCGACGGCGCGGCGGCGCTGGCACTGCTTGCGGATGCGGCCCCCGATCTGGTGCTCTGCGACATCACCATGCCGGAACTCGACGGTTACGGGCTGCTATCGGCGCTGCGCGCGGACCGGCCAGAGCTTGCCGCAACGCCCTTCGTCTTTCTGTCCGCGCTGTCCGAGCCGCGCGACATGGTCGAGGGCAAGCTCATGGGCGCTGACGATTACCTCGTGAAACCGGTCGACTACGACCTCATGCTGGCCACGGTCGCCGCCCGGCTGCGCCAGGTCGCGCGCATCCGCGAAAGCGACGGCGGCGAGATCGCCCGCCTGCGCCAGACGCTGTCCGCCCTGTCGCAGGACGGCGCCGAACGCGCGCTGGACCTGATCGCGCTGGGGGTCGTGCTGCTGGACGGCGGCGGGCGCGTGCTTCATGCCAATTGCGCGGCGCGCAGCATGATCGAGACGGGCGAGTTCGTGACCCTGCAGAAGGGGGCCGTCGGCGCGACCGATACCCCCGGCGACCGCGCGCTGCGCGACGCGATAACCGAAGCTCTGGCTGCGGCCCGCGCCGGCCTGGGAAAGCTGACCGGGGTGATGCTTGAGCGCGCCGAAGACGCCCTGACCGCCTCGGCGCTGGTCTGCCCCTTGCCCAAGACCTTCGGAACCCCGGAGACCCAGCCCCATGTCGCCGTGTTCCTGTCGCCCCCGGCCCGGCAGCGGCGGATCTCGGCGCCGCTGCTGGCCGATCTCTTCGGGCTGACGCCCACCGAAACCCGGGTCGCCGCCGCCCTTGCCTCCGGTGCACGCCCGGCGGATGCCGCGGTCGAGCTGGGCGTCTCCCAGACCACCATCGCCTTTCACATGCGCAACCTTTTCCAGAAGACGGGCACGAACCGGCAGACCGATCTCGTCGCCCTGATCCTCGCCGGCCCAATGATGATCGAGGCAGTCTAGCCCCAGCCTCCACCCTTGCTGCAAATCCGTCCGGCAGGCGTGGTTCGCAGCGCTTGCGCTTGCTCCAACGTCGACGTCAGCCTCCTTCCCGGCGCTGAACCCCGCAGGAATTGCCCGTGCAAGTCCGGCGTGGAACGACACCGCGACCGGCTGGCGCCGGTCCTTCGGCGAGAAAGCCGACCCTGAAGCGGTGCTTTCCCCTTGGCCCGGTCAATGTCGCTGCCAGCCGTGGCGGGCTTACGCTTTCAACTGCTGTTCCAGAAAGTCGAAAACCGCCCGATACCGTGCATTCTCCCTGATTTCGGGAACCGCCGTCAGCCAGATCTCCTTGCACAGCCGCGCCTCCGGCAGACAGGGAACCAGCCTGTCATCGGAGTTTCCGATCCGGTTGACCACCGGGCCAATGCCCATGCCGGCGTGAATGGTCTGCTGCACTGCAAGCAGGCTGTTGGACAAGAAGACATGCCGGTCCGCCGAGAACAGCTTGTCGGTCAAGACCGCCGTGGGGGTGATCCCCAGCAGCCCGACCGCGCGATGGCGCCGGGCCTCTTCTGCGGTGCGCGGCAGCCCATAGCGATCGGCATAGCCCCGCGCGGCGAACAGGGAGATATCCAGGTGACCCACCTGTTTGGTGATCAAGTCCGGCTGGACCGGCCGCAGCAGCCGAATGGCGATATGGGCTTCGCGGCTGAGCAGGTTGATCATCGCGTTGTCGATGACCAGTTCAACGCGAATATTCGGATAGGCTTCGTAGAATTCACCCATCAACGGGGCCAGCCACTGGATACCCAGTGTTTCGGTCACCGTGATCCGCACCGCCCCTTTCAGCGCCACGTCGCTGTGGTGCAACTTCCGCTCCATCTGTTCGAGATGTTCCCGAACCTTTTGCAGCGTCTCCAGCATCTGCTCGCCTGCGGGCGTGGGCGAAAGCCCGGCGGGCGTCCGGGCCATGAGCTGCACGCCCATCTCTGCCTCCAGCTGGCTTAGGCGCCGGCTTAGCGTGGGCTGAGTCTGCCCAAGGCGGCGCGCGGCTGCGGTGATGCTGCCGGCCTCGGCGATGGTGAGGAAATCAAGGTAGCCGTTCCATTTTGCCATGCAATAGTTCTATGCCCCTCATGCCAAATCAGTCAGTACCATACGCGAATGCACCGTCATAGGTTTTTCATGACGGGGGAGCTCGTCGCTAGAGGAGGAATAAAATGATCAAGAGAACCATGCTCTTGGGCGGCGCGCTTGCCGCGCTGGCAGGCCCGTCTCTGTCCGAGGGGCTGCCGGCCCAGATGAAATGGATGGCCTACCCCACCGACAGTTCGGGCTATGCCCAGGCCATCGCGGTGGGAAACATGCTCAAAGAGAAAACCGGGACGCGGGTTGCTGTTTTGCCGGGTCAGAACGACGTGGCCCGCCTGACCCCCCTGAAGATGGGCGCGGCGGGCTACTGCATGTGCGGGGTCGCGGCCTATTTCAGCACCGAAGGCGTCACTGAATTTGCCGGCGAAGACTGGGGGCCGCAACCGCTTCGCATGATCCTGGCCAAGATCGACGGATCGGGCGTCGGTTTCGCCACACGCGGCGATGCAGGCATCGAGACCGCCGCCGACCTGCGCGGCAAACGGGTGCCCTCCGTGCGCGCCGCGGCCTCTCTCAATGTGCCGCTGAACTCTGTGCTGGCCTTTGGCGACCTCACCCGCGACGATGTGGAAACGGTTGAATATTCCGGCTTTTCGGCAAGTTGGGAAGGCGTCATCAACGGTCAGTCCGATGTCGCCTTTGCCACGACCCTCACGCCCAATTCTGCGCAGCTTGCCTCTAGCAATCACGGGATCCACTGGATCCCCCTGCCCCATGACGACAGCGAAGGCTGGGCGCGGCTGAAGGCCACGGCCCCCTATATCGCGAAACGGGTCGTGACACAGGCCTCCGGTCTGGCCGAGGGCGACAGCTTTGAAGGGGCAGGCTATCCCTACCCCTTCCTCGTGACCACCGCTGCACAGGATGAAGACGAAGCCTATGCGCTGACGAAAGCCATGATCGAGAACCTCGACAGCTACAAGGACGCGGCACCGGGGGCCGACGGCTGGGCGCTTGAGGTGCAGGACCTGCAATGGGTGATCCCCTACCACGCCGGTGCGATCCGCTATTTCAAGGAAGCGAACGTTTGGACGGATGAGATCGAGGCGCACAACAATGCCTTGATCGACCGACAGAAGGTGCTGGCCGAAGCCTGGGAGGCGCTCGACCGTGGGGCCATCGACGGGGACTTCAGCGCGGCCTGGATGCAGGCCCGGGCCGAAGCGCTGAAGGCCGCCGGTGAACCGGTTGTCTTTGACTGACCGATAAACCGCCCGCGCCCGTGCCTGTCCGCACGGGCGCGTCCTGTCGCCAATCCGGGAAATTCCGCATGACCTCTGTCCCCTTTCTGCTGCGCGTCGCGGCGGCGCTGATGCTGGCGGGCTCTGCCTATCAGACGTTCAATCTGGGCAATCTGACGGGCTTTGTGCCACTGACGAACCAGTTCATCTACGGCGCCATCGCGGTTCTTTTGCCCTTTGCCTTTCTGCTGTGGCCGCGCTGGCGCCTGCTGGACCTGCCGCTGGCGGCACTGGCCTTTGCCGCGGGCTGCTATTTCGCTTTCGTCTCGGAACGGATCGTCATGGAGGGCTGGGAGTATGGCGCGCCGGGGCTGGCGCAGACCATGGCGCTGCTGCTTTGGGCGCTGACCCTGGAGGCGGGGCGGCGAATCGGGGGGACGGCCATGATCCTGGTGGTCGCGCCGCTTTCTCTTTACCCGCTGGTCGCGGATCGGCTTCCGGCGATCTTCAACGGGTTTTCCATGCCGCTGCGCGATACGGCCGTGTTCTATGCGATGAGCAGCGAAGGCATTCTCGGGGTGCCGATGCGCGCCTTCATCAACCTCGTGCTGGGCTTTCTGGTGTTTGGCGTGGCGCTGCAAAAGACCGGCGGCGGGAAGTTCTTCCTCGACCTCGCCTTCGCGGCCCTCGGCCATGTGCGCGGCGGCCCCGCGAAGGTTGCGATCCTGTCGTCCGGGTTGATGGGATCCATGTCGGGCAGCGTCATCACCAATGTCCTGACCACCGGAACCTTGACCATCCCGACGATGAAACGCACCGGCATTCGCCCGGCGGCGGCGGGCGGGATCGAGGCCTGTGCCTCGACCGGTGGGGTGCTGGCCCCGCCGGTGATGGGGGCGACGGCCTTTGTCATGGCGACCTTTTTGAACGTCCCCTACCAGGACATCGCCTTGGCCGCGATCCTGCCGACATTGCTTTACTTCCTGGGCCTGTTTTTCCAGATCGACGCGCTGGCGGCGCGGCAGGGGCTGTCCGGCCTGCCCGAAGCCGAATTGCCCAAGCTGCGCGCCGTGATGCGCGATGGCTGGTGGTATCTTGCTGTTTTCATCCTGCTGATCTGGATGCTTCTGGTGCTCAACCGTGAATCCTGGGCCCCCTGGTTTGCCACCGGCCTGCTGCTGGCGATCAATCAGATCTTGCCGGCCCATCGATGGGGCTGGGCGGACTTCGGCGCCTTTCTCGAAGACGTTGGCCGTCTTTTTGCCGAGATGGCGGGGCTGCTCGCGGCTGTCGGCCTGATCGTCGGTGCGCTGGTTGTGACCGGCAAGATCGGCAATATCGCAAGCGACCTGCTGGGTTTTGCGGGCGGCAACCTCTATCTGCTTTTGCTCATGGGGGCGGCCACGGCCTTTGTCCTCGGCATCGGCATGACCGTTACCGCAGCCTATATCTTCCTGGCCGTGGCCCTGGCCCCTGCGCTGATCGAGGCAGGGCTAGAGCCACTCGCCGTGCATCTCTTCATCCTGTATTGGAGCATGCTCAGCTACATCACCCCGCCGGTGGCCATCGGCGCCTTTGCCGCCGCGACAATCGCCAAGGCCAACCCGATGCAAACCGGGATCGAAGCGATGCGCATGGGCGGCGTGATCTATCTGCTGCCGTTTTTCTTCGTCGTGGCCCCCGCCTTGTTGATGCGCGGCCCGGCGGCGGAGGTCGCGCTGACCTTCGGCTCGGCCCTGCTCGGCGTCTACCTGATCTCCTGCGCGGCGCAGGGCTGGCTGATCGGGCTGGGCGGCTATCCCCGCGGGGTCCTGGGCGTCCTATTACGCCTGTCCACCCTTTGCTCGGGGCTGGCCTTTGCCCTGCCGGGCGGCGCGCTGACCGGCCTTCCGCCGCTCTATCTGTTCAGCGCCGCGCTGGCCTGTCTCACACCCATAATGCTCTGGCATCTGATGAATAAGGAACGCCCCGCATGACCGATCCCATCTATGAAACCGACAGCGCCGTTCTTTCAGAGACCTCCGACGGGATAGCCTGGCTGACCATGAACCGCCCGCGTTACGGCAACGCGCAGAATTCGCAGATGACCTATGCGCTTGATGCGGCCATCGCCAAGGCGAACGCGGACCCGGCGATCAAGGTGATCGTCCTGCGCGGGGCGGGCAAGCATTTCTCGGCCGGGCATGACATCGGCAGCCCGGGCCGCGATGCGCATGTCAGTTTCGAGCGCAAGAGCAATTGGCACGATCACGTCGGCCAGCCGGGGGCCGAGATGCAATATGTCCGCGAGATGGAAGTCTACCTCGGCATGTGTCGCCGCTGGCGCGAAGGACCGAAACCGATGGTCGCGATGGTCCAGGGCGCCTGTATCGCGGGCGGGCTGATGCTGGCCTGGGTCTGTGACCTGATCATCGCGTCGGAGGATGCGCGCTTTGGTGACCCGGTGCTGCATATGGGCTTTCCGGGGGTGGAATACTTTGCCCACGCCTTCGAGCTTCCCCCCCGCGTGGCCCGCGAGATGGTTCTCCTGGGCGAGCCGATCGGCGCCGAGCGGGCCCATTCGCTGGGCATGGTGAACAAGGTCGTCGCCCGCGATGCCCTTCAGGCCGAAACGACGCGCGTCGCTGCGCGGATTGCCTCGATGCCCGGCTTTGGGCTGACCTTGACGCGTCAGGCGTTCAACAACACCGAAGACCTTCAGGGCAAGCGCGCGGCCATGGACATGGCCTTTGGGCTGCACCACCTTGCCCATGCCCACAACAGCCTGACCAAAGGGGACAATATCGCCGGGCTGAGCGGCCGCGACATGGCGCGGCTGAACCGGAGCGACAAGGCATGAAGGCGCTCGATGCCCAGACCCGCGAAGGCATGATCCTGGCCGGAGAGCGGCAGATCTCGCAAACTGAGATGACGCGGCGCGCGGCGCGCGCGGCCACGGCGATGAAATCGATCGGCATTGGCGAAGGCGACAGCGTTGCGGTGATCATGCGCAACGACGTCGCTTTTCTGGAGGTCATGCTGGGGGCCGCGCTGATCGGCGCCTATGTCGCGCCGGTCAACTGGCACGCGACCGCCGAGGAGGCCGCGCATATCCTGAAGGACAGCGGGGCGCGGCTGATCGTCATCCATGCCGATCTTGTTTCGCGGTTCGCCCCCGGGTTCTCGGCAGATGTGGCGGTGCGACAGGTCTCGACGCCTCCGGAAATCGCCGAGGCCTACGGCTTCGCCCCGGTTGCCGCAAACCCGGATCAGGACTGGGACAGATGGTGCGCGGATGCCGCGCCTTACGACGGCCCCGCCGCCGCGCCGCGGTCGAATATCGTTTATACCTCCGGCACCACCGGCAACCCCAAGGGCGTGGTGCGCGAACCGGCCCGGGGCGCGATGGCCGACCGCGTGCGCGAGGTTGTCGCGCTGGCCTACGGTATCGCCCCCGGTCGGGTGATCCGCACCGTGATCACCGGGCCGATGTACCATTCCGTCCCCAACGTCTATGCGCTGCATGCGGTGCGCACCCCCGGGGCCCTGGTCACGCTGCAGCCGCGTTTCGACGCAGAAGCGCTGTTGCAGCTGATCGAGCGCCACGCCATCACCCATCTGCATCTGGTTCCGACAATGATGGTCAGGCTGCTGCGGCTTCCGAAAGCGGTGCGCGAGGCCTATGACATTTCATCGCTGCGGCATGTCGTGCATGGGGCGGCCCCCTGCCCGCCAGAGGTGCGCCAGGCGATGATCGACTGGTTCGGCCCGGTCATTGGCGAATATTACGGCGCATCGGAAACCGGCCCCGGGGTCGTGCTCACCCCCGAAGAAGCGCCCGATCACCCCGGCAGCGTGGGCCGCCCCACGCCCTGGACCCAGCTTGAGATCATCGACCGCGACGGCACGCCCTGTGACACCGGCTATGTTGGCGAGATCTATCTGAAGATCGACAACTACCCGGCCTTTGAATACCGCAACCGCCCCGGAGAAGCGGACAGGATGCGCCGGGGCGATCTGGTCAGCGCCGGCGACATCGGCTTTCTGGACGCCGAGGGCTATCTGCACCTGCGCGACCGCAAGACGGATATGATCATCAGCGGCGGCGTCAATGTGTACCCCAATGACATCGAAGCCGCGCTTGTCGACATTCCGGGCGTGCGCGATGCCGCGGTCTTTGGCCTGCCCGATGCCGAGTTCGGGGAAGTGATCGCCGCCTGTGTCGAGACCGATCTGGACGAGACCACCCTGCGCGCCGGGCTGGAGAGCCGTGTCGCACGGTTCAAGATCCCCCGCGTCTTTCAATTGTTCGACCAGCTTCCCCGCGAGGACAGCGGCAAAATTCGCAAGAAGAACCTGCGCGCCGACCTGATCGCGGCCCGCGCGGGCTGACGAAAGGACTAGACAAGATGGACCTCACCTATCGTCCCGAAGACCAGGCCTTCCGCGCCGAGGTGCGCGACTGGATGAACGCCAATGTGCCGACCGACCCGCTGCCGTCCTTTGACGCCTCCCGAGAAGGGTTTGAAGCCCACCGCGCCTGGGAAACCACGCTGAACCAGGGCCGTTGGGGCATGGTGACCTGGCCCGAAGCCTATGGCGGCCGGGGGCTGAGCCTGATCCAATGGCTGATTTTCGAGGAAGAATACTTCCGCGCCGGCGCGCCGGGCCGGGTGAACCAGAACGGTATCTTCCTGCTGGGGCCGACGTTGATGGACTACGGCACGCCAGAGCAAAAGGCGCGCTTTCTGCCGCCCATGGCATCGGGCGAGGAAATCTGGGCGCAGGCCTGGTCCGAGCCACAGGCCGGCTCTGACCTGGCCGCGGTCAAGGCCACCGCGCAACGTGACGGCGACGACTATGTCCTGAAAGGGCACAAGATCTGGTCGTCCCGGGCGGTTTTTGCCGACTGGGGCTTTGGTCTTTTCCGCAGCGATCCCGGGTCGAGCCGGCACCATGGGCTGTCCTTGATTTTCTTCCCGCTGGATGCGCCCGGTGTCACGGTCCAGCCGATTGCGCAAATTGACGGGCGCACCGGATTTGCCGAGATCATGCTGGATGCGGTGCGCGTGCCCGCCTTCAACCGGCTTGGCGCCGAGGGCGAGGGCTGGAAGATCTGCATGACCACCGCGGGTTTCGAACGCGGGCTCATGCTGCGCAGCCCGGCGCGCTACCAGACCGCCGCCGCACGATTGGCCGCACTGTGCAAGCAACAGGGGCCGACAGTGACCGGCGGCCTGCGCGAGGCGGTCCAGCGCGCCACGATGGATGCAGATGCCTATGCCCTGTCGATTTACCATACGGCATCGCTGCTGGACGCGGGCGCCACGATCGGCGCGGAAGCCTCGATCAACAAGATTTTCTGGTCAGAGCTGGATATTGCGCTGCACCGCACGGCGCTGGATCTGCTGGGACCGCGCGCGGCCCTGACCGGGGCCGCCCCCGCGGCAGACGCCTCCGGCGCCTGGCTCGACGGGTTTTTCTTTGCGCTGGCCGGGCCGATCTACGCCGGCTCCAACGAGATCCAGAAAAACATCATCGCCGAGCGCGTGCTCGGCCTGCCTCGCAACTAGGATCACCGCGATGGACTTTCGATTTACCGAAGAGCAGGACATGATCGCCGAGACCGTGCAGGACGCCCTGCGGGATCTTTGTTCTACCGCGCAGCTGCGGGCGATGCACAAGGCGGGCCAGACCTATGACGCCGACCGATGGGCCGCGCTTGCGGATCTGGGGCTGAATGGCATTCTCTTGCCCGAGGCCCAGGGCGGTCTGGCGCTGGACGAGGTGACAATGTGCCGGGTGGCACAGGCCTGCGGCGCGGCCCTGCTGCCCGAACCATTGGTGGACCATGCCGGCGTCGCGCTGCCCCTCCTGGCCGAACTGGCCCGGTCCTGCGCCGCGCCGGACCTGCTTCAACCGGTCTCGGATATGGCGCAGGGGGATGGGCATACGGTGTTGTTTTCCCCCGTGCAGCCCTTTGCGGTGGCTGCGGATACCGCCCGAATTGTCATTCATGCACCGACCCAAGGACAGATCTCGATCGGCCCGGCAGAGACCTTTGATCTGACGGCCCAGCCCACGGCCGATCCGCTGACCCTGCTGCATTCCTGCCAGGTGACCGGCGGTAGCAGACGGCTCGCCGCCTCTCCCCGGACCGAGGCGGCGCTTGCCCGTGCCAATGCGCGGGGCGCGCTTTTCGCCGCCGCCCAATTGCTCGGCGTGGCGCAGGCGGCGCTTGATCTGGCCGTTGACTATGCCGGGGACCGCCAGCAGTTCGGCCGCCCCATCGGCAGCAACCAGGCGGTGAAACACATGCTGGCGGAGGTGCAGGTGCAGGTCGCCTTTCTCAAACCTGTTGTCTATGCCGCAGCCGCGCTGATCTCTCGCGAGGACGATTTCTCCCGCGGGCAGATCTCACACGCCTGGCTGCGCGCCATCGATGTTGCAGACAGGGCGACGCGTGTGGCGGTGCAGGTTCATGGCGCAATGGGCTATTCCTGGGAAACCGATGTCCATCTCTACCTCAAACGGGCCTTGGTGCTGAGCGGCCAGTGGGGCACCCGCTTTTGCCACGGGCAACAGTTCGACAAGCGTATCGCAACGGGGGGATTCATTGCGCCCCTTCAATGAACCACCCCCCTCGGTCGTTGCCACCTAGGCGGGGGCGGTCTGCGCAGCCAAGCTACACCCCGGCATTCGAACACCGGCAAAGGCCAGGATTTGCAGTCCGCTGATTTTCGACGAAATGGAGATCGGAGATGTCGCGGCGGCGGCAGCGCGCGGCACCGATGACAAGGGTCATCAGGCCGCGACGCGCCGGGGCATGGCCTCGATCAGGCGGTGGTCAGGTCAGGCCTGAACCAACCGGCGCTTGCGCAGCGCCTTCAACAGCGGTGCGCAGACGAGCACCAGCAACATGACGGCAAAGAGCGCCAGCGCGATGGGACGTTCGAGCATGTAGCCCAGCGGGTTCCCGCGCGAGATCTGCATGGTGCGCACCAGCTCGCCTTCCATCATCCGGCCCAGCAACAGGCCGATCACGGTCGCCGCCACCGGGTAGTCGTGGCGCCGCATCAGCCAGCCAAGTGCCGCGAAGCCCGCCACGGTCAGCGGCCCCGCGATGGTGCCGGTGATGCCGTAGCCGCCCCAGGCGCACATGGCGAGGACCGAGGGCACCAGGTAGGACAGCGGCACCCGCACCACCAGCCCCAGCAGGCGCAGGCTCAGCAGGCCCAGCACCGCCAGCAGCAGAACCTGCCCGAGGTTGCCGAGGATGATCGAATAGACAATGTCGGTCTGGTTGCGGATGAAGCTGGGTCCGCCGATGATATTGTGGAACGAGAAGGCTGCCAGCAGCACCGCCGTTGCCGCGCCGCCGGGGATACCAAGCGCCAGCAGCGCCGTCATCGAGCCCCCCTCGGACGAGGAGTTGGCGCTTTCGGCGGCGACCACACCCTCGGGCGCGCCATTGCCGAAACGCTCGGGGGTCTTCGAGGTGCGCTTGGCCTCGCCGTAGGACACCAGGTTCGCCACCGACGAGCCGACGCCGGGGATCGCCCCGATCACTGCACCCAGAAGGCTGCCGCGGATCAGAACGCCGGGGTACTTGAAGGTCTCGCCCGCGCCCTTGAGGATACGCCCGAAAGAGATGTCACGCTGCGCATCGTCGCGCACCAGATAGGTCTCGCCGCGCAGACGCAGCAGTTCCGAGGCCGCGAAGATGCCGATCATCGCGGGCACCACCGGCAGGCCGTCGATGAGGTAGGGCATGCCCACCTGCGTCCGCATAACGCCGGTGGTCGACATGCCGATCTGGCTCAGCATCAGGCCGAAGAACCCGGCCAGCAGCCCCTTGGACATCTTGCTGTCATTCAGCGTCGCGATCAGCGTCAGCCCCCAGAGCACGACCACCACCATCTCGAGCGGGCCGATCTTGAGCACGAAGGCCGCCAGCGGCTGGATCAGCAGCATCAACAGGATATAGCCCACGAAGGCCCCCACGACCGAGGCCGCAAGCCCGATGCCAAGCGCCTCGTTGTGCTTGCCCTGCCGGGCCATGGGGTAGCCGTCGAAGGCGGTGGCGATCGAGGAGGACGAGCCCGGGATGTTCATCAGGATCGCCGTCACCCCGCCGCCATAGGCGCCGCCGGTGAAGATCGCGGTGAGGAACAGCATGGCCTGAAGGAAGTCCATGCCGAAGGTCACCGGCAGGAACACCGCCATGGCCATGGAGATCTGAAGGCCGGGGATAGAGCCGAAGACAAGGCCGATGAGCAGGCCGGGGATGACCCAGAGCCACGGCGTGAAGCCGGAAAACAGCAGGTCGAAGGCCTGCGAGAGGGCGAATTGATCGATCATCTCAAAGCACCAGCGTCAGCATGGGATAGGGGAAGAGGCTGCCAAACCCGTAGACCAGCAGCGCGGTGAAGATCGCGGCGAAGACCGGCGGCTGCCACCAGCCCCGGCCCCCGCTCATCACCACGCCGCCCCAGACGAAGAGGAAGGTGGCAAGATCGAAGCCGATATGGGTCAGCGCGTAGCAGAACGCCGCGAAGCCGGCGAGCAGAAGGATGTCGCCCCAGAGGGCGGTGTCGGGCGCAGGCTTGGCCTTTGCCTCGGGATCGCGCGCCTTCAGCAGCGGGGCGACGATCAGCACGATGCAGATCAGCGCGATCAGCGCCGCCACAGGGGCGACGACGATCAGGTTGTCCATGCTGGCCCGCGCGCGGACCGCGCTTTGGGTGATATAGGCGGAGACGGCGAGGATGATGCCGATCAGCGCGGCGTGGGTGGCCTGGAATTTGCCTGTCACGAGGGTCTCCTGCGGTCTTGGCTGCCGTTCTTGGGATGTGGGGCGCGGGCGGGGAAGCGGGCGGCGCGCGTCCGATCCCAGTGCCCTCGGGCAAGGGCGGGACGCGCCGCCTGCGAAGACGGGGCGCCGCGGCGCCCCGTCCGGTCAGTTCGAAAGGATCACTTGTCCGCGAAGCGCTTGAGGATCTCGAAGTTGGACAGGATGATCTCGGTGGTGCGCTCGGGTCCAAGCCATTCCGCGCCCATGTCCTGGGCCTTCAGGCTGGCGACGAACTCTTCGTCCTGCATCACGGTCTGATAGGCATCGACCATCTTCTGGAAGGCCTCGGGATGGTTTTCCTTGAAGGTTGCATGCGCCGCGAGGCCACGCATGGAACCGGCAAGGGTGGTCACCGGATCGTGGCCCGAAGCTTGCAGCGCCTCGTCGAGGGTCGGTGCATCCCAGTCGTCCGAACGCTCGTCCGCGGCATAGGCCAGCGGGCGGACGTATTCGGCAATGGACAGCGTGCCGTCGGCGGCAAGCACGGTCATGTCGACCTGCCCGCCCGCAACGGCGGTCCGCGCCGCGCCGCCGGATTCGTAGGTCACCACGTTGACGTCGTCCTCGGTCAGGCCGAAGGCCTCGAGCGCGAGGCTGAGGTTGATCGCACCGGAGGAGTTCGGCACCACCGACACGCTGAGGCTGCCGGGGTTTTCCTTGGCCGCCGCCATGAAATCGGCCAGCGATTCATAGGGGGTCTCGGCGTTGACCGCGAAGATGTCGAAGTCGTTCCACTGGCCGTTGATGAAGGCGAAATCCTCGAGGCTGTAGGTCGCGTCGAAGTTCAGGACCGCGTTCGACACATAGGGGTGGATCGAGGTCGCAAGGAAGTAGCTGCCGTCATCGGGCATGTTCATGAAATAGGTGTGCCCGACGTGGCCGCCGCCACCTTCCTGGTTGATGACGGTAATCGGGGTCTCAAGCTCGTCCGACAGGCGCTGCGCGAGGGCGCGTGCGGTGCGGTCGGCCGAGCCGCCCGGCCCGAGCGCCACGACGAAGGTGATCTGGCGCGGCGGCCAGCTCTCTGCCGCCGACACCGCAAGCGGCGAAACGGCGGTGGTCAGCAGTGCAGCCAGCGTGGCGGCGGAAAAGGCGCGTTTGGTGAGCTTCATCGAGTCCTCCCCTAATGTCTCATGTTCTGGCGTTATTGTACTACAATAAGGCCGATGGCAAGACTTACGCCCGGCCAGTCCCGACTGTCAAGATGGTAAGAATTCTTGACAATCAGACGAGATTGCCGCCTATTTAGCCGCAATATCAGCGTTTAAGGCGAGTCATTGCTAACAATTCATGGCAGCGACTGGGCAGAGGGGGGCCTTATTTTGTCAACAAAACAGGATGAGGCACGAGGCATCGCCGCAGAGCGGATCGCCCGTGCACTGCAAGAGGAAATCCTGTCCGGCGCGCTTCTTCCGGGCACCCGTCTGGGCGAGGTCGCCATCGCCGAACGCTTCGACGTCAGCCGTGGCCCGGTCCGCACGGCGCTTGGCCATCTGGCCGAATCCGGCACCGTGTCCATCGTGCCCAACAGCGGCGCACGGGTGCGCGAGCTGAGCCGCGACGACGCCCGCGCGCTTTACGAGGTGCGCGCCGCATTGGAATCAGAGGCAGCCCGGCTGGCCGCGAACCATGCCGAGGCCGGGACAAGAGAGGCGCTCGACCGCCTGCTGGGGCACCATGCGGGCGAGATCTCGGCCCATCCGCAGGGTGCCTACCTGCAACCCCCCGGCGACCGCGATTTCCACATGGTCATCGCCCGCATGGCCGGGAACCCGATCATCCTGCGCTATCTTACCCGCGAACTGTACCCCCAGCTGTCGCTGCTGCGCGTCAAGCATCGCAACGTCACCGGGCGCGGTCAGGCGGCGCTGTCGGAACATCACCGCATCGCCGAGGCCATCGCCGCCGGTGACGGCGAGGTCGCCGCGCTGCTGATGCGCCGCCACATCCTTGCCAGCTGGAACGCGCTAGAGGCGCAGCTGACCACGACCCCGGAGGAGCCCGCCCCGTGACCCAACTCGCCATCCCCGCCGTCTTCATGCGCGGCGGCACCTCGAAGGCGCTTGTGCTGCATCGCCGCGACCTGCCTGCGGACGAAACCCGCTGGCCCGCGCTGTTCGCGGCCATGCTCGGCTCGCCCGATCCCAACCTGCGCCAGCTCGACGGCATGGGCGGCGGCATCTCGTCGCTGTCCAAGATCTGCATCATCGGCCCCGCGACGCGCCCCGACGCCGACATCGACTACACCTTCGCGCAGGTGGGCGTGGTCGATGACAGCGTGGATTTCTCCGGCAATTGCGGCAACATGAGCTCGGCCATGGGGCCCTTTGCCTATGACGAGGGGCTGGTCGGCGGCCCCCGCGACGGCGAGACGGTCGTGCGCATCCACAACACCAATTCCGGCAAGGTCATCGCCGCGCGCTTCGCAGTATCGGGCGGGCGCGCCGAGGTCAGCGGCGATCTGCACATCCCCGGCGTCCATGGCAGCGGCGCGCCGGTGGCGCTGGATTTCCTCGACCCCACGGACACCAACGGCAAGGGCGCCCTGCCCAGCGGGCAGCGGGTCGACCGGCTGACGCTGGCGGATGGCACCGAGGTCGCGGTGACGATGATCGACGCCGCCGTCCCCTCGGTCTTCGTGGCGGCCCCGGATGTCTCGGGCGACACCGGCGCCCACCCCGCCGCCATCGACGCCGACAGGGCGCTGATGGCGCGGCTGGAAGAGATCCGCCAGCAGGCCTCCGTCGCCATGGGGCTGACCGACAGCCTCGATGCCGCGAAGGCGCGCATCGCCACGCCCAAGGTCGCCATGGTCGCGCCGCCCGCCGCCTATGACGATCTGTCGGGCAACCGTCATGCGCCCGAAGGCCACGATCTGCAGATCCGCATGATCTCTGCCGGGCAGGCCCACCGCGCGGTGCCCGTCACCGGCGCGCTTGCGCTGGCCTGCGCCGCCGCCGTCGACGGGTCGGTCGTGCAGCGCCAGATCGCACCGGGCGGCGATCCGCAGACCCTTCGCATCGGCACGCCGTCGGGCATCGTCTCGGTCGGTGCCACCCGCGATCCGCAGACCGGCACGATCACCGCCGCGCGCATTCTGCGCACCCAGCGGCGGCTGATGGATGGCCGCGTCTACGTACCCCTTTCCAAGACAACAGAATAAGCGAGCAACCCCATGCTGAATCACGAAGTGAACAAACGGTTCAAGGATCGCATTGCCTCGGGCGGTGCCCTGATGCTGCCCGGCGCGGCCAATGCCCTTGCGGCACGGGTGATCGAAGATCTGGGTTTCGAGGCGGTGTACCTCTCGGGTGCGGGCCTGACCAATACCTTCCTCGGGATGCCGGACCTTGCCTTCGTCTCGCTTCCCGAGATCGCGCAACACACCGCCGCCATCCGCGACGCGACCGAGCTGCCCATCGTGGTGGATGCGGACAACGGTTTCGGCAACGGGCTGAACGTGCGCCACACCGTGCGCACGCTGGAACGGGCAGGCGCCTCGGCGATCCAGCTCGAGGACCAGAAGACCCCCAAGCGCTGCGGGCATTTCTCGGGCAAGGACGTGGTGCCGCTGGCCGAGGCGCGCGCGCGCATCAAGGCGGCGGTGGATTCCCGGCAGGACGAGAACACGCTGATCGTGGCCCGCACCGACGCGGCGGCCACCGATGGCATGACCGAGGCGCTCGACCGCGCGGCGGCCTTCATCGAGGACGGCGCCGACATCACCTTCGTCGAGGCACCCCAGACCGTGGACGACCTGCGCGCCATCCCCAAGGCGCTGCCGGGCACGCCGCAGCTGGTGAACCTGGTGGTCGGGGGCAAGACGCCGATCCTGTCGGTGGACGAATTCACCGAGATGGGCTTTTCGCTGGTCCTTTATGCCAATGTCGCGCTGCAGTCGGCGCTTTACGGCATGCAGACCGCGCTGACCCAGCTGCGCGACCAGGGCCGGATGGACGAAGACGGCCCTCTTGCGGGCTTCCTCGAACGCCAGCGTGTGGTGCGCAAGGATCTCTTCGACGATCTCGACAAGCGCTACGCCTACTGAGACCCCGCCCATCCGCCGGTCAACGACGGGTGGGCGCCCCATTCAAGGCGCTGCGCAGGCCCTGCTGCATGCGCCACAGACATCCCGCAAGCGGGCCTTCCCATCCGTTCCGCGGATCGGGGCGGCCCCGCGTCCGGCGTCAATCGCGGGATTGCCGCTGGCAGAGCCCCCCTGCGGCGACAGGGGACCGGCGCAGTGACCCCGGCCTGTGCGACAGGGCCAAGTCCGTCCGGGACAGGTCATTGCGGAGCGCGGGAAACCGCTTTCTGCGCGCGTTTCGGTTGCAGAAGCCAGGGCCCCAGCCGCCAGGTCACGATGGCAAAGGCCGCGGTCCAGGCACCGGCTGCAAGATCGACACCATCCAGGGCGCCGATCGCGACCCGCCCCGCCATGACCCTCAGCACCATGGCGATCAGCACAAGCGCAAATGCGACGACCAGAGCGCGTCCGGCGATCAGGGCGCGGCCCGTGTGCCCCATGGTCGCCCGCATCATCACGGCCACGGTCATCGCCGTCACGGCCCCGATGCCCAGCACATGCGCCCCTACATTCGGCGCGATCAGCCCCAGCGCCGCTGCCGACACCGCCGCCAATCCCAAGGGCACCATCAGGTAGGCAAGATGCAGCATCAACAGCAGCGGCGACCGCCAGGTTGCATGGCCGCGCCAGCGCAATAGCCGGACCATATGCAGGATGGCGGCCAGGCCTGCCGAGACCGCCACGGTCATGCCCGAAGGGGCTGCAACCCAGCTGACCAAGGCGACGGCGCCGACAACAAGGCCAAGCGCATCGAACCGGTTGAACGCGGTTGGCAGGGATTTGGCACCGCGCTGCACCAGCCAGTTTCTGCTGAAGCTCGGCACGATACGCCCGCCGATCAGCATGATCAGGAAGATCAAGAGCGCCATGCCGAAGCGCCGCCCATGGGCGGCGTCACCCGACACCATCGCTTCGACGTGGAAAACGACATTGGCAAGCCAAAGCAGCGACACAGGCACCAGCACCTTGAGATTGCGCCAGTTCCTGCCCTCCACAACCTCGCGCGCGATCATCGCGGCCACGGCCAGCAGAAAGACCTGATCCACAAGCAGGACCGCCACTGGCCCCAGGCCCATCCCCCCGGCCACCGACAACCGGCCCGCCAGCCAGAGCGCCAGAAGGACAGCCAGCGGCCAGCCTTGCGTGGGCAGGCGGCCTGTCCAGTTCGGGACCGCCGTGAAGAGAAAACCCGCGACCACGGCTGCGCCATAGCCGAAAATCATCTCGTGGGCATGCCAGTCGGTCGGCGCGAATGGCCCGCCCAGCACGACGCCGCCGCGCCAGACCGACCACCACAGCGGCAGTACCAGCAATGCAAACAGGGTTGCGGCCAGGAAGAAGGGTCTGAAGCCGTAGGACAGCAGGGCCGGTCCGTCAAAAGCTGCACGCGAAGACATGGGTCAACTCCTTCAGGAAAGTTCGGGCGACCCTCGCGTGTCGCCCGAACAGGTCGTTTGACGCGGGACGATGCGTCATTCGACCTGTGTCAGAAGCTCCGCCATGCGGGCTTTGGCCTTTCCCTTCTGCTTGACCTCTGCCGCACGATCGAGGTTCACCGCGTCGCCGACCTGGATCACCGCGACCATGCCCATGGCGTAATGCGGTGTGCACTTGATGCCATAGATACCCTGCGCATCCACGGTCAGCTCGAACGCGTCATTGAACTTGGTCTTGAAGCCCTCGACGCCGTCGGGAAGCATGCCGTCGATGCTTTCGACGTTGTGGCCCTTGTCAGTTGGCAGGAAGTGGATCACGTCGCCCGGCTCGGCCTTCACGAAAGCGGGCTCGAAGACCATCACACCCGCCTCGCCCCTGTTCAGCATCTTGACCTCGAAGGTCTCGGCAGTGGCCGCGGTGGCGATCACGGCAAAGGCGGCAGTCATCATCAGGGATTTGAACATCGGAACATCCTTTCTACGTTTCCGTCTGTTTCGCTTGCCCGTGATTTGCCGTAGAAGGTCGACCCGAACGTTGCCCTTGCACAAACTCCGGAAACAAAACCGTGCCGAAGCTCGACGAAAGCCTGTTGACCGGCCTGCCGCCCTTTTGCCTGCTGCAGCGGGCGCAGATCCGCGAGATCCTCGATCAGGCGGTGTCACGCCGCTTCGATGAAGGCACGGCGATCTTCCGCGAAGGGCATGACGCCGAGCGCTTCTACCTTCTGCTCGACGGCTACCTGCGGGTGGTCCGCTCGACCCCGGGGGGCGATCAGATCATCGTGCTGCACATTTCCCCGGGGCAGTTGTTCGGCATCGCCCCTGCCCTGCAGCGCGACACCTATCCCGCGACGGCCATCGCCGCTGCCGAGGCGATTGCACTGTCATGGCCCGTGCGGCTTTGGGACGACTTCACCACGCGCTATCCCGGGTTCGCCACCGAAAGCTACAAGACGCTTGGTCAGCGCCTTGGCCAGATTCACGACACGCTGACGGAAATGGCGACGCAGGCGGTGGAGAAACGCGTCGCCTGTGCGCTGCTGCGGATGGTTCACCAAAGCGGGCGCAAGTCCGACAAGGGGGTCGAAATCGCCTTTCCGGTCACGCGGCAGAATATCTCGGACATGACGGGGACGACATTGCACACCGTCAGCCGGCTGCTGTCGGCCTGGCAAAAGGCGGGCATCGTCGAATCGACCCGCAAGCATATCGTGGTCACCGACCCCCATGCCCTGGTGCTGCTGAGCGAGGCCTGACCCCTAGGACTTCAGCCGGGCCTGCACTTCCGCGCGAAACGCGTCTTCGTCCAGATCGTATTCCAGGCAAGCATCCGTAATGGCGTGAAACGGCGCGATCAGGCAGCCGGGGCACAGCATGCGCCTGTCCATGAAAGCGCCTGCCATCTCCGGCCAGGCGGCGAACAGTTCGGCCAGCGGCAGGTCCGGGTCGTCGAAGTCAGGCTGTGACATGGGCGGTCCTTTCAAAGGCACATGGTGCCCGCCCCTTTCGTCGGCTTCTTTGCGTTTGCACAACAAGCGGCCCGGCGAGCCCGGCTAGACAGCGGTTGTCCAAAACAATTCGACAGGACCGCGACATGTCTGAATTCCTAACAAAATCGCGGGCGAGGAACGTGTTTTACGGGGGATCCATATTCTTCGTCGTCGTGTTCGTCGCCCTGACGGCGCAAAGCCACCGGCACATCGTCGACACCGCGACCGCCGGGATGCCCCTGACCGACGAGGTCGTGCTCGGCAAACATGTGTGGGAGCGCAACTCCTGCATCAATTGCCACACCCTGCACGGCGAAGGCGCCTATTTCGCCCCCGAGGTCGGCAACGTGATGACCCGATGGGGCGTCGCCGACGACCCCGAAGGCGCCTACGAGATGCTAGACGGCTGGATGGCCGCGCAGCCCTCCGGGATCGAGGGCCGCCGCCAGATGCCCCATTTCGAGATCACCGAAGAGGAGATGCGCGGACTCGCTGAATTCCTCCGCTGGGCCGATCAGACCGACACCCAGAACTGGCCGCCGAACGACGCGGGCTGAGGGAGACAGAACCATGAAATACCAATCTCAGAAAGTGGCTTACGCCTACTTCCTCGCGGCGATGGCGCTGTTCGGCATTCAGGTGCTGGGCGGGTTGCTGCTGGGCTGGATCTATGTCTCGCCCAACACGCTGTCCGAGGTGCTGCCCTTCAACATCGTGCGCATGATCCACACCAACGCGCTGATCGTCTGGCTGCTGCTGGGCTTCTTCGGGGCGGCCTACTACCTTGTCCCCGAGGAAAGCGAGCGCGAGATCTTCTCGGTCAGGCTTGCCTATATCCAGCTCGCGATCCTCGTGGTCGGCACGCTGGGCGCGGTGGGCTCTTACCTTGTCGGCATCCATGGCGGGCGCGAATTCCTCGAACAGCCGTTGTGGGTCAAGGTCGGCATCCTCGTCGCGGCGGTCATCTTCCTTGTGAACGTCTCGCTGACCTTCCTTGCCGGGCGCAAGACAGCGATCACCAACATTCTGCTCATGGGCCTGTGGCTCTTGTGCCTGCTGTGGGTCTTCGCCTTCATCAACCCCGACAACCTGAGCCTCGACAAGATGTACTGGTGGATGGTCGTGCACCTCTGGGTCGAAGCGACCTGGGAACTGGTCATGGCCGCAATTCTCGGCTTCCTGATGCTGAAGCTGACCGGCGTGGACCGCGAGGTCATCGAGAAGTGGCTCTATGTCATCGTCGCCACCGCGCTGTTTTCCGGCATCCTCGGCACCGGGCACCATTTCTACTGGATCGGCGCGCCGGGCTACTGGCAGTGGATCGGCTCGATCTTCTCGACCTTCGAGGTGATCCCCTTCTTTGCCATGATGTCCTTTGCCTTCGTCATGGTCTGGAAGGGCCGCAAGAACCATCCCAACAAGGCCGCGCTGCTGTGGTCTCTGGGGTCCTCCACCGTCGCCTTCTTCGGGGCCGGCGTCTGGGGCTTCCTGCATACGCTGCACGGGGTGAACTTCTACACCCACGGCACGCAGATCACCGCCGCGCACGGGCACCTTGCCTTCTACGGCGCCTATGTGGCTCTGAACCTTGCGATGTTCACCTATGCGATGCCGATGCTGCGGGGCCGCGATCCCTATAACCAGGTGCTGAACATGGCGAGCTTCTGGCTGATGACCGGCGGCATGGCCTTCATGACCTTCACCCTGACCTTCGCCGGCACGATCCAGACGCACATGCAGCGCATCGTGGGCGATTACTACATGGACGTGCAGGACCAGCTGGGCCTGTTCTACCTGATGCGCTTCGGGTCCGGCGTCGCCGTGGTGCTGGGTGCCCTGCTGTTCATCTACTCGATGCTCGTGGTGCGCCGCGAGGTGGTGAAACCCGGCCCCGTGGCCGTCCCGGGAGAGTGAACCATGAAAGACCTGACCAACCCCGACCTGCCGTTCTACCATGAACAATCCGATGAATGCGCGGTGTTCCAGACGGCCCACGAAAACTGCCTGCCCCTTCTGCTGAAGGGGCCGACAGGCTGCGGCAAGACCCGCTTCGTCGAACACATGGCCGCGCGGCTGGACCTGCCGCTTCACACCGTCGCCTGTCACGACGACCTGTCGGCGGCGGACCTGATCGGCCGCTACCTGCTGAAAGGGGGGGAAACCGTCTGGGTCGACGGCCCGCTGACCCGGGCCGTGCGCGAGGGCGGCATCTGCTATCTCGACGAGGTGGTCGAGGCCCGCAAGGATGTCACCGTCGTCCTGCATCCGCTGACCGATGACCGGCGCAGGCTGGTCATCGACCGCACCGGCGAAGAGTTGCAGGCGCCCGGAACCTTCATGCTGGTTGCCAGCTACAACCCCGGCTACCAGAACGTTCTGAAGAAACTCAAACCCTCGACACGGCAGCGGTTTGTCTCCATCGGCTTCGATTTCCCGACCCCGGAGGCCGAGACCCCGGTGGTCATGCGGGAAAGCGGGCTGGATGAGGGGCGCGCCGCTGCGCTGGTGCGGCTGGCGGGCAAGATCCGGGCGCTGTCGGGCATGGATCTCGAGGAAGGCGTCTCGACCCGCCTGCTGATCTATGCCGCCACGATGATCGCGGGCGGCATGGCCGTGGAGCGCGCCATCGAGGCCGCCATCATCGAACCGCTCTCGGACGAGCCGGACGTGCAGCAGGCGCTGCGCGATCTGGCCGCCGTGGTCTACGGGTGAGCCCATGATCCACCTTCTCGACCTGATGGAGCCCGAAGAGACGGTCGGCAATCTTTGGCACGATATGGCATCGCGCTGGGGCGCCACGGAGACGGACGCAGAGCGCGCGGTGCGCTTCGATACCATGCGCCCTTCCCTGCTGGCGCTGTTCCGGGCGCTTGGCGGCGCGGCGGGGGTGGAGATCACCCCGGCCCCGCTGGCCACCTCGGACCACCGCCCCGACCGGCTGCGCCGCATCGGCACCCCGCGCGACCGGCTGCACGTGGCGGATTTCGACGGCGACCGCCTGCGCCTGCCGCCGGTGATCGACGCCTTTCCGACGCGCGCGCTGAATCGTGCCTGCTACTTGTGGCTGACCGCCCTGGCCGCGTTTGTCGCGCTGCCCGGGGCGCAGGCCGACCCGCTGATCGCCGACCGGGCCGAGATCGCCGCGCTGGCGCAGGCCTCGGACCGCGCCTATGCCGCCTGCCCCGGTCTGCGTGACGCGCTGGCACAGTTCTGCACCCACATCCTGCTGCACCGCCACCGCAGGGGTCTGCCCCGTTGCGAGGCCGGGATCGAGCGGATGCTGCTGGATCAGCTCTGCGGGCAGGCCTCGCAGCGCGAGTGCCTGAGCTGCCCTGCCCCGCGCGGCTACCGGACCTTTGCCCCCCTGCCGATCTGGCCGCGCCTGCGGAAGCGGATCCGCAGCGATCAGGCGGCAAGCGCAAGCGACGAGGCCACCGCCCCGGCCATGGCCCTGCCGACCCGCAAGGAAGCCCGCCGCGAGGATCGCGATCAGGCCAACCGCAACGACAGCTTCATCGTGCACCGGTTCGAGTCGATCATGTCCTGGGCCGAAAGCCTGAACATCAACCGCATGGTCGATGACGACGATCAGGACAATGCCGCCAAGGCCGCCGAGGATCAGGACCACCTGACCCTGTCGCAAAACGTCAAACGCGCCGCCACGCGCCTGCGCCTGTCGCTGGACCTGTCGCCGCAGGATGCCGATCACGAACGGCTGGCGGGCCGGTTCACCTATCCCGAATGGAACCGCCGCACCGGCACCTACATGCCGGATCACACCCGCGTGCTGGAGGCCGAGGCCACCCCGCGTGCCGACTATGCCCCCGATCCGCGCCTTGTCGCCCGCGTGCGGCGCCAGTTCGCGCCCCTGCATCCCCGCCGCGTCATCCTGCCCCGGCAGCTGGACGGCGATGACCTGGACCTTGACGCGCTGGTGACCTCGCAGGCCGATATGGCCTGCGGGCAGCAGGGCAGCGACCGGGTCTGGCAATCCGGCCGCCCGATGGCGCGCGACCTCTCCGTCGCGATCCTGATGGATTGTTCGCGCTCTACGGAGGCGGCCCTTGGCGAGGCCTCGGTGATCGATACCGCGCGCGAGGCGCTGGCCGCGCTGTCCTGTGGCATCGATACGGCAGGTGACCGGCTGGGCATCTGGGGGTTCTCGTCGTTGAAACGCGACCGCGTCTTCCTGCACCGGGCCAAGACCTTTGCCGAGCCGATGTCGCAGGCGGTCACCACCCGCATCGGCGGCTTCCGCCCCGGCCACTACACGCGGCTGGGGGCCGCAATCCGCCATGTCTCGACGCAGCTGGCCGACGAGGGCGCGACCCGGCGCCTGCTTCTGGTGCTGACCGATGGCAAGCCCAACGACCTCGACCACTACGAGGGCCCGCATGGGATCGAGGACAGCCGCATGGCCGTGCGCGAGGCCCGTGCCCTTGGGCAAGCCGTGCATGGCGTCATCGTCGATCAGGACGGTCAGGACTGGTTCGCGCGCATTTTCGGCCGTGCCGGGTTCACCCTGCTGTCCGATCCCGGGCGCCTGCCCCGCGCCCTGCCGGATATCTACCAGACATTGACCATGGAGAGCTGACATGAAACGCCTGTGCGCCCTTGCCGCCCTGATCCCTGCCCCGGCCCTTGCCGCCTTCGAGCGACCCATCCCGCAACCGCAAACCCACATCGCCGAATTCTGGTTCTTCGTCGGCTCCGTCGCCTTGATAGCGGCGCTTGTCGCCGTGCAGGTTCTGGTGAGCCGCCGATGAGACCCTCGCGGAAGCTGCTGGCGGGGCTCTATCCCTTCGGCGCGGGCGCGATGGGGGTGAACCTTTACTTTGCCTCGCTGATCGGGTCCTGGCTGGGCTGGCCTGTGCTGACGCCCTGGCAGTCTGCCGCCGGCGGGCTGGTGATCGGCGTCCCGGCGACCTATGCCTTTGCCTGCCACATCGCGCGATTGATGAAGGAGGCCGACGAGGCATGACCGGATGGACCGAATACACGGCTGCGCTGGCGCTCTTCGCAGCCAGCCATTTCATCCCCCGCCTCGGCGGCCTGCGCGACAGGCTGATCGGGGCGGTCGGGCGGCCCGTGTATTTCTCTGTCTATGGTATCCTGTCCCTTGGGCTGCTGGTCTGGCTGATCTCTGCCGCCGGGCGCGCACCCCATGTCGAGCTTTGGCCGCAGCTGCCATGGACGCGATGGGTGCCGAACCTCGCGATGCCTGTCGCGGTTCTGCTGATCACCTGCGGGGCCGGGATGGCGCAGCCCTTCACGCTGGGCGGGCGCAAGGGCGCATTCGATCCGGCAAACCCCGGTTTCGCCGCCGTTTCGCGCCATCCCCTGTTCCTTGCCCTGGCGGTGTGGGCCGGGGCGCATCTGCTGCCGAATGGCGATCTTGCACATGTCATCCTGTTCGGCAGCTTCACCGCCATGGCGCTGCTGGCCATCCCGGCCTTCGATGCAAAGGCACGGCGGATCGCAGGCCCCGGCGTCCTCGCGCAAACCCCGCTGTTTTCGCTCAGGCCGCTGGCCGACCGGGATTGGCGGGCCGCCAACCTGCGCCAGCTGCTTGTGCGCGGCGCCATCGGCCTGATGCTCTGGCAGGGCAGCCTGCATCTGCATCGCCTTGTGATCGGCGTCTCACCCTTTCCGGCCTGAAGGTTGATCCTGCGCAAAGTCGCCATCGGCGAAAAGGCGCATATCGCAGGCATGAAACACATCGACCGCCTCAGACTCCTTGGCCTGTTCGACCAACGGGTGCCCCGCTACACGTCTTATCCCACCGCGCCGGTCTTTTCGCCGAATGTGGGCGCGGCCGAGCAAACCCGCGCGCTGGCCGCGCTGGACCCTGACCAGCCGGTCTCGGTCTATCTGCATATCCCCTTCTGCGAACGCCTGTGCTGGTTCTGCGCCTGCCGGACCCAGGGCACACAGACCCTGTCGCCGGTGGAAAGCTACCTTGGCACGCTGGAGCAGGAGCTGGCGCTGCTGAAGCAGATCCTGCCCAAGGGGCTGCGCATGGGGCGGATGCACTGGGGCGGCGGCACCCCGACGATCCTGCCGCCCGAGATGATCCACCGCCTGGCGCAGGCGGTGCGCGCGGTGATCCCGCCGACCGAGACCTGCGAATTCTCGGTCGAGATCGACCCGACCATGGTCGACCGGGCCAAGATCGCAGCGCTGGCCGCCGAGGGCATGAACCGCGCCAGCATCGGCATTCAGGACTTCGACCCCTTGGTCCAAGCCGCCATCGGGCGCCTGCAACCCTTCGACATCACGCGGGCCTGCGTCGACGACCTGCGCGCGGCGGGCATCCGGTCGCTGAACGCCGACCTCGTCTATGGCCTGCCGCACCAGACGGCCGTGCGGCTGGAGGATACCCTGTCCAAGGTCCTGGAGCTTGAGCCCGACCGCGTCGCGCTGTTCGGCTATGCCCATGTGCCCTGGGTGTCCAAGCGGCAAAAACTGATCCCCGAAGACGCCCTGCCCGCCGAAGAGGCCCGGCACGCGCTGGCGAACCTTGCCGCGACACGGTTCACAGAGGCGGGATTGACGGCCATCGGGATCGACCATTTCGCCCGGCCCGGCGACGGGCTGGCCCGCGCCGCGGCCACCGGACACCTGCGGCGCAACTTTCAGGGCTATGTCGACGATACCTGCCCCACCCTGATCGGGCTGGGGGCCTCGTCGATCTCGCGCCTGCCGGACGGCTACGTCCAGAATGCGCCCGCCACCGCCGCCTATATCCAGCGGATCGAGGCCGGGCAGCTGGCCGGGGCGCGGGGGCACATGATGACCCGCGACGACCTGCTGCGTGCCCGCGCGATTGAAATGCTGATGTGCGCCTTCCGGCTTGATCGCACCGCGCTGCGCGATGCCTTTGGGGGGCAGGCGGCGACGCTCGATGCGCAGATCGCACTGGTGGCGGAGCGCTTTGGCGATCTTGTCACCGTGACCGACGAGGCCCTGACCATCGCGCCCGAGGGCCGCGCGCTGACGCGGATCATCGCCAGCGCCTTCGACGCGCATGTGCCCGAGGGCATCCGGTACAGCCAGGCATCCTAGGCGGTTGGTGCGGGCGGTCGCTCTGCCCGCACCAAGCGAAATCCAAGGTGATCCGGCGGCAGTCCCACGGCACAGCCGCCGACACTGGCATCGCGGACAAAGTCGATCACCGCCGCCCGATGCACGCCCCCCGTGATCCGCACGCTGCAATAGGGGTCGGTTTCGGCCACGGTGCCGTCCGGCGCAAGCTGGCCGTTCTGCATGCAGCCGTCTGTCCACTCCCAGACATTGCCCGCCACATCCGCCAGCCCCTTGGAGTTCAGCCCGAACGCGCCCGCAGGGTAAAGGCCTGGGTCGGCTTTGGTTCGCAGCGAGATCCCCTTGGCATAACTGGCCAGCATCTGCGCGCCAGGGTCCGCCGCCTCATACTCGGCGCCACTGTCGCCATAGCGCTCGGCGGCGGCCAATTGCCACTCGGCCTCGGTCGGAAGCCGCCAGGGCTCTCCGGTCCGGTCGGCGTACCAGGCGGCAAAGGCGCTGGCGTCATTCCAGTTCACGCCGGTCTGCGGGGCCTCCGGCGGGACCGCGCGGGCCGGTTCGCAGGCCCCGTCGGCCACGCAGGCCGCGTATTGTCCGCCCGTCACCTGAAACTTCATGATCTCGAAGCCGGGCACCGTCAGTGCCGAGCGCCGCGGATTGCGCGCCTTGCCGTTCTGCGAAAAGCTCCCGAAGGGGCGGAAGGCAATCTGCCCGGCAGCGACGCGCACCATGTCGGGCTGGTCGAATGGCGGCGCGGCAAGCCGCGGTTCCGGTAGGGTCATCGCGCCGGCCACCGCCAGCACCGGCAAGAGCAAAAGGGTCTTCATCGCACTCTCCTCGAAAAGGCAAAGGGCGCCCGCATGCTGCGACCGCCCCTGCCCTTTCTTCCCGTGTCATTGTCAGAAGGCGGCTAGATCGACCGGTGCAAGGACCTGTTCCATGAGGTCGTTGTCCCAGTCGCCTTCGACCTTCACATGTGCCGTCGCCCCAAGGTTCACCGCCTCGATGAGGTTGTGGTTCACGTAGGCATAGACCCCCGGTTGCAGGAAGGTGTAGAGCGCCGCGCCCGCCGAGCCGCCACGGATGAACCATGTTTCCAGGTCGCGGTCGGGCAGGTTGTTGAACTTGCCGTGCTCCCACACCAGATCGCCATGCCCGCCGATCAGGTGCGGGCGCGTATCGCGATTGGCCTGGCTGTGTACGAACAGCACCCGTTCTCCGACCCTGGCGGTCATCGCCTTGTCGCCGGTCAGCGCACCGACACTGCCGTTGAACACCACATGTGTCGGGATCAGCCGGTTCATGACTTCGAGCGTGTCGGGATAGCTTTCGCCCGGGTCGTCGTAGCGCTTGTAATTGCCGTCTTCGTCCTTCGGAATGTAGTATTCGTTCTCGCCGATGTAATAGACGCGATCATAGCGGACCGGGTTGCCTTCGTGGTCTTTCAGCCCGTCGCGCGGCAGAACCATGATCGTGCCCGCCATGCCCGCGGCCACGTGCCAGGGGATCATCGGGCCGCCCGGGGCGCAGTGATAGACAAATGTGCCCGGGCGGGTCGCCTTGAACCGCAGGATCGTCTTTTCGCCGGGGTTCACATGGGTCAGCGCACCGCCGCCCAAGGCCCCTGTCGCGGCGTGGAAATCGATGTTGTGCTGCAGCAGGTTGTCTGCGGGGTTGATCAGGGTCAGCTCGACATAGTCGCCCTCGTGCACCACCATCATCGGTCCGGGGATCGACCCGTCGAAGGTCATGCCCTGCAGATAGGCGCCGTCATCGACCTCGATTTCCTTTTCGACGATCGTCATCTCGAATTCGACGATGCGCGGCGCGCCCGGCGCAACCTGTTCGTGGTCATGCACGAAGGGCGGCGCGACGAGGTCGCGCTTGATGCGGGTGAGGCTCGACAGGTCCGCCGGAACCGCGAGTGGCGTGGCCGCCGTCTCGGCATGGGCGGTCCTGGCCAGGATCGGAAGCGACGCAACTCCGGCTGCACCCACCAGTGCGGCTCTTCTCGTAAGCATGTTCTCATTCCTTCTCGGTATGTCTGCGCGTCGCGCAAAGGTTACCCGGAAGCCCGGTACGGAACGTTGCTGAACTGCAAACTTCGGCCAACTTGTCGTGTATTTGGCGCGTCTCAGCAGCGACCTGCCGGCATGGTGGCGGACTAAACGCAACGCCCGCATGGGATGCGCGGGCGCAACAGCCGGGGGCGTCAGAGGTGTCAGACGCGCAGGAGGTGGACCCCGTCCCGGTGAAGCCGGTCATCGGGCAGGACAAGGGCAGCCGTCGACACCCCATCCGGCACGGCGGCGCTGTCGTGCCGGGCAGCAGGCCCGGACGCCGGGATTGCGGCCCGCGAAGGAGCGGCCCCCATCAAGAGCCGCGCTGCCGGCCAATCCTGCGCCCTTCCCGTCGAGCCCCGCATGGTCGGACCAATGCTTGCCGCGCCCGGCCTCGGGCCATACCGGCCAACGCCTGCAGACGTCTTTCACCTTCCGTCCGGCTGCCCCCGGGGCGAGATCGTCCAAGGCCCGGACGGAAGCGCCGTTCTTGCAGGCCGGCGCAGCCGAAGCCGCACGCAGGCCTCCCCTACCCGGCGTAGCCAAAGACCCTGGGCAGCCACAGGACGATCCCCGGAAACAGGATCATCAGCACAAGCGCCACGATGAGGGCGAACAGGAACAGCCAGATCTCCCGGATGATCTCTGCCAGCGGAATCCGCGTCACCGCGTTGATGACGAACAGCAGCACCCCGTAGGGCGGCGTGATCAGCCCCACCATGCAGTTCACCACGGCAACAACACCGAAATGCACAAGGTCGATGCCAAGTTCGCGGCAGGTCGGCAGGAACAGCGGGATGATCACCAGGATGATCGTGGTCGCATCGAGCACGCAGCCAAGCAGCAGCAGCAGGATGTTGACCCCGATCAGGAAGACCAGCGGATGCACGTCCAGGCCGACGAGTTTCTGGGCCAGCAGGGTCGGGATGTTCTCGGAGGCCACCACGTAGTTCAGGATCAGCGCCCCGCCGATCACCAGGCCCACGGCTGCCGAGGATCGCGCGCTCTCGACGAGGATGCCGCTCAGCGCCCGCAGGCTCAGCGCCCGGTAGAAGGCCGCGGCCAGCACAAGCGCGTAGAAGGCGGCAATGGCGGCAGCCTCGGTCGGCGTGGTGACACCGCCGTAGATGCCATAAAGCAGGATCGCCGGCATCAGGAGCGCGGGAAAGGCCGTCATGGCCCGCTTGGGAAGCTCGACCAGCGGAACCGGTTCTTCCAGGGTGAAGCCGCGCCGATGCGAGATCACGGTGTTCATCGCCATCAGCACCACCCCCATGAACACCCCGGGCACGATGCCGCCGAGGAACAGGTAGCCGATCGAGGTGTTCGAGACGAGGGCGTATAGCACCATCGGGATGGAGGGCGGGATGATCGGGCCGATGGTGGCAGAGGCCGCGGTGATGGCCGCGGCATAGCCCCGGGTGTAGTGGCCCGACTTGGTCATCATCTCGATGATGATCTTGCCGATCCCCGCCGCATCGGCCACCGCCGACCCCGACATTCCCGAGAAAATCAGCGAGGCAACCACGTTGACATGCCCCAGGCCGCCGCGGAACCGCCCCACCATGGCGACGCAGAAACCCAGCAGCCGGTCGCTGATCGTGCCCGCGTTCATGATGTTCGCGGCCACGATGAAAAGCGGCACCGCGAGCAGGATAAAGCTGTTGTAGAGCCCATCCATCAACACCTTGCCCGCAAGCCCGATGTCCTGCCCGATGGCCACCATGTAGACGATCGCGCCGAGCAGGATCGCCAGGGCGATGGGCCGCCCGATCCCGGCGATCACGAAGATCGTGCCGAGGCAAAGAAGGAAGGCGCCGCTCATGCTTCGGGCCCCGCCATGCCGTCACCGGGCGCGGGAACCTGGCCGCGGATCGCGCGCCAGACCTCCCATGCAGAGCGCAGCGTGACCACCACGAGAAACAGCATGTAGACAGAGTAGATATCGCGCATCCGGATCCAGTCGCCGAACAGTCCTGAAAGCGTGGCGGTCTTCTTCAGGCGCAGGATGTAGAACTTGTCCCAGGTCGGCAGTATCGAGGCCGCAAGGCCGATGGCGATGGCCAGCCCGCCGAGGATGATGAACCAGCGGCGGAGTCCCGGGCGCACATGGCCCGAGATCATGTCGAAGGTCACGTGATCCTCGTCACGCACCACGAAGGCGCAGCCGACGAAGATGATCCAGATCCAGAGCAGAAGGCAGAATTCCAGCGTCCAGCCGTAGCGGCTGGGATCGAGAAGCGGCACCGCCTCGGCAATCCACGACAGCCGCGCCGTGTAGCGGATGGTGATTTGCAGGATGAAGGTCAGGAACATGCAGGCCATGAGGGCACCGACAAAAATTTCGGCGCCGCGCCTGATGAGGTGAACGGTGTGCATCATCGCTGGGATCCCGGGTGGCCGGGCGGCCCGTGGGCCGCCCGGCAGTCGATCAGTTGCCGAGCGCGTTGATCTGGTCCAGCACGCCCTCGGGCCAGGCGGCCGCGAATTCGGTGCCCTGGTACTGCGCCTGAACATGCGTGCGGAAGGCTGCGAGGTCGGGCTCATAGATCTCCAGCCCGTTCTCGCGCAGGAAGGACACCAGCTCCTCCTCTTTCGCAAGCTGGTTCTGGCGCCCGGACTCGGCGGCCGCATCTGCCGCCTCCTGCACCGCCGCCTGCTGATCGGCACTCAGCCCGTCCCAGAGTTCCTTGGAGAAGGCCACGTAGTTCAGGTCGACCAGATGCGAGGTCAGCGCGATCTGGCAGGTCACCTCGTAGAACTTGGAATCCACCACGGTGGGCAGCGGATTGTCCTGCCCGTCGACCGAGCCGGTCTGCAGCGCGGTATAGACTTCGGTGAAGGACATCGGCGTCGGGTTCGCACCAAGCGCCTTGCCCAGGAACTGCCATGCATCGGTGCCCGGCATCCGCAGGTTGATCCCGCTCAGGTCCTCCGGCGTCCGCACGTCCACCTCGTCCCGGCACTGCCGCAGATTGACGTGCCGACGCCCCAGATACATCACCGTCAGAAGCTTCACGCCAAGCTCGTCCTCGACCTTCTGCTTGAACGGGTCCATCAGCGGATCGTTGAAGACGGCAACCTGATGCGCCGCATCCTGGTGCACGTAGCCGGTGGCGAAGATCGAGAACTCGGGAAAGAACTGCGCCAGCTCCTGCGCCGATGCGATCGACATTTCCAGGTCGCCCGAGGCGATGGCCTCGAGTTCCGAGCCCTGCGCGATGAGCGAGCCGTTGTAATGCGGCTGGTAGGTGATGAACTCCGAGACAGCCGGGGCGAAAACCTCGGCCAGCGCAACCGAACGCTGGTCGGTTTCCGATGCCGGGGTCGACATCCGCACCGTCACCGTGTCCTGCGCCACGACCGGCGCCGCGAAAACTGCCGCCGTCGCCAGCGCCATCGCGCCTGTTCTGAAAATCTGTGTCATGTTTCCTCCTCCGGTATTGGCAGGGCCTGCGCCCTTGCTGTTATTCGAACTCCAGCGCCCTACTCCTCGCGCTGTTAATATGGGCCTGGACGGCCGCGATGGTCGCCGCCTCGTCCCGGGCAATCAGAGCATCGACGATGGGCATGTGTTCGTCCATGACCGAAACCACCAGTTCGGGCAGCATCCGGGTGTTCTCGTTGCGGATCAAGCGGATCTTGATCGAGTTTACCCGGTAGATGTCCGACACGATGCGGTTCTGCATGTGATCGACCACATGGTCGTGAAAGGCCCAGTCCATGCGCTGCGCCCGGTCCAGCACATCCGGCGTCACCCCGCCTGCGGCTTCCTCCCGGATTTCCGCGTGCTCGCGGGCGATGCGCGCCAGATCGTCCGGCTGCGCGGTCCGGCAGAAGCCGGCGAAGGCTTCCGCCTCGATGATGCGGCGCAGCTGAAACGCGTTGCGGATCAGGTCGAGGTCGATCGACAGGATCTGCAATCCGCGTTTCGGCGAGGTGCGGATCAGCCCGTCGGCCTCTAGCCTCGGGATCATCTCGCGGATGGCGCCCAGCGGCATGCCCGTCAGCTCGACCAGCTCACGCTGCGACACGAACTGACCCGGCTGGATATCCCGCGACAGAAGCTTGTCCGTGAAGCTTGAATAAGCGTGATCGCGCTGCCGGGCCACCGGTTCGCCCATCTCAGGCCTCGGTCTTCTCTTGCATCGGCAGTGTCGCGCGCTCGACCTCGCCGAGCGGTGTAAGCGGCGGGCGCATCCGTTCCCAGGCGGGCTCTGCGCTGCGCGCGGCCAGCACCGCCTTCAGTGCCGGGATCACCGGCTTCGCCACGATCCGCGAAACCTCGGCGCTCAGCTCCGGGTCTTCGGTGGCGGTCTCCACGATGCGGACCATCCGCTCGGGGTACAGGTTCGCCATCCCGCAGATCGCGCCCCCGGCACCGCGCGCCACGGCACGGTGCAGAAGCCGTTCGTCTCCGACAAGCACCGTGGTCTTTCCCAGGTCGATCAGCGCCGCGGCGGTTTCCCAGTCGCCGGAGCTGTCCTTGATCGCCCGCACCCGGTCGGGCGCATGATCGATCAGTCGCCCCACCAGATCGACTGACAGACCCACCCCCGACACCTGCGGGATATGGTAGAGGATGAACCGGGCCCCGGGATCGGCCCGCGCGAAGAGCTCTGCATGCCAGGCAAACAGACCGTCGTCGCTGCATCCCTTGAAGTAGAACGGCGGCAGCAGCAGGAACGACTGGATGCCACGGCGGGTGCCCTGCGCCACCTGCTCCAGGGCATCGGCAAGCGCGGTCGCACAGACGCCAAGCGTGATCGCCCCCGCCGGGCAGCCGTGCTGCAGCAGGGCGTCGATCCCCGCCGCGCGTTCCGACAGCCCCACCGAGGCCCCTTCTCCGGTGGTGCCAAAGAGCGTGACGCCCTGGACGCCACGATCCAGAAGGCTTCGCGCGTGCGTCCCCAGCCGCGCGGTGTCGAGTTCGCCGCGCGCCGTGAAGGGCGTCAGCAAGGCAACCGAGATACCGAAGTGTTCCAACTGAGATTCTCCTCGTCTTCGGAGGAAACCTAGCAGGGCAATTCTGATTGCACAACTGACATGTCAGTTATTGATGTTCGGTCGCTTCCTGTACCCGCCTTTCACCAAGACGGTCTCTCGGATGGCACGCCGGTGCGTCAGTGTCAGTTCACGGTCTGCGGTAAGCCCGAACACCCCGGACATGCACGCTCGACGGCGCCGAATGGATCTGCCGCCGGGGACGACAAGAGCGGCCCGCCCCGCCATTGTTCCCCGCTCTGGCAGCCCTGCCCGCCCCGTCGCTTCGCAGAATAGGCTGAAGCCCCTGGTGCCGCTGCTTGCCGTCAGTTTCCCTGTCACCCGCCTGTAAGAGAACACCCTGCGACCTGATCCGGGACGACAGCCCCCACCGGGCACAAGAGGCCCGGTGGGCGGTCCCGCGCCGGGTCAGCCGCGCGCCAGATCCATCGCGTTCAGCTTCTCGACCCGACGGCGGCAATCGGGGTCGCTCGAGAACTCGGCGGTCAGGAAAGAGCGCACCAGATCCGCCGCCAGCCAGGGCCCGATGATCTGGGCGCCGATGCACATCACGTTGACGTCGTCATGTTCGACGCATTGATGCGCGGAATGGGCGTCGTGACAGACAGAGGCACGGATGCCCGGCACCTTGTTCGCGGCGATCACCGCGCCGACGCCGGTGCCGCAGACCAGCAACCCGCGCTCTGCCTCGCCCTTCAGGATCTTGTCGCAGAGCGCCCGCGCGACATCGGGAAAGTCCACCGGCTCCGGGTTGAAGGACCCCACGTCCGTGACCTCGTGCCCCTCGGCGCGGATGGTCTCGATCACCCCTGCCTTCATCGGGAAGCCCGCGTGATCCGATCCGATAACGATTTTCATGTCAGTCTCCGTGTTGAGAAGTCACCGCAACATG
This sequence comes from Ponticoccus sp. (in: a-proteobacteria), assembly GCF_048381735.1. Classification (NCBI taxonomy): domain Bacteria; kingdom Pseudomonadati; phylum Pseudomonadota; class Alphaproteobacteria; order Rhodobacterales; family Roseobacteraceae; genus Ponticoccus; species Ponticoccus sp. (in: a-proteobacteria). The sequence goes on from NZ_JBLXGL010000010.1 coordinate 67,096, forward strand.
CGCGGCAGCCAGAGGACGAGGTCCTCGGCGAAGGTGATGATGCCGAGGCACAGAAGCAGCGGCACATAGAAGGGCAAGAGCGCCACCAGCAGTTGCCGCAGGCTGACCTTGGCGATCGACGACACAAGGAACAGCGACAGGCCCATGGGCGGCGTCAGCAGCCCCAGCATCAGGTTGAAGATCACGATGATGCCCAGATGCACCGGGTCGATGCCGGCGGCCACCAGCGGCGGCGCGATGATCGGCACCACCAGAAGCGTTGCCGTCGTCGAGTCGAGGAACATGCCTGCGACGAAGAAGATCAGGTTGGCGATCAGCAGCAGGACAATGGGGCTGGAGGCGAATTGCAGGATGAACTTGGCGAAATCCTGCGGGATCTGTTCGACCGCGAGGATCCAGCCGAACATGGAGGCCGCCGCGACGATGATCAGGATCGCGCTGGTCGACAGCGCCGTGTTGACCGTCGCAGTCCACAGATGCGCCCAAGTCAGCTCGCGGTAGAAGAACAGCGCGATGAGGATGACGTAGACCGCCGTGACGCTGGCCGCCTCTGTGGGCGTGAACCAGCCCAGCATCATGCCCGCGATCATCAGCACCGGCGCCAGCATGGCGGGCAGCGCGGGCCAGAGCGCGGCGAAAACCTCGCCCACCCTGGGCCAGCGCTCGGCGCGCGGCATGTCCTGCACCAGCGCGATGACGAAGGCGGTCAGCATCAGAAGCCCGATGCAGATCAGCGCCGGGACGATGCCCGCGATCAGAAGCTGGATGATCGAGACGCTGGTGACAGAGCCATAGACGATCAGCGGGATCGAGGGCGGAAAGATCGGGCCGACCACCGCCGAGGCTGCCGTGACCGCCCCAGCGAAGGGGCCGGAGAAGCCGCGCTTTTTCATGGCGTCGATCTCGATCCGGCCAAGGCCGCCGATATCGGCCAGCGCCGCGCCCGACATGCCGGAAAAGATCAGGCTGGAGAAGATGTTGACCTGCGCCAGCCCGCCCGGCACCCGGCCCACCAGCGTATCGGCGAACTTGAAGATGCGGTCGGTCACACCTGAGAGGTTCATCAGGTTGCCGACGAAGATGAAGACCGGCACCGCCACCAGCGGAAAGCTGTCGAGCGCATAGGTCACCCGCTGCGCCAGCATGCCCGGCGGCAGGCCCTCCATGAAGACATAGAGGATCGAGGGCAGCAGGATCGCATAGACCACCCGCACGCCCAGCATGAAGAGGATCAGGAAGAGGAAGATCAGCACGAGACCCATGTCACAGCTCCCCCGTCTTCAGCTGGATCACGAAGCGGCGCGCGTGGTAGACGGCGGCCCCCGCGAAGCCCAGACCGGCGGCGCCGAGGAACAACCAGAAGGGAATGCCCAGGGTCGGCGTCGCGTTGCGCATGTTGCCGGAAATGTTCTGCACGGTGATCACCGCCATGGTCACGGAAATGCCCAGCCCGATCAGCGTGTTGATCAGCGCCAGCAGGCGCGGGGCGGGGCTTGGCAGGGCGTCGCGGATTTCCGTCATGCCGATGTTCTCGCGCGCCGCCACCACCAGCGGATAGGACACGAAGACAGAGGCGATCAGCAGAACGCGGGTCAGCTCCTCGGCGCCGATCATGGCACGGCCAAAGACGCCGCGCATGATGACCTGCGCAAAGGGCGTCACCACAAGGGCCGCCACCAGAAGCACGCAGAGGATTTGCAGGGGTCGGGTCATATCGCCTCCGGTCAGATGCGGGCCGGGGCGCGATGCCCGGCCCGCACATGGGGTCATTCGACGGCAGAGATCTGCGCGATGAAGCTCTCGTACTCGGGGAAATCCGCGGTGATCTGCGGCAGCACCTTGTCGCGGAAGGCCGCGAGGTCGAGACCGTTGTCCTCGGTGGTGAAGACCATGCCCTTGCCCTCGAGCTCGGTGATCAGGTCGGCCTCGGAGGCCTGCGCCCATTCCAGCGACTGCTGCGCCTTGTCGTCGAGCACCTTGGTGATCGCCGCGCGCTGGTCCTCGGTCAGGCCCTGCCACGCGTTCTCGTTCACGAAGACCGCCAGCACCGACTGCATGTGGCCGGTCATCGCGACGTGGCTCTGCACCTCGTGCAGCGCATTGGCCGAGATCATGGTCAGCGGGTTTTCCTGACCCACCACGAGGCCGGTCATCAGCGCGGTCGGCAGTTCGCTGACCTCGACCGGCGTCGGCGTGGCGCCCATGCCCTTGATCATCGAGATCCACAGGTCCAGCGGCACGGCGCGGAAGGGTTTGCCGGTCATGTCGTCGGGCGACTTGATCTCGAAGTTCGACGAGATGTGGCGCGCGCCGCGATAGATGCGACCGATCACGCGGACACCGCCCTCTTCGACCAGCCGCTCGTTCAGCGCGATCAGCGCCTCGGAGGTGGCCGGGTCGGTCGCGGCCAGCGCATGGGCGCCGTCACGGTAGATGAAGGGCGCGTTGAAGACCGCGATCTCGGGCACGATGCGGGCCAGCGAGGCAAAGTCGTGGTGCCCCATGTGGATCGAGCCCAGCTTCACCCCGTCGACCATCTCGGCCACATTGCCAAGCTGGCTGGCCGGGAAGACGTTGATGGTTACTTCGCCATCGGTGGCGGCATTGACCTCTTCCGCCGCCTCGGCGGCGAAACGAGTCTGGAAATCGCCCTCGGCGCCGACATGGGCATAGCGCAGATCGGCGGCAATGGCCTGGGTGCCAAGCAGGCCGATAGCGGCGGCGGCCATCAGCCGCCGGGTGGATGCGTGAAACATTCTCTCCTCCGGTGTTTGTCTTCAGGTCGTGTGCGGTGCCCGAAAGTCCTTGCGTTCGTACTCGGAAATCAGGCTCTGGCGACACAACTCGTCGCCGATGGCGAAATGCTCCCGCAGCCGCTGGTCGGCCTTGTCGGGATCCTTCCCCACGATTGACAGAAACACATCGCGATGCGCCTCCACCAAATCCTGCATGATCGGGCCGCTGCGATAGGTGCGGCGGCGCTCGACATGGCTTTGTTTCAACAGGTCCGCCAGCGCACCGTGCAGCACGATCAGCGAGCGTGAATGGCTGGCGGCGACAACCGCCTGATGGAACATGAAATCCGCGTGACCGCCCTTCTCGGGATCGTCGAGCGTATGCAGCAATACGTTCAGCCACTGGCTGATGCGGGCGAGATCGCGTTCGTTGGCGCGCAAACAGGCCATCCGGATCGCCTGGCATTCGATGGCAATGCGGGCCTGCAGCACGTCGTCCAGAACGTCCTGCTCCTGCGACAGGCAGAAGGTGAAGAAATCCGACATCAGCCCGATATCGACCTTGCCCACATAGGCGCCGGAACCGTGGCGGATGTCCAGCACCCCCAGCATCGAGAGCGAACGCATGACTTCGCGCAACAGCGGACGCCCGACGCCCAGTTCGCGCGACAGCTCGCGCTCGGACGGCAAGCGGTCGCCCAGTTTCAGCGCGCCCTGCCGCAACCGGGTCATGAAATAGGCCACGACGCGGTCGGCGCCCTTCCCGGTTCCTGATTCCCTGCCTTCAACGCGGTCCATGCCGGTCCTCCCTGCCCCGCAGAATGGTCCAACACTGTGGGTCACGACAATCCAGGACAGGAATGGCACCCAAGGATTTCAGCCGCTTTCGGGCAAAGTCTTTTATTAAACCTCTGTAATCATGAATACTTTATGAAAAATCACGACCGAAATCCCGAGCGAAAGTGGTCCGACCACTTTGGTTCAACCGCGTCCGTGCCTTTGGTCAACCAGAGCCCTGCCCAAGGGCGCCCTGCCGCATGTCGGTCGTCTTCGGAGCGCCCGCGGCCTCTTTGCCCTGCCCTACGCGGCGCGTGGCTGTCGCCCTTACCGGAGATGACCGGGCTTGCCGGTCTGGCGGCAGGCCCCCTCCCCTGCCCCGTCATGCCGCCTGGGCTTTCAGCCTGCCGTAGAAGCTGCGCTGAAGATGCAGCTCCCCTGCCCCGGCCTTTGCAACCATGCCGCGCAGATAGCCGCTGGGAGAGGCAAGTTCACCCGCACAGTGCTTTTCGAAGACAAGCGCCAGTGCCGCCGTTGCCAGCTGTCCGCCCAATCGAACCTGTGCCAGGGTCCAGGCCTGTTCCGAGACCCCGATCATCGGTCTGAGCTGCCCGGCAATGCGGTGCAGATCGCCCCAATCTCTCAGGAAGCCGCCCATATTGCGCGCCCAAGAGGCAAATTCGGGACAGGCCTGCATGACCGTGGACAGATCCACCGGCGCGGGGGTCTTGGGTGCGTCGCTTGCCCTTTCTTTGGGGGTCGCTTCGATCTGATCCCGCATGCGGGGGCTCGGCAGAACGGTCGGGAGCTCGGCATTTTCGGTGTCATTACGGGTTACTTGATCAAGTTGATTGGTAATTTGTATGTGGGGTTCGGAATTGGCCTCCCTGGGGTCCGTTTCCATAGTGTTTTGCGTGCTTTGTCCCCAGGTTTTCTCTGCGTTTTCCACAGCTTGCGGCTGATCTGTTGCCTGCAGATAGGCTGCCTCGACGCGCTCCAGAAGCTGGGTGAACCAAGCCAGCAATCTTGCGAGCTGTTCCGGGGTCTGGTGGCGGCGCGGAAGGCGTCCCAGAAGCTCTTCAAAGAGATGGGTGAGCTGCGTCCAGGGGCCGCGCAGGGTCGCGCTGACGGCGGCTTCGATCCGTGCGCGGATCGTCCGGCGCGCGACGGTGATCTGGCGTTTCAGGCGTTGGCAGAGCGCGCGTTCGGCCTGCAAATCGGCGTACAGGGCCTCGAACTCGGCTGCACGGGCCGAGAGCGGCGACAGGTCGAAGCCATAGGCCTCGACGATGCGGCCCCCGGCGTCCCGGTGGCCCCAGCGCTTGCCATTGGGGCTGTCCCGGAAAGAGACGACACCCGCCTCGGCAAGCCGCCGCGCGTGGCGCTTGAGCGCAGACAGCGAAAAGCCGGTCTGCGCCATCAGGTAGGCGTTCGACGCCCAGACAATCGGGCGCTGTCCCTCGTCCCAGTCCTGGGGCTGGGTGAAGGCCCCGAGCGTGTCCAGCAGCATCATGTCGCCGGCCTTGAGGCCAATGGCGGCCCCTACCCGCTTCACGGCCACGAAAGCCCGCGATTTGGGTACTGCGACCCGTTCTCCGGCGGCTGCATGGCGCTCTGCGACGGCAAGGCCGACGGTGGCCTTGCGCCAACCCGACGTGCGCTTGCTGTTGGGCACAGCTCCGCCGGTCTGAGGCATGATGACCCCAGTTGCCCCGTTGGGGGCATCGATGAATTGTTCCATCCTGTATCAGCAGACAAAGAAATCCCGTTCGCTCAGGAGCGATTCTTCTTGTATGGCGATTCGTTGGCTGCTAAGTTCCAGGTGTCTAATCTAAGAATTGCGCTTTGCGCAGCAGCCCTCGAAGCTTCGGTTTCGGGGGTTTTCTTTGTTTACCTTTCCTCCTTTCTGCTCGTCCTCAGGTGTCATCCTTCGAATTTACATCTGTAAACTCGGCGTAGGATTTCTTTATGATTTCCTCGAGATTGCTCTCGAGCCAGGTCGCGAACTCGGCGTTTGCACCGGATTTCTTGACCGACATGGACAGGCTGCCTCGCCCTGCCTTGATGACCACGCCCTCCATGGGGGTGATTTCTCGGGGACCATGGCTCCCTTTGGTTCCACGCTTGAGCGCTTCCCTGACAAGCGCATCCAGGCGTTCGTCAGAGGTCAACGCAGGGCTCATCCTGGCCAGGACGCCAAGCGCGACCGCTTCGGTCAGCTTGCGATCAAGGAACAGCTGGGCCAGTTCCGTCCATCTGGGCCGGCCGGATTTTGGCGCCGGGCCAATCGAATCGCCAACCGCCGACGGGACGTTCTGCGTCACTTTGGTCAGGTGCGAATGCCCCGATGCGGACAGGTTCAGAACCTGCCGCACGGTCGCGCCTTCATGGCCGGCGGCCTGGATGGCGTCGGCGAAACGCGCCTTTTCGTAGAACGACAGGTTGCGCCGCGCCGCGTTCTCCAGCCCCTTGGCCAGCAAGGCCGTGGCGTCATCGAGATCCTGAACATTGGCCCGGACCTTGATGCCGAGTTCGCGGCAGGCCTTCAGGCGGCGGCGGCCATAGATAGCTTCAAAGCGCCCCTCTGCCGTCTTGGAACGCCGCACGAGGATCGGCACCTGCTGCCCGCCATCGCGGATGCTGGTCTTGAGGGCCTCGAAGCCATCGTCGCTTTCTTCGGTGTTTACAGCTGTAAACTCATCCAGCCGGTCCTTGGGGCCCCAGTCATCGATCAGCCCGGGATCGATCTCGCGGATCGAGGCCAGAGACCCCTGCAAGGCCCCCAGGGCGGGTGCGCTTGTCTTCGGCGCGCGCTCTTTCGAGGCATTGCCTGACCGGGCAATGGTGCTGGCAATGCCGGACATGTCGCGAAGGGTTTTCCGTGCCATTACTGACGTCCCCATGATTGCTGGATCATCGTCTCGACCTCGTGCCCGACCGCATCCACCGACCCCTTTGCACGGTCGTAGGTCGCGCGGGTCATCTCGGACCGCACGACCTCGTAGATCGACTGTTTCAGCATGGTTGCGTCGCTGATCGCGGTGCTTTTCAGGGCGGTCGCGGACATGACCCGATCCTGAAACAGGGCGCGCATGAAAGAGGTCAGCTGCTGCGACGGGACGTCTGTCGGTTCGTCCCGGGTGATCAGGAATTTGAAATGATCGTACTGAAGCGTCGCCCCGGCGTCCTCGATGACGCCCATGTAGGCGCCCGCCAGTTCGAGGAACTGCGCGGTCGACGAGACATCCAGCATCGAGGGGGTCAGCGGCACGATCAGAGAGCTTGCAGCCGCCATCCCGGCGATGGTCAGGAAGCCCAGCTGCGGCGGGCTATCCATCAGGACCAGGTCGAAATCGTCCTCGACCTGCGACAGGGCGTTTCGGATGCGGGTGAAGAACGGCTGGTCGGGGTTCGAATGCACCGCGGATTCGGTTTCGAACTCGGACAGCATCAGCCGCGACGGCGCAATTGACAGGCCCGGGAAATAGGTGGGGACCACGACATCCGCCATGCTGACGGGTTCGTCATAGCGGATCGCGTCATAGACCGTCAGCCCGTCGAAATCGATCTCGGGGCTGATGCCGCACATGGAGGTCAGCGACCCTTGCGGGTCGAGGTCGACCACCAGAACGCGGTAGCCGCGAAGGGCGAAATAGTGGGCAAGGTGGATCGTTGTCGTGCTTTTGCTGGAGCCGCCCTTGAAGTTCATCAGCTGCCAGACCTGCAGCTTCTCGTCCCCGGACCGACGCGGCAGGTAGCGGCCTTTCTTGCGGGACGACTTTTCCAGGATCTCGCGCGCGTTCCAGATCTCTTGCGCCGTGTAATAGCGCCGCCCGCCACGAACGTCTTCAGGTTCGGGGATCGTGCCCTCGGCATGCACCTTGCGCATGAACTGGCCAGAGACCCCAAGCAGCTCTGCCGCTTCCGGCGCCGAAAAAGAGCGTAGCGATTTTGTGCTGTCTGGGGCAAAAGCAGAGAGGAGATGTTCCCGGATTGCGGCATTCAACCGTTCGGAAATATCCGTCGCGAGCGCCGACGGCTTCTCGCTTGCCAGTGGTGTCACAGGAATCATCTAGTTGCCCCAAATTCGAAAATGTGGCCTTTTCCACGCCACTTTGGGGTAAGAGCATTGATTCAAGAGGCTAAGTCAAGAATTTTCCTCGATATAGTGCCCATTTAAACCGCGCGTGCCCAGGGCTGTCGCCGGGCTTCATTCTGCGTTTACAGCTGTAAACTCGCGGGCAGAGGCCAGACCTTCGACAACGCGCTGCGAGGTTTCGGCATGGCGGGGCCATGCGGGGTCTCGAAATCGCTACCTGCTATTCATGTCGGGATAGGGGGGGCGCTGGCAAGGCCGCTTGGTAAACGGGCAGGGCAAGGCCTGAAAAATGTCCGCCAATCCGCGGCCGGTGCGATCATCGGCGGAGATACCTTTGAAAGCGGCCATAGCCGCAAGAGGCGCCTTAAGGCGGAGGATCTGTGCCGGGCAGGGGGGGCATGGGGCCGGGGCAAAGGGCGCGCCGGACCGACCGGCTGGTCCGGCGTGGGCCGGGGTCATATGATCCAAGATCGGCCAGGCGATATCCCCGGTCTGTCCGACCGCGCGGAAGGGCCGGGCGCTCAGGCGATCGCAACTCTGAACCGGGCGCTGTCTTGGCTTCTGGCAGCAGGCGAGGCGCCGAAAAGCTGCCTCAGGCCGGAAAAATGTCGTTGAAATCGCCCTTGTTGCATCGCGAAGGGACTGGACAGGGTAATTTCGCGCGATTTCAGTCGGTTATCTTCATCAGTGAGTGTGTTGCCTTCAATGTGGCCCTTGTCTCGGTAGATTCAGAGGTGACAGCCCTCCGGCGGTGAGCCGGGGTTCGGGACGGGTTGCGGCAGGGCCACGTCTATGCGGCAACCCCGCCGCGCCTGTCGGTCGCCGTTCCGAGCAGGGCAGGGGGGCAAGGCGCCGCTCCGCGAAACCCCGGGGTCCGGCAGCCCAAGGGCCGCTACCAAAGTCCTCCCTTGGGTGAGCCGCGCTTGGATGTACAGTCTTGGGCGGGAGGACGGTCATATGGTCGAGCGGCATCACGTCGAGGAAATTGCCGAGGTTCTGGGCGGGCGCGCGTCCGGGCGGGACAGCTACGTTGATGCCTCGTGGCGGCGCTGCGTCGAGCTATACGGCATGGATCCGACGCGCAGCGATCCGGCCCATATCGTCACCGAAACCGAGTTCCGCCTTCACCGCGATCAGGCCGACTGGATGATCGGCGCCGCGCGATCCAGCCTGCAGGGCCTGTTCCGGCAGGTGACGGGCCAGAACTACGTGCTGCTCCTGACCGATGCCAAGGGCGTCTGCGTCGACTTCTACGGCGACGACCTGCTGGTGGACGAGTTGCGCAAGGCGGGGCTCTACCTTGGCTCCAACTGGTCCGAAGACCTTGCGGGGACCTGCGGTGTCGGCGCCTGCATCGTCACCGGCGAGCCGGTGACCGTGCATCAGGACGATCACTTCGGGAACGCCCACACCGGGCTGTCCTGCACCGCGGCGCCGATCTACGACAGCCTCGGGCAGCTGGCGGCGGTTCTGGACATCTCGCTTTTGCGCTCTCCGGCGCCGAAGAGCAGCCAGAACCTCGCCATGTCGCTGGTGACGGCCGCGGCGCGGCGGGTCGAGATGGCGAACCTGATGGCGGCCAGCCGCCGCGAATGGGTGCTGCGGTTCTCGACCAGCCCGGAATTCCTCGACGTCGACCCCGAGGCAGCGGTATCGCTGGACGGGGCGGGCCGCGTGATAGGTGCCACGCGCGCGGCGACGCGGATGCTGTCGGGCGGCAAGAGCCTGATCGGCGCGCGGATAGACGCCCTGCTGGGGTTGAGCGTCGACGACCTGCCCGACCTGATGCGCGACCGCCCGACCGAGGACCGGGTGGTGGCGCTTGGCGATGGCGGCGCCGTCTTCGGCCACGCCATTGCGCCGCAAGCGCCCCGCCGGGCACCGGGTCAGCCGAGTGCGCCGGCCCTGCGGGCGCGCGGCGGTGTTCTGGCCACCCTCGCCGGGGGCGACCCGGCCATGACCCGGCTGCTGTCGCAGGCCGAGCGGCTGGCGCCGACGCCGGTGCCCCTGATGCTGTGCGGTGAAAGCGGCACCGGCAAGACCAAGCTGGCGCGGGCGGTGCACATGGCTTCGCGGCGCGGCGGTTTCCTGGCTCTCGACTGTGCCGGGGCCGATGCTGAGACGCTGCGCGCGGCGCTCTCTGGTCAGACGGTCCCGGGCACGCTGCTGCTGCGCCGGGTCGAGGATCTGGCGCCCGAGGCCGCGCGTGTCCTTGCGGGTCTTCTGGATGCGCATCCCGACATGCGCCCGATCGCGACAACAGGGCAGGCCGCGTCCGAACTGTTGGCGCAGGGGAGATTGCCCGCGATGCTGTATCACAGGCTGGCCGGGGCGGTGCTGGCGCTGCCGCCCCTGCGCGAAAGGCAGGACCTTGGCTGGCTGATCGACCGCCTGCTTCGGCGCCGCGACGGCGGCGAGATGCGGCTGACCCCCTCGGCGCGGGCAGAGCTGATGGCGCGCGACTGGCCGGGCAACCTGCGCGCGCTTGGCAATACGCTGGACGTGGCCTGCGCCTTGGCGGAAACCAAGGTGATCGACCTGCCGGACCTGCCCGCCGCGCCCCGGTCCCCGGCGCCAGAGCAGGATCTGGAGGCGGTTCTGGACGCCTGCAACTGGAACATGGCCCGGGCCGCGCGCCGCCTTGGGGTCAACCGCTCGACTGTCCTGCGCCGCATCCGCAGGGAGGGGTTGCGCGCGCCCGACTGAGATGTTGCGCGGCGTTGCATGTGCAACATGCTGCTTCGCAGCACCGTGTTTCCCGGGCAAACCTGCCAGATTTTCGTAGAGTCAACGGGGGCCGTTTCGCCACTCTCCGGGCATCACATTGCCGATGAGGAGGAAACGCAATGCTCGACTCGACAGTCACCGATCAGGTGCAAGAGACGCTGGATAGCTTGAACGCCGCGCTGGAGGCAGGCGATGCCAGGGCCGCAAGCGCGCTCTTTGCCACGGACAGTTACTGGCGCGACCTGATCGCCGTGTCCTGGAACCTGAAGACGGTGGAGGGGCCGTCCGGCGTTCAGGACATGTTGACCGCGCAACTGAATCACACCCAGCCGCGTGGCTTCGCCATTCAGCAGGGCGAGGTGCCGGGCGAAGAGGGCGGGGTCATCACCGCCTGGATCACTTTCGAGACCGCCGTCGGGCGCGGCTGGGGGCTGATGCGCCTGAAGGACGGGCGGATCTGGACGCTGCTGACTGCGCTTCAGGAACTGAAGGGGCATGAGGAAAACCGGGGCCGCCGCCGCCCGATGGGCGCGGAACACGGCGCTGCCAAGAACCGCAAGTCCTGGAAGGAAAAGCGCGAGGCCGAGGCCGCCGAGCTGGGCTATACCGAACAGCCCTATACCGTGATCGTCGGCGGCGGGCAGGGCGGCATCGCCCTTGGTGCGCGGCTGCGGCAGCTTGGCGTGCCGACCATCGTTCTGGACAAGCACGACCGGCCCGGCGACCAGTGGCGGTCGCGTTACAAGTCGCTCTGCCTGCATGACCCGATCTGGTACGACCATCTGCCCTACATCAAGTTCCCGGACAACTGGCCGGTCTTCACACCCAAGGACAAGGTCGGCGACTGGCTGGAGATGTACACCAAGGTGATGGAGATCAACTACTGGTCCCGCTCCGAGGTGCAGAGCGCGCAATATGACGAGGCCAGCGGCACATGGACCGTCAAGGTCAATCGCGACGGCGAAGAGGTCACGCTGCGCCCGACGCAGCTGGTGCTGGCCACCGGCATGTCGGGCAAGCCCAACCTGCCGCAGTTCCCGGGCATGGAGGGTTTCAGGGGCACGATCCAGCACAGCTCGCAGCACGACGGCCCGGATGACTGGACCGGCAAGAAGGTGGTTGTCGTGGGGTCGAACAACTCGGCCCATGACATCTGCGCCGCGCTTTGGGAGGCGGACGCCGACGTGACCATGGTTCAGCGCTCCTCGACCCATATCGTGCGCTCGGACACGCTGATGGATATCGGCCTCGGCGCGCTCTATTCCGAAGAGGCAGTGGCCAATGGCGTGACGACGGAAAAGGCCGACATGATCTTCGCCTCGCTGCCCTACCGGATCATGCACGAATTCCAGATCCCGCTCTACGAGCAGATGAAGGAACGCGACGCGGATTTCTATGCGGGGCTGGAAAAGGCGGGCTTCGATCTCGACTGGGGCGACGACGGGTCCGGCCTCTTCATGAAGTACCTGCGGCGCGGGTCGGGCTATTACATCGACGTGGGTGCCAGCCAGCTGATCATCGACGGCGCGGTGAGGCTGGTGAAGGGGCAGGTGGACCACTTCGACGAGACCGGCGTGGTGCTGTCGGACGGCACACATCTGGACGCCGAGCTGGTGGTCATGGCGACCGGCTATGGCAGCATGAACGGCTGGGCCGCCGATCTCATCAGCCCCGAGGTCGCGGACAAGGTCGGCAAGGTCTGGGGTCTGGGTTCGGACACCACCAAGGATCCCGGCCCCTGGGAGGGCGAGCAGCGCAACATGTGGAAACCCACCCAGCAGGAGAACCTCTGGTTCCACGGTGGCAACCTGCATCAGTCGCGGCACTATTCGCTGTATCTTGCGCTGCAACTGAAGGCCCGGATGGAGGGCATCGAGACCCCCGTCTACGGGTTGCAAGAGGTGCATCACCTGTCGTGATGCGCCGATGGGGGCGCGCCGGATCGGGCGCGCCCTCGTGCCCGGCATTCCGCTTTGCCGGGATCGGGGGCAGGATCGCCGGACGGGATGGCCCACAGGATCGTCCCTTTCGGCTCTGCCACGCGGTTCCGAAGGGGACGACAAAGGCAGGGGCAGGGCTCTGGCTCGCCTGCTTCAGCATGATCCCGGCCCGACCGGCTGGCGCGGAAATCGCGCCAGCCGGGGGCCCGGCTCAGTACCAGGTCAGCGCCGGGACGTAGGAGATCAGCAAGAGGACCAGCAGGGACACCATGTAGAATGGCAGCAGGGCCTTCACCGTCGCCCCGATCCCCACCCGCGCAATGGCCGACGAGATGAATAGCGTCGTCCCGACCGGCGGCGTGTAAAGCCCGATCGACAGGTTGACGACCATCATCAGGCCCAGTTGCACCGGGTCCAGCCCGATGGCCTGACCGATGCCGACGAAGATCGGCCCCAGCAACAACACGGCGGCGGGAAGGTCGAGCACGGTGCCGATCAGCAGCATCACCACGTTCAGCGCCATGATGACCATCCAGGGCTCCGAGAAGGTCAGGCTGACCCATTCCGCCAGATGCTGCGGCACCCGTTCAAGCGTCAGCACCCACTGCATGGTGGAGGAGGCCATGATGATGATCATCACCGCGCCCGTCATCATCACCGTGGCGACCGAGGCCTCCCACAGGACGCGCCACGACAGGTCGCGGTAGAGGATCCCGCTGACGGCCATCGCGTAGGCCACGGCCATCACGCTGACCTCGGTGGGCGTGGCGATGCCGAAGCGCAGGGTGCCGATCACGAAGACCGGCATGAACATGGCGGGCAGGGCGATGAACAGCTGGCCCTTGAAGGCGGCGAAACCCCCTTCGAGCGGCGCGCGCGGCAGGTTGCGCCGCTTGCCGACCAGCGCCACCGCACCCATCATGCCCACCGCCAGCAGCACCCCCGGCAGGATGCCCGCGACGAAGAGGTTGACGATAGAGACGTTGGCGATCAGCCCATACAGGATCAGCGGGATCGAGGGCGGGATCAGCACCGAAACGGTCGAGGAGGAGGCATTGACCGCCGCCGCGAAGGCGGGCGGATAGCCGCTGTCCTTCTGCACCGGGATCAGCGCGTTGCCAAGCGCCGTGGCATCGGCCACCGCCGAGCCCGAAACACCGCCGAACATCACCGAACCAAGCACGGAAACCTGACCCATGCCGCCCTTGAAGCGGCCCACCAGAAGGCGCGCGATATTGACGAGGTAGGTGCCGAACCGGCCGGACATCATCAGGTTGCCGGCAAGGATGAAGAAGGGGATCGCGAGCATGGGGAAGCTCTGCGTGGGTGAATAGAGCCGCTGTGCCAGCACGGCCATGGACTTGCCGTCCAGCCAGAGCGCGCCGGCGACGCCGCCGAGGATGGCAAAACCCACCGGGACGGCGCCAAGCAGCAGCAGTACGAAGATCCAGATCATTGTCGCGGACATGGTCGGGGCTTTCCTGTCAGGGTCCGATCAGCTCAGACTCGTGGGCGTGACGAGGCTCTCTTCGAGGGTCTCGTCGCGCAGGATGAGGCGCAGCAGGTCGCAGGTCGCGATCACGCTGATGCAGGCGAAGGAATAGGGCAGGCTTGCATAGCCCCAGACCTGCTTGATCCCCAGCGTCGACAGCGACTGGAAGGTCGAGGCGCGCAGGATCGGCTGGCCGCTCCAGACGATCGAGACGGCGATCACCAGCACGATGCCCTGCACCGCGATCAGGATGAGCCGCCGCAGGGCGGGGGGCATCATGTCGGGCAGCAGCGTCACGGCGATATTGCGGTTGCGGGCCGAGGCCACCACCAGCCCGCCGGCCACCAGCCAGGGCAGCAGCACCGCGTGGATCTCGTAGGCCATGGGGATGCCGGTCGTGAAGATGTAGCGCAGCACGACGTTCATCAGCAGCAGGGTGAACATCACGGCCATGGCCGTGACCGCGATCACCCGCGCGCTGTAGTCCAGCCCGAGGGTCAGACCGCGGCACAGCGTCAGGAGCCCGTGGACAAGGGGGCGTTGCCGCCCCCCTGCCGCGTCCGAAGAAGACCGGGTCATTGCCCTTGCGCTGCCTCGCGCAGGGCCGCGACCAGGTCGGGATAGGTTTCCGCATACTTGTCGTAGACCGAAGCCGTCGCCTCGACGAAGGCCTCGCGGTTGGCGGTCGCGAAGATTGCGCCTTCCTCTTCCATCGTCGCCTGCAGCTTGTCGTTGCCTTCCTTGTTCAGCTGACGCTGAAGGGCACCGGCCTCGCGGGTGGCGTCGGTCACGCAGGTCTGGGTCGCCTCATCCAGACCTTCCCACCATGCAAGGCCCACGACGACGGGCGAGGCCTCGTACATGTGGCCGGTCAGGGTGATGTAGGGCGTGATCTCGTGCAGCTTGGCGAAGTAGATGTTGGTCAGCGGGTTTTCCTGACCTTCGAAGACACCGGACTGAAGCGCCGAGGGCACCTCGGACCAGGCCAGCGGGGCAGGGGAGGCACCAAGCGCCTCGAAGATGTCGACCGTCATCTCTGCCGGGGGGGTGCGGATGCGCATGCCCGACAGATCCGCGGGTTCCAGCATGTGCTTGGACAGGTGGGTGATGTGGCGGATGCCGTTGTCCCAGTAGCCCACGACCTTCAGGCCGGACGCATGCGCGCGCTCGTCGATCAGGGCGCCGACTTCGCCGTCCACGGTCGCCCAGGCGGTTTCGAGGTCGGGGAACAGGAAGGGCAGGCCCAAGAGACCGATTTCCGGCACGATCTGGCTGAAGGAGCCCTGCGAGTTGGCGGTGATCTGGATGATGCCCGCGCCGACCGAGGTCAGCATCTCCACGTCATCGCCCATGGTCGCCGAAGGCGCCACGTTGACCGAGGACCCGGTGCATTCGGTGTAAAGCTCGGCCCATTTCTCCGCCGCGATGTAACGCGGGTTTCCGGGGTTCTCGCCGTGGGCGAAGATCACGTCTTCGGCCTGTGCGGCCCCTGCCAGCAGCAGGCTGCCCGCCAGGATCGCAGTCATCTTGGTCTTCATGTCTCACTCCTCCGTTATGTTTGACACTCACCATGCAAGGTCTTCAGGATCTCCCGGACGAGATGCCGGTGGTCCTGACAGGTCTTGCGGGCCTTCTCGCAGTCGCCTGCGATGATCGCCGCGACGATCAGACGGTGCTCCCTCACCGAATTGGCCCTGTCGACATGGACCGGGCTGATGAAGGACAGCACCGACCGCATCTGGTTTCTCGCCGAATTGTAGCCATTGGCGAGCAGCGGGTTCTCCGCCATTTCGAAAATCGCCCGGTGGAACCGGTCATCCAGTTCCGCCCATGTCCGCACCTGTTCGCGGGACAGGTTGCGGTCCATCTCGTCGACCAGCGAGGTCAGAAGGGCGTCGATATCCGCGCCCGCGACCACGCCCGCCTTCACTTTCTCGGCCAGCAGGTAACCGGCCATGCCGTCCAGCCCCTCGACCAGTTCGTAGCCCTTGATCAGGTCCTCGATGGTGTAGTGCCGCACGAAGGTGCCCGAGCGCGGCAGCACCTCGACCAGCCCGTCGGCCTCGAGCTTCTTGATGGCGTCCCGGACGGGCGTGATGCTCATCTCCATCTCCGCCGCGATGCGGTGGACATCGAGGGGCGCGCCAGCCCTGAGCGAGCCATTTATGATCTGATCCTGAAGAATTTCGTATGCCTTCTTCGAATAGTTCTGAGCCATACGCCCCCCTGTGAAATGCTGTCTGGGTCACATGAGGTCGGTGTATACGCCCGCGATGTCCCTGTCCGAAAGCGGGACGTAATTGTTCACCAGCAGGCGCTGCTGGGTTTCGATGACTTTGGCGGCATAGGGTTCGACGTCTCCCTCGGCCATGCCGTAGTCGCGCAGGCGCTTGGTCGGCACGACCTGCGCCAGAAGCGCGTCCAGCGCGTCGAAGGGGTTGGTGCCGTCCTGCGGCAGGTCGAGCACCTCGGTGATCACCCGGGCGATCTCGGCGATCTTCCCCTCGGGCGCCTTGCGGTAATAGACCTTGAAGACCGGCGGCAGGAAAAGCCGCGTCGCCTCGCCGTGCGGGACGTGATGGGCGCTGCCGAAGTGCATGGCGATGGCGTGCACGCCGCCCGCAAGCACGTTGGCCAGCGCGATCCCGGCCATGTTGCTGGCGATCAGGTAGGCCCGCGCGTCCTGCGCGATGACCGCGCGGCCCTGTTCGACGATGCGCCTGTAGCCCTGAAGGATCGCCTTGATCGCGGCCATGCAGAACATGTCGGTGTAGGGGCTGGCCTTGGGCGCGAGGTAGATTTCCATCGCGTGGACCAGCGCGTCGGCCGAGGAGGTCGCGAAGACCGGGTAGGGGATCCTGGACAGGAATTCGTCCACCAGCACCGCGTGGTCCGCGAAACCGGCGTCGAAGGCCTTCCCGATCTTGCTGCCGATGGCCGGGAAGTCGAAGACCGAGACGCAGGTCACCTCGCAGCCGGTGCCGCAGGTGGTGGGCGCAAGGATCAGCCCGACCTTGCGGCCCGGCTGCACACCCGCCTCGAACAGCCCCGCCACATCGGCGTCCGAGTCGAGCGCCAGAACCTTGGCGCTGTCGAGGATCGATCCGCCGCCGATTGCCACCAGCCGGTCGAAATCCAGCTTGCGGATCGCCCTCAGCATTGCGTCGACGGCAACATCGGTCGGCTCTCCGTCGCAGAAGTCGTCGTAGAACAGAACCTGTGCCGCGCTGTCCTGCATGAAGGTCTCGTGCAGGATGCGCTGGGTGAAGATCAGGTCGCGCGCGCCAAGGGCATGGGCCTCGGCAAAGGCGGCAAAGGTGTCATGGCCGTGAAGCTGCGGGCGCAGGGCGAAATGCATGGGCTCAGGCCTCCGCGCCGAGGCGCAGGGCGGCGATCCGGTCCAGAAGCGCGCCGTAGATCGCCTGATCGTCGGGCACCGGACGGTCCAGCGGCTCTGCGATGCGGGTGGTGTTGTAGTAGTGTTTCTGTGTCACGTTCTCCGAGACGGAGTTGCCGCCCCAGCTGCCGCAGCCCAGCGAGAAGGTCTTGGCCAGCCCGTTCGCCCAGCTGCCAGAGTTCGCCACGCCGTGCGGCTGGCGCACGATGACCCGCGAGGTCCGTGTTTCAAGGCCCAGGCGCAGGATGCGGTCGGGGTCGTTGGAATGGATCCCGCAAGAGTGGCCAGAGCCAGAGTAGTCGGTGATGGCGTTCACCAGACCGACGGCCTCGTCGAAGCTATCGTACCGGTAGCAGGTCAGCACAAGGCTCAGCTTTTCGCCGGAAAAGGGGTGGTCCGTGCCGGTGCCGGTCTCTTCGACCACGAAGAAACGCGTGCCCGGCTTGACCGTGATCCCGGCGATGGCCGCGATTTCCTGAACCGGACGGGCCACGACCCGGCGCGAGACATGGCCGTTTTCCCAGATCACCGCGCGCAGCCTGGCCTTTTCCTCGTCAGAGGCGATATGCGCGCCCTCGGCTTCCAAAGCCTTGAGGAAGCCACCGTAGATCCCGGCCTGCACGATGATCGAGTTTTCCGCCGAGCAGCCCGAGGCATTGTCGCCGGTCTTGCCTATCCGGATCTTCTCTGCCGTCTCGGCAAGGTCCACGGTTTCGTCGATGATGACGGCGGCGTTGCCGACCCCCACGCCATAGGCGGGCTTGCCCGAAGAATAGGCCGCCTGGACCATGTCGCCCGAACCGGTCGCCATGCTGACGTCGCATTGCGCCATCAGTTCCGCGGCCAGCGCCTTGGACGGGGTTTCGATGCACAGCACGAGGTCCTCGGGCGCATCCATGGCGCGCAGCACCTGCCGGATCACGTCCACCACGTAAAGGGTGGTCTTCTTGCTGGCCGGGTGCGGGGCGCAGATCACCGCGTTGCGGGCGCGGATGCCCAGAACCGCCTTGAAGATCGGCGTCGCCTCGCAGTTGGTGCTGGGCACCAGGGCCGCGATCACGCCATAGGGCTTGGCGATGGTGGTGATGCCGTTGGCCGTATCGCGGTCGATGACGCCGACGGTGGGTTCCTTGCGGATGTCGTGGAAGATCGCGGGCATCTTCTGCGCCAGCTTGGCGCGCTTGCTGTCGACAAGGCCCATGCCGGTCTCTTCAAAGGCCATCTCGGCGATGCGCGAGGCCATTGCGGGCTGCGACAGGTGATAGACGATGGCGCCCGCGATCAGGTCCACCTGCTCTTGGGTGTAGCCGTTCAGCACGGCCTGCGCCTTGCGTGCACGCGCCACGAGTTCTGCGATCTGCTTCGCCGGTTCGGTCATAGATCCTCCACGCGCATCACGGCCCTCTCCAAGACGTGTGATGCATCAGTAAACACATCAGATTCGATTTCGGGGGTCAAGCTGCATGCTCTGCGCATCCATGTCAACTGATACATCAGATGATATATCTATTGATGAGGCGCAATCGGGACTGGTATGATCCGCCGACGGAAATCGGAGGACACCGCCATGACTGCACAGTCGGAACAGGTTCAGATCAACGAGGTCGTGCTGCGCGACGGCCTTCAGAACGAGGCGGCATTCGTCGCCACCGAGGACAAGATCCGGCTGGGCGACCGGCTGTCCCGAACCGGCATCCGGCGTCTGGAGGTGACCTCTTTCGTGTCGCCCAAGGCGATCCCGAATCTGCGCGACGCGGCCGAGGTTCTGGCCGGGCTACAGCGGGTTCCGGGCGTGCGTTACACCGCGCTGGTGCCGAATGTGCGCGGGGCGGAACGCGCCCTGCACAGCAAGGTCGACGAGGTCAATCTGGTGATGTCCATCGGAGAGCAGCACAACCTTGCGAACATGCGCATGACCTGCGCGCAGTCTCTCGGCCAGTTCGCCGAGATCATGCGGGTGATGGAGGGGTCCGGCGTCTTCGTGAACGGCACGCTGGCGACCACCTTCGGTTGCCCCTTCGAGGGGCGGCAATCCATGGACCGCATCCTCTGGGGCGTCGAGGCCTATCTTGCGTTGGGGATCGAGGGCATCACCATTGCCGACACCATCGGCGTGGCCAATCCGCGCCAGGTCGAAAAGGTTGTGTCCACGATCCTGGACAGGCACCCGGGCCTTCCCCTCACGCTGCACCTGCACAACACGCGCGACATGGGGCTGGTCAATGCGCTGGCCGCCTATGATGCCGGGATCCGCAGCTTCGATTCCGCGCTTGGCGGCATTGGCGGCTGCCCCTACGCGCCGGGGGCAACGGGCAACGTCTGCACAGAAGACCTTGTGCACATGTTCCATCAGTGCGGCATTCCGACCGGCACCGACCTGGGGTCGCTGATCGAGATTTCGCAGGCGCTGCCGGATGTGCTGAACCATGCGGTCCCGGGGTTCGTCATGAAGGCGGGGACGTCGGATCGGCTTTACCCCTTCCCGGGAAAACAGGCGTAGCGCACCGCTGGCGGGGCGAAGGCCTTTGGCGGACGGGTTTGGTGCGCGTCAAGTGACGCAAACAGTCCGCGGGAAGACCATCCGCCCCGCGCCGGACAGAAGGCAGTGCGTGCGGCCCGCCCGTCCGGCGTCGGGTGGAAGCGCTGGCCATGGCCGGTTTGAACGGCAGCGGGGCATGGCTTTCGCCGACATACCTGCAAAGGCTGGCGGCGGCGGTTCTGCCCGCCGCCTCGATGCCCTTCGCCCCATAGTCCCGTGAGAGGGCGCCCTTGCCGGGGCGCCTCCCGGGGTCATGGCCGCCGGTGATCCGTCAGGCCGCCTGTTGCCGGTCCATGCGCGGGAAGGGATCGGGCAGGTCCGTCCAGTCCGCCGGGGTGAAATCCGTCACGTCCAGCAGGGCGGCGTTCAGCGTGGCGCAGATGGCGTCGCGGTCGAGCCCCACGCCGATGAAGACGATTTCCTGCCGCCGGTCGCCCCATGGTTCGGCCCAGAGCCGCGCGATTTCGGCCTGCGCCTCGGGATGGGTGGGCAGACGCTCCTTCGGAACCGAGGCCCACCACCAGCCCAGCGGCTTGACCGAGGACATGGCGCCCGCCAGCGAGAACTCCATCGCCCAGTTGGGCTGCGAGGCGATCCAGAAATGCCCCTTGGCGCGGATCGTGCCGGGCAGGGGGCCGTTCAGCGCCCTGTGCAGCCGCTCCGGGTGGAAGGGCGCGCGGGCGTTGTAGACGAAAGAGGTGATGCCGTATTCCTCGTCCTCGGGCACGTGGTTGGCGAAGCCATAGAGCTCTTTGGCCCACATCGGGTGTTCATGCGCGCTGTCGAAATCGAAAAGCCCGGTGTCGAGGATCGCCTCGGGCGCCACCTCGGAATGATCGGTCTCGATGATCTTCGCGTCGGCATTCAGGGCGCGGATGATCTTGCGCGCCTTGTCGGTCTTGTCGGGGCCCGCGTCGGTGACCTTGTTCAGGATCACCACGTCGGCGAATTCGATCTGTTCCGTCAGCAGGCTGACAAGGCTACGGTCGTCCTGATCGCCAAGGCTTTCGCCCCTGTCGGTCAGGAAGTCGTGGCTGGAATAGTCGTTCAGCAGGTTCACCGCGTCCACCACCGTGACCATGGTATCCAGACGCGCCACGTCCGACAGGCTTTCGCCCTGTTCGTCGCGGAAATCGAAGGTCGCGGCGACGGGCAGCGGTTCCGAGATGCCGGTGGACTCGATCAGCAGGTAGTCGAAGCGGCCTTCTTGCGACAGCGCGCGGACCTCTTTCAGCAGGTCGTCGCGCAGGGTGCAGCAGATGCAGCCGTTGGACATCTCGACCAGCTTCTCCTCGGAGCGCGACAGTTCGGTGCCCTCGCGCACCAGATCGGCGTCGATGTTCACCTCGGACATGTCGTTGACGATGACGGCGACGCGGCGGCCCTCGCGGTTGTTCAACACGCGGTTCAGAAGCGTGGTCTTTCCCGCGCCGAGGAAGCCGGAAAGGACGGTGACGGGCAAGCGGGTGTCGGTGGCGGACATGGCTGTCTCCTGTGTCGTGGTCGGAAAGGGGCGGGGTCAGAGCGGCGTGTCGGCCGTTTCCGCCGCCTTGCGGGGCTGCATGTGAAGCGTGTCGAGACTGGCCCTCAGGTCGGCCTCGGTCATGTCGCGGGCGATGACGACGATGCGGCTGACCCTGTCGGGACCGCGCCAGCCCTTCAGTTGCACCGGCGCGTCGAAGATGTGCTGCACGCCGTGAAAGACAAAGGGATCGTCAATGCCCTGCAGGTGCACGATGCCCTTGATGCGCAGGATATGCGGCCCCCGGAGCGCGATCAGGGTGTCGAGCCAGAGGTCGAAGACCTCGCAGGCGATCGGCTCTGCCATCTCATACGAGACAGAGACGATCCGGTCGTCATGGGGCGCCTTCGCCGAGGCCGGGGTGGGCAAGGGGGCCGCCGCGGCGGCGGGTGTCGCAAAGCCCGAGAGGTTCGCCAGCGGATCCTCCGGCGTGGCGGTCGGTCCAAGCCATTGCGCCATGTCCTGCGTGGTCGCGTCCTGATGCAGGGCGGTTAGCCCGAACAGGCTGCGCGCCGCGAGTCGGCCCCGTTCCGCATGGATGCGCCGGGCCGTATCGTTGAGGCGCTCCAGCCGGGCGTTGAACTCTGTCAGGCTGCGGGCATCGACAAGGTCGGCCTTGGACACCACGATCAGGTCGGCCATCGCCACCTGCTGCACGGCCTCGTATTGCCGGTCCAGCGTCTGCGGACCCAGTGCCGCGTCGGCCAGCGTCACGACCCCGTCCATGTGGAAATACGGGGCGACGACAGGGTCGACGATCAGGCTGTGCAGGATCGGTCCGGGATCGGCGATGCCGGTGGTCTCGATCACCACGCGGTCGAAGGCCAGATCGCCCCGGTTGCGCCGCGCCATGAGGCTGCCGAGCGTCTTCAGAAGGTCGCCGCGAATGGTGCAGCACAGGCAACCGGACTGCAACAGGACCGTCTCTTCGGTCGCGGCTTCGATCAGGTCGTGATCCAGACCGATATCGCCGAACTCGTTCATGACGACGGCGATCCGCCCGGCATCCGGATCGTGCAGCAGGTGATTGAGCAGCGTCGTCTTGCCCGCGCCAAGGAAGCCCGTCAGCAGGGTGATCGGAATCCGGTTGTCTCTGCTTCCCAGTGTCATGCCGTCGCTCCCTTGCCGTGCTGCGCTGCCTGCTCCATACAGTTATAGTATAACATCACGCAAGGGGCGCAAGCGCGCCCGCTCAGGTTTTTGGCGGAACCCTGCGCAAGTCCCGGGGCGCATCGCGTGGCGGCAGAACTGGCGGGCAAGCCTGTCAGGACGGGGCGGGGGCGCGTCAGGAGGGCAGACCTGCCCCTTTCATGGCCGAGAAGATCGTCTGCAGATGCCTGCGCATGGCGTCCGAGGCCTCTATCGCCGCGCCCCGGCGGATGCAGGTCACCACCTCTTTGTGCTGCTGGCTGTGGCGCTCGGTGAAGGCGTCGACGCCGAGCGTCCGGTAGGTGATGTCCCATTCGCGCTGCCATGCCGCGTGGCGGCGCACCCCGGCCAGATAATCCAGAAGACCCAGCAGGATGGGATTGCCCGTCACCTCGGCGATGCCGCGGTGAAAGGCGGTGTCCAGCCGTTCGCAATCGGACCGCGTCCTGGCGCGGCGGCCCTGATCGACCAGCCCGGACAGGTAGGCGATGCTGGCGGGTGTCGCCAACATCGCGGCCTCGGCGGCGACCGAGGGTTCGAGCGTGAGGCGGGCCTGCATCAGCTGCAAGGGCGAGGCGCCCTGTACCAGAATGGCCTCGCGCACCGGATGCCCCAGGGGTCGGGAGCCAAGGAAGGTGCCTTGCCCGACATGCCGCCACAGGTCGCCCGCGCGCTCCAGCTCGGCCAGCGCCTTGCGCAGCGTCTCGCGGCTGCACCCCAGCCGCCGCGCCAGATCCCGTTCCGGCGGCAGTTGCCCGCCCGGACCGAGGGCCTCTGCCGCGCAATAGTCGCGCAGGGCCTCGACGATCTCTTGCGTCCGTTTCGTTGCCATGCATGCCTCCTGTCCAGACCAATTTGCAGACCAATCACGCGCCGTGCAACAGCGGCGCGGCCTTTAGGAGAACAACCATGCTGACAATCTTCGTGCTCGCGCTGGCCGGCCTGGGCGCCGGTGCGCTCAACGCCATCGCGGGCGGCGGCACCTTTCTGACCTTTCCGGCGCTGGTCTGGGCGGGCGTGCCGCCGATCATGGCCAATGCGACCGCAACCTTCGCCGCCCTGCCGGGCTATGTCGGCAGCGCCTGGGCCTATCGGGGCGATATCGAGCGCGGGGGCAAGCCGCCGCTCGCCCATCTTGTCGGTGCCGCCGTGGTGGGGGGCCTCGCGGGCGCGGGCCTGCTGCTGGTGACACCGGAAGAGCTGTTCTCGGGCGTGGTCCCCTGGCTCTTGCTGATCGCGACCGCCGCCTTTGCGCTTGGTCCGGCCTTCGTCCGGCGCCTTGCCAGGTCCGGGCGGACGATGTCCGACCCCGCCGCCCTTGGCCTGGTTTTCGCGGTCTCGGTCTATGGCGGCTATTTCAACGGCGGCCTCGGCATCATGCTGCTGGCAGCCTTCGGCATCATCGGCATGACCAACCTGCACCGGATGAACGGGTTGAAGAACCTGATGTCCGTGGTCCTGTCCGTCGTTTCGGTCGCGACCTACACCGTGGCGGGGCTGATCGACTGGGGCAACCTGCTGGTTGTCGGCCTGTCCTGCGCCCTTGGCGGATACCTCGGCGCGGTACTGGCCCGGCGGGTGCAGAACACGGCCCTGCTGCGGCTGCTGATCATCGCGATCGGCCTGATCATGACGGCGCTCTTCTTCCTGCGCGCCGCCGGTTGAGGTCCTTGCGGTCCGGTCAGGCCGTTCGAAAGACCCCCCTGCCGGTGCGCCGCGCTGAACCCTCCGACGTCACCGGCCCGGGTGGCTGCAAGGCGCGGGTTCCGTCCTGCCGGTCCGGCAACGGGTGCCGGTCGGTTGCGCCCCCTGCGGGGCAGGGGGGCTGGATCGCGGCACAGCGCTGGCCCGGCCCGCCGCCGAAGTCCGCGTCGCGGGCAGGCGGTTCCGCCAGAGAAACCACGCCCCAAGCAATGAGGGTCGGCCCCGGCTGACTAGCGTTCAAGGGCGGACAGGCTGTCGGCCTCGCTTTCGACGGAAAGCGGCGCCCCTGCGTCGATCGAGCCCAGATAGGCCTCCAGCGCATCCAGAGACGACGCCGGGGCATAGCCGTCCGACGCGACCTCGGCGATCACCGCGAAGCGGAGCGCCCAGCTGTCTTCGCCGTGGCAGGCGACCGCAACATGCGCTCGCGCGCTTTCATCGAACTCGAATTCCCGGCACAGCTTGCCCTCGGCGTCGTGAAAAGAGGCAATCGGGCGCACGACGCCGCCTGCCACCTGACGCTCTTCGCCGGAGGGCAGGTCGTTCAGCGCCTCCTTGACCGCCGCGGTCGAGAGCACGGCGAAATCCGTCGCGGGGGCCTGCGGTGTTGAGGTCCGGCCAAGCATAAGGCCGCCCCCCAGACCGATGGCCAGCGTGATGCTTGCCGCAAGGGCCATCGGCTGCCATTCGACCCTGCGGCGCCGGGGCAGGGGGACAACCACATCCGCCACCGGCTCTGCCCTTGCATCCGAAGCGGTCTTCGCCTGCGCGAAGGCCTTGTCGATCTTCGCCATCAACGCGTCGGGCAGGGGGGGCTCGGGTCGGGCCTGTGCGGCCTGTTTCAGCACGCGCGCGGTGTCGCCGAACAGGGCCACCCGTTCGGCCACCTCGGGGTCCGTCTCGATGGCGGCCTCCACGGCGCGCGCCGTCTCGGCGTCCAGCTCGCCATCGGCGTAGGCCATCAGGATTTCATCGGTCAGCTTGGGCTCTGCCATGTCGCTCTTGCTCCTCGTCCCTCTGTCCACGTGCCGGGCCGGATTATATTCCCAGTTTTTTTGCCAAAGCCATGCGGCCCCGTGCCAGACGGCTCATCACCGTGCCGCGCGGGATGTCCAGAACCGAGGCGGCCTCGGCATAGGACAGCTCTTCGTAACACACGAGCAGGATCACCTCACGCTGCTCGTCGGGCAGCTCGTCCAGCGCTTTTTCCGTCGCGTTCAGCATCAGCCGTGCATCGGTGATCTGCCGGCCGTCGACCGCCACGACATCGGGCGAGTCGATCACATCGACCTCGGTGCCCCGCGTTCGGCGTCGCCGCATCACGTCCAGCCAGGCATTGCGCAGGATGCGGAACAGCCAGGGCTCCAGGCGCTGCGTGCAATCATAGCGATCGCGCGCGGCAATCGCGCGTTCAACGGTCGTCTGCACCAGATCGTCCGCCAGATCCGGGCTGCGGCACAGCGACAGCGCGAAACGGCGCAGGGGCACAAGTTGGGCGATGATGTCATGTTCGAAACGGCCGTTCATACCCGCGTACCCGCTATCCAAAGTGTTTGCCGCACGGATTGGATGGAATTAGGTCTGACCGCAACCGTAGTCATCGTGACCCGATTTGCAATTCAACAAAGAGACCCGCCCCGATGATCAGAAAAATCTTGCTTGTACAACTGCTTGCCTCTGTCGCCCTCTTTTCTCCGGCCGAGGCCCCATGGCCGGGCCTTGCGACCTCTGCATGGGCCGACGATGACGACGACGATGATGATGGCGGCGGTGACGATGACGACGATGATGATGACGACGACGACGATGACGACGACGATGACCGCAGCCCGTCGCGCAGCGGCGGCGGGACCAGGGACGGCGGCGGGCTGCTTCGGCTGCTCCGGGGCGAACCCGTAGCGCCGCGGCAGCAGCAGCGCGCGCCCCAGCAGCAACGGGCACCGCAACAGCAAGCGCGCCGCGCGGCGCCCCCTCCGCCGCCGCCGCCCGAGCAGGCCAGGGCGGAGATTATCGCCAACGGTCTTTCCGCCGAGGATCTGGCCACGCTGGAAAGCGAAGGGTACCGCTCGCTGGAGCAGCGCCAGCTGGCGGCGCTGGGGGTTCAGATCCACCGTCTTTCGGTGCCCTCCGGCGTGACGCTAGAGACCGCGCGGACGCGGCTGCGGGCGCTGCCCTCGGCGCCCGACGCGGATTTCAATCACTACTACCGGACCGAGCAGGGTTTTGCCCCGGACTGCGAGGGCGGCGACTGCCCGGCGCGCTTCAGCATCGGCTGGCCGCTGCCGCCCGCGCGCGGCGGATGCGGCAGCAGTGTCGCCATCGGCATGATCGACACCGGCATCAATGACGCGCATCAGACCTTTGCCGGGGCCGATCTGGAACTGCATCGCCTCTCGGACGAAGACCTGCCGCCGTCCAAGCGCCTGCACGGCACCGCCATCGCCGCGCTGCTGGTCGGCGATCCGGACACCCGGTCGCCCGGGCTTGTGCCCGGCGCCTCGCTGGTCGCGGTCGATTCCTTCCACCGCGCGGGCAATGACGAACGCTCGGATGCCTTCACCCTCGCATCGGCGCTGTCCTTCCTGGCGGATCGGGACGTGCGGGTGATCAACCTCAGCCTGGCCGGGCCCGAAAACGCGGTTCTGGAAGAGATCACGGCACAGCTTGTTACCGAGAACGATATCCTGATCCTTGCGGCGGCGGGGAACGACGGGCCGCGTGCCGGGCCGCGCTACCCGGCGGCCTACGACCATGTGATGGCCGTGACGGCGGTGGATCGCGACAAGCAGGTCTACCGGCGTGCGGTGCAGGGGCCGCATATCGACCTGGCCGCCCCGGGCGTGAACGTCTGGACCGCGGCCTCTGTCAGCGGGGCACGCTGGAAGACCGGCACCTCTTTCGCCGTGCCCTTCGCCACGGCGGCGGCGGCCATCCTGCGCGAGGCCCAGCCCGACCGAAGCGCCGCCGAGATCGCCGAGGCGTTGCGCGCGGGGGCCACCGATCTGGGGGATCCCGGACCGGACATGGTTTACGGTCACGGGCTGGTTCCGGTCACGGACGCCTGCGTCAAGTCTATGAAAACAGAGCAGAAAACAATCCCCTGAAAAACTTTCGCGCCCGGCGGGAATAGGGCGGCGGGTCGGGCGTAATCCTTGCAGATGCCAACGCAAGGAGCCCGCAATGCCCCGTTCCCCCGCTTCGATCCTTCCGCCCCGCCAGATCTCCAGGCTTGTCTGCACCAGCCCCGCCGGGCGGCTTTCTGCCCGGGTCGTCCTGCCGAGCCGGCCCAGCGGCGCGGCGCCGCTTCTGGTGCTGCACGGCATTTCCCGCAACGCCCGCGAGCTGACAGAGCTCTTCCGCCCCGAGGCGGAGCGCACGGGCCGGACCGTCATCGTTCCCCACTTCGGTGACCGGGCCTGGCCGGTGTTCCAGCGCCCCTCGCGCAAGGCGCGGCCGGATCAGGCGCTGCTTGCGCTGCTCGCGGCCTTCGAGGCCGCCTTTCCCGAGCAGGCCGGCCCGGTCAGCCTGTTCGGCCATTCCGGCGGCGCGCAACTGGCGCACCGCTTCGCCATGCTGTTTCCCCAGCGCGTTGCAGATCTG
Organism: Ponticoccus sp. (in: a-proteobacteria); assembly: GCF_048381735.1. Lineage (NCBI taxonomy): Bacteria > Pseudomonadati > Pseudomonadota > Alphaproteobacteria > Rhodobacterales > Roseobacteraceae > Ponticoccus > Ponticoccus sp. (in: a-proteobacteria). Next base: position 94,777 of record NZ_JBLXGL010000010.1, read on the forward strand.
CATATCGCGGCGGCGGGCTGGTACTGCCTGCCGAACCGGCAGATGGCCTATCCCTACGGGCTGGCCGACAGCGCCGCGCCGCGCGATCTGTTCTGGGCGCGCCGTCATGGCGTCGGGCTGCGCCGTTTTCTCGACCGTCCCATCCATGTCTATGTGGGCAGCCGCGACACCACGCGCGACGAGGCTCTGCGCCAGACACCGGAGCTGGACCGCCTGCAGGGCGAGACCCGTCTGGCCCGCGCCCGCACCTATATTCAGGCGCTGCGCGGTGCCGCCGCCGCAGAGGGCTGTTCGCCCCGCATTGCCCTGCATGAGCTTCCGGGCTGCGCGCATGACGTTGCCTGGGCCGTCCGGCACGCCGGGCTGGCCCGGATGGTGACCGCCCCCGCGCAGACCGGCCTGTCCAGCGCCGCCTGACCCTTTCCCCGATCCCCAACATCACCTCCGCTCTTGAAAGGAGCCCTCTCATGACCACCGCCCTGACATCCCCGACCGCCGCCCCGACCGCCGCCCTGACAACCCAGCTCGACAGCGCGAAATGGAGCTTTTCGACCCGCCGTGTGGACCGCACCCAGATCTGCGGTCTCGACACCGGCTTTGCCGAGGCCCGCCCCGGCGATCTGATCCTCGCGCAGGTTGCGCAGATCGGCCAGCACCGGCGCATCCAGCTGCCCTCGGGGCGGCCGTCGGATCTGTTTCCCGGCGATCTCGTCGTGCTGGCCTGTGGCGCACGCTATGCGCCCGACCAGTTCGAGGGTGTCGCCGAAATCGCGGCGGACGGCGCCGACATGCTGGCGGGCGGCGGCTGCATCGGTCGCATGACCGCCCGCAACGAGCGTATCAAGCCCGCCACGCGGCTGCTGCCCAAGGGGCGCCTGCTGGGGCAGGACGGCAAGCCGGTCAACCTGGAACACTTCGCGCTGCCCGATCCTGCCCAGCCCTCCCGGATCCCGGTGATCGCGGTTCTGGGCACGGCGATGAATTCCGGCAAGACGCTGGCCACCGCGCAGCTTGCGCTGGGGCTGCGCCGGGCGGGGTGGAAGACCGCCGCGATCAAGGCCACCGGCACCGGCGCTTTCGGCGATTACAACGAATACAGCGACACCGGCACGCAATATGTCGGCGATTTCACCGATGCGGGCATGGTGACCACCTACCTTGAAGAGCTGCCGCGCATCCGGGGCGGTATCGAGCGGCTGCTGGGCGAGGCGCAGCACCAGGGCTGCGAGATTGCCGTGATGGAGGTGGCCGACGGGCTGTTCCAGCGTGAAACCGCGCAGCTCATCGCCGATCCGTGGTTCCAGAGCCGGATCTCGGGCCTGGTCTTTGCCTGTGGCGATGCGGTGGCCGCCGCCGGTGGCGTGGCCGAACTGGCGCGACTGGGGCTGGCCCCCGACCTGCTGACCGGAATGCTGAGCTGTTCGCCGATGGCCAGCCGCGAGGCCGAGGCCGCCACCGGCATCCCGGTGCTGCGCAAGTCGGATCTGTCGGACCCCGCCGAGGCCAACGGGTTTGCGCTGCGGGCGAATGCGGACTGGTCGCACGCTGCATGACCCCGATGCCCCGCCTTCTTGCCCCCGGGCGGCGCGCGCCGCTGGCCCGGGTGACGCTGCTGACGCTGATGCAGGGGCTGGCCGCCGGTGCCGCGGCCTTTGCCACCCGCGCGCTGTTCGAGGCGCTGCACGCGGGCGGACCCGACCTGCCGCTGGTGCCGGTGGTGGTGCTCAGCCTGTCGGGTCTGGTCATCGCCTCGGCCCGGATCGCGGCGCAGGTGCAGGGCGAGCGTCTGGCGCAGAGCTATGCGCTGGACCTGCGCGCCGCGCTTTTCGAACATGCGGCGGGTATGGCCGCCAGCGATGTGGCGGCGCGGCGCAGCGGATATTCCAGCCTGCGTTTCGTCGGCGACATGACCGCCTTTCGCAACTGGGCGGGGCGCGGGGTGCCGCGCCTCATAGCGGGGGCGATCCTGATTCCGGCGACGCTGGCGGTGCTGGGCCTTCTGTCGCCCGCGCTTCTGCTTGCGGTGCTGCCGCCGCTTGGCGTCGCGCTGCTGCTGATCTTCGTCGGGGGGCGGCGTCTTGCGCCGCTGCACCGGCGCCTGCGCGCCCGTCGGGGGCGCATCGCCGCCGAGATGACCGAACGCATGGCGCTGGCCCCCGATCTCGACCGGCTGGGCCGCCGGAACAAGGAACTGCACCGGCTGCGCCGGCGGTCGGGGCAGATGATCGAGGCCGCGCTTGACCGGCTGCGCCTTGCCGAGGCGCTGACCGCCGTGCCCGAGCTGATGGCCGGGCTGACGGCGGCGCTGATCCTGCTGATCGGTGCCCGCGAGGGGCTTGGCACCGGGACCATTGCCGCGGCGCTTTCGGCGCTGGGGCTGCTGCTTGCGCCGATGCGCAACCTTGCCACGGTCTGGAACCTGCACGCGGGGTGGCGCGCGGCGCGAGAGAAATGCGCCGCCGCGCTGACCCGCCGCCAGCGCGGCCCCTATGGCACGCGCGGGCTGCCCAAGGGCCCGGTGGCGCTGCGGATCGAGGCGCTGGAGCTGCCGGGCGCGCCCGCATTTTCCTTCCGGCTGGCTGCTGGCAAGGCAGGCCGCATCGCGCTTGGCGAACGCGCCGAAACCGCGCTCTTCGACATCCTTCTGGGGCGCGACCCGAAACCCGCCGGGCAGGTCCGGATGTCGGGCATCCCGCTGGACGCGCTGAGCCGTGGCGCCTTGCGGCGCAATCTCTGCCGGATCGGTGCCGATGTGCCGATCCTGCAAGGCTCGCTGCGCCGCGCGCTGACCTTCGGGACCGGGGTCTCGATCGAGGATGCGGCCCTGCGCGACAGGCTCGGGCAACTGCGGCTGAAGGCGGTGCTGTGCCCCGACGGCGATCTCGACCGCAGGATCACGGAAGGCGGGCGGACCTTGTCGCTGTCCGAGCGCACGGCCGTCAGCCTTGTGCGCGCCTCCCTGTGCAAACCGCGCCTTGTGCTTGTCGGTCAGGACTTCGCGGCCGCGCGCCCGGAGGTCGCGGAGGCCGTGCGGCACTGGATCGATGCGACCCCCGCGACGGTTCTCTGGGGCGGTGCCGAAGGGGCCGAGAACCCCGCGCCACAGCCATGCTGCCTGCATGATTGTGGGTGACCGCGCCGCGATTCCCAACCGCTGGCCGTCACAAGGGTGGGGGGCTTTCCGAAGCCCCCCTGTCGGCGCTTTGCCCGGGAACCAAGGGGCAAAGCCTTTACCGGTCGCGGCGCCGCTTTTCCCTCGCCCCGGGCGCCATGGCTTGGGATTTCCGGATAACGGACTGGGATGATTGCATTTCTCTTGCGCCTGCGCTGCGCGACCGGTGCCCTTTCCGTTGAAGCGCAAAAGCCCGAGGCGTAGCCTCGCTGCCAAATTTGTTGCTTTATACAACCGTTGAGTGAGTATTCCTGACAGGGCAGGCCAATGTTGCGGACCTGCCAGGGGGCGTCCCGCAAATCGCGGCAGAAGTTTGCGCTGCCGCAACATCTCTGTCGGGGCTGCGTCGTATCGTTGTGCTGCCCGGCCTGTGCGAACCGCCTGTCCGGGTCAGGCCAGCTACGGAAGGTCAGACGGATGAACGAGGCTCTCAGGAACGCGGCGCGCCGGGCGGATCTGATCGGGATGTGCCCGAAAGAGGCCGCCGACATATTGCTCGATCAGGGCAGCGTCCGCATGTTCGAACGCGGCGCGACGGTCTTCTCGGCGGGGGCGCCGGCACAGCATGTCTTCGTGATCATGGCGGGCTGGGTCAAGCTGTACAGCGTGAGCGCGCGCGGGCAAGAGGCGGTCATCAATGTGCTTGGCCCGGGCCAGACCATCGGGGACGCCGCCGTTCTTGGCGCCCCCGCCCATATGGTCCACGCCGAAGCCACCACCCAGGTGCAGGCCCTGCAACTGCCCGTCAGCCTTGTCCTGTCCCTGATGGACCGGTCGCCAGAGACGCGCGGCGCCATTCTGGCCGGGGCCCGGGCGCATCTGAACGCCCTCGTGCGCGAGATCGAAATGCTGAAGCTGCGGGACGGGGCGCAGCGCGCGGCCCGCTTCCTGCTGTCGCTTCTGCCGCCGGGACAGGGCGGCGCCTGCGATGTGCGTCTGCCCTACGACAAGGTCGTCATCGCCGGGCGGATCGGCATGTCGCCGGAAAGCCTGTCGCGGGCCTTTGCCCGGCTGCGCAACAGGGGGGTGACGGTCGAGGGCAACACCGCGCGGATCGCCGACACCCATGATCTGTCGCGCTTCTGCGACCTGTGCGAAACCGAGTAACCGGTTTGTCGGGACTTGGCTGTCCTGACCGCAGGCGACCCGCTTGCGCGACCTGAACAGAAGAAGGGGGCTGTTGTGCTCGGATACATCCTTTCCGAAACGCGGGGAGAGGCGGATCGCCTGCTGGCCTCGCTTGCCGAAAGACTGAGGGCAGAGGGCCATGTGGTTGCCGGTATCGTGCAATCCCGCGCGCCGACAGAGGGCGCGCATCCCTGCGACATGGAGCTTGCCGTTCTGCCGCGCGGCCCGGCGCTGGAAATCTCGCAGAAGCTGGGGGCCGGGTCCCGGGGCTGCCGTCTGGATCCGGGGTCTTTGGAAGCGGCGGCGGAGGCGGTGACGCTCCGGCTGGGCGAGGGGGCCGATGTGCTGATCCTGAACAAGTTCGGCCCGCAGGAATGCGCCGGGCGCGGCTTTGCGCCGGTGCTCGCCCTTGCGCTGGAGCAGGGCATTCCGGTTCTGACGGCGGTCAATGCCCGCAACCTCGACGGGTTCCTGCGTTTCGCCGGCGGGCTTGGCTCGCAGGTCGAGGCCGGGGGCGCGGCCCTCGACGACTGGCTGCGCGGGGCGCTGGCCGGTTAGGGCCCCGGGCCGCGCCTCAGATCCTGGCGCCCTTGTGGCGGATGGCGCATCCGACCAGACCGGCCAGCAGCCCGACCAGAACCGAGACCGTGTATTCCATCGGTGTGATCGCCACATGGGTCGAATGCGATCCGCCAAGGATCATCGGCGCCAGCAATCCGATCAGCCCGCCCAGCCCGGCGGCCAGCGCCCATTTCCGTGTCGCCATGCCAAGCGCGACGCCGATGATGCCGGGCAGGCCCAGCACGCTTGCGCCGATGGTGCCGAGAAGATCGAGAAAACTGAGCATCTGTGTCACTCCGTCGTGCGGCGGTTGTCGGAAGGGCGGATGGGGGCGCGCGCGGTCATTCGCCCGTGTCCTTCAGCCAAGTCCGGATGGCAGCCATGTCGGTGCCCGCGGCCGGTGCCGCGCCGGACCGGGCCAGCGTTTCGACCACGTGATCGTATTCTTCCTGGTAGCCCGGCGGCAGGTCGTGGGCGATGCCCTGATGGCAATCGATACAGGTCATGTTCTCGTCGATGGCGCGCTGGTGGTTGTCGGCGGCGCGGGTCTCCTGAAGGGTGAAGTCCATGTATTCGAAGGCATGGCAGTTGCGGCATTCGCGCGAGTCGCTGGCCTTCATCTTCTTCCAGACCGCCGCTGCCATTTCCAACCGGCGCGCTTCGTATTTCTCTTTGGTCGAGATGGTGCCCAGCACCTCGTGATAGACGTCCTTCACGGCCATGATCTTGGCCTTCATCTTGTATTGCCACTCGTGCGGGACGTGGCAGTCGGAACAGATCGCCCGCACGCCCGAGTGGTTGTTGTAGTGGATCGTCTCGCGGTACTCGCCGAGGTTCGTTTCCATCGTGTGGCAGGAGGTGCAGAACTCCTCGGTGTTGGTCAGTTCAAGCGACCAGTGAAAGCCGCCCCAGAACAGGATGCCGCCGATGAAGCCGGCGATCAGCAGGAAGCCCGTGCTGAGCACGCCCGTCGGGCTCCAGAAGGCGTCCCAGAGGCGCAGCAGGAAATTCCGCCGACCGGGCTTGGTGTCGTTCTCGGCCATGTCTTGTCCTTCCGTGCCTAGCCTCAGCGCGATGCACTGGGTTCAAACGTGTTGTCGACGAGGGCCGGGGCGTCCGCCTGCGGCACGTGGCACTGGTTGCAGAACCAGCGGGTGCCCGCGACGGTATCCAGCTGGGTGCCGTCGCGGTCGAGGTAGTGGGTCATCGACAGCGTCGGGGCGCCGCGGTCGCCCGCATTGGTCCAGTCGTGGCAGCTGAGGCATTGGTTGGTGCGCAGGTCGATCTGGTACTGTTCCATCGAATGCGGGATCAGCGGCGGCTGCTGGCGATAGTTGCGCACCTCGCGCCCTTGCTGCTGCTGGAAGAGGTCGGGGGCGGGCAGGGTGGTGTCCAGATCCGATCCCCGCAGCGATTGCACATGGCTGTTGGTTTGCGCCAGGACCAGCCCGGACAGCAGCAGGGTTGAGGCGATTGCGGCGAGGCCCGCTTTGACCGGCAGTTTCATGTCAGCTCTCCGTTGGCGCCGTCAGGCGGCTTGGTCGGCGGCCGTGCGGGGCCGCGGGGGTGAGGGGTCTTCGACATGGGTGTCGAAGCGATGGGTGAAGGCGAAGACATCGACGGAACAGACGTCGATGCAGCGCCCGCAATTGGTGCAGTCCGGCGACAGGATCAGCGGTGTGTCGCCGTCCTTGCCGCGCAGGGCCGGGGCGATGACCTGGTTTTCCGGGCAGACGGCGAAGCAATCCATGCAGTCGTCGCAGGCCGCGCGCCGGGCGGCGCTGACCCGCAGCAGGCTGCGCTGGCCGAGCAGCCCGTAGAAGGCGCCGACCGGGCAGAGATGCCCGCACCAGCCACGGCGCGCCACCAGCAGGTCGAAGACAAAGACCAGCCCCACCAGTGCCCAGGCGAACCCCATGCCGAAGACCAGCCCGCGGTGCAGCATGGTGATCGGGTTGACGGTTTCCCAGGCAATGGTGCCGGTCAGGGCCGAGACGGCCAGCACCGCGCCCAGCAGCCAGAGCCGGGTTTGGCGCTTGGGCTGCCAGCCCTTGTGCAGCCCCAGCCGGTCGTGCAGCCAATGCGCGGCATCCGTCACCGGGTTGATCGGGCAGACCCAGGAACAATAGACCCGCCCGCCGATCAGCGCGTAGGTCACCAGAACGATGCCCGCGCCGATCAGCGCCGTCGCGGCGGGCCAGTGCCCCGCAACAAGGCTTTGCAACGCCACCAGGGGATCGGTCAGCGGCAGCACCCCGAAACTGCGCGACCCGGCCAGCGTGCCGGTGACCCACCACAGGCCGAACCAGGGCCCCAGCAGGAACAGCGCCAGGAAGACCGCCTGCGACAGGCGGCGCAGGATCAGGAAGCGATGCGCGCGCAGCCACCCCTTGGCCTGGATGGCCTCCTGCCCGACGGGCGCGGCGGTCGAGGCCTTCATTGTCCCGCCTCCGGCAGTATGAACGCCGGATCGAAGCCGCCGGGCGCGGCCAGGTTGTCGGTGCCCGGTCCCGGCAGGCGGTCGGGCAGGTCGATCAACCCGTCGACCAACGGTGCGCCGTTGCTGTCCTGCTCTTCCCAGCCCCTGCGGTAATGCTCTGCCGAGGCGCCGCGGGCCAGCCGCAGGGGCAGCACCTTGATCGCGGCTTCCGGCAGGACGCAGCTTTTCTCGCAGATGCCGCAGCCGGTGCAGTGGTCCGCATGGACTGTCGGCGCAAAGATCGCGTGATGGCCCGAGCGGTCGTTGTGTGACAGCTCCAGCGTGATCGCCTCGTCGATGACCGGGCAGACCCGGTAGCAGACGTCGCAGCGCAGGCCGAGGAAGTTCAGGCAGTTCTCCTGATCGACCAGAACCGCGGTGCCCATCCGCGCCTCGTCGATATCGGTCAGGCTCTGGTCCAGCGCGCCGGTCGGGCAGGCGGCGACACAGGGGATGTCCTCGCACATCTCGCAGGGGACCGCGCGGGCGGTGAAATAGGGCGTGCCGGTGGCGGGGCCGTCGGCGCCCAGTTCGGCCAGCGACAGCGTGTCATAGGGGCAGTCGCGCACGCAAAGCCCGCAGCGGATGCAGGCGGCGAGGAACTCGGCCTCGGGCAGGGCGCCGGGCGGGCGCAGCGCCTCTGCCGGAAGCGCCCGCGCCTCGCGCGCCAGCCAGGCCAATCCGCTTGCAGCGACAAGGCAGCCGCCGGCCATGCGCGCCGTATCGGTCAGGAACCGGCGGCGCTGGGGGGACAGGACTGGCGTGGCGGCGGGCATTCCCGGCCTCCTTGGCGGGTAGGGGATCCGCAGGGGCGTGGCCCCCTGCGGCACTGGGCAACAATCAGGCCCGTTCGACCTTGCAGGCGCATTTCTTGAAGTCGGTTTCCTTGGACAGCGGGCAGGTCGCGTCCAGCGTCAGCTTGTTGATCAGTTGCCCCTCGTCGAACCATGGCACAAAGACCAGGCCGCGCGGCACCTTGTTGCGGCCGCGTGTCTCGACCCGGCTGAGCATCTCGCCGCGGCGGGTCGAGATCATGATCTCCTGCCCGCGCCGCAGCCCGCGATCCTTGGCGTCCTCGGGGTGCATGAAGACCACCGCCGAGGGGAAGGCGCGGTGCAGCTCGGGCACCCGCCGGGTCATCGAGCCGGAATGCCAGTGTTCCAGCACACGGCCCGTGGACAGCCACAGGTCGTATTCCTCGTCCGGGGCTTCGGCGGCGGGTTCGTAGGGAGCGAAGATGATCTTCGCCTTGCCGTCCTCGTAGCCGTAGAACTGGACATCGCGGCCCTCGGCGACATAGGGGTCATAGCCTTCGCGGAAGCGGTACAGCGTTTCCTGCCCGTCAACCACCGGCCAGCGCAGCCCGCGCGCCTGATGATAGGTGTCGAAGGGCGCAAGGTCATGCCCGTGGCCGCGTCCGAAGGTGGCGTATTCCTCGAACAGCCCCTTCTGCACGTAGTAGCCGAAGTGCTGTGCCTCGACGTTGTCGAAGCCCTCGGCGGTGTCTTCCAGCGGGAAGCGGTTCACCTGACCGTTTTCGTAGAGCACGTCGTACAGCGTCTTTCCCGCCAGCTCGGGCGCCTTGGCGACGAGGTCGGCGCCCCATGCCTCTTCGACGGTGAAGCGCTTGGCGAATTCCATCAGCTGCCAGAGGTCGGACTTTGCCTCGCCGGGCGCCATGACCTGCTGGCGCCAGAACTGGGTGCGGCGTTCGGCGTTGCCATAGGCGCCTTCCTTCTCGACCCACATGGCGGTGGGCAGGATCAGGTCGGCGGACATGGCGGTGACGGTGGGGTAGGGGTCCGAGACGGTGATGAAGTTGTCCGGGTTGCGATAGCCGGGCAGGCCCTCGACATTCAGATTGGCCGCCGCCTGCATGTTGTTGTTGCACTGCACCCAGTAGGCGTTCAGCGTGCCGTCCTTCAGGGCGCGGTTCTGCGCCACCGCGTGCAGGCCGGGCTTTTCGGGGATGGTGCCTTCGGGCAGGCGCCAGATCTCTTCCGCATGGGCGCGGTGCTCGGGGTTCGTCACCACGAGGTCCGCCGGCAGACGGTGCGAAAAGGTGCCCACCTCGCGGGCGGTGCCGCAGGCCGAGGGCTGGCCGGTCAGCGAGAAGGGCGAATTGCCGGGCTCGGAAATCTTCCCGGTCAGCAGGTGGATGTTGTAGACCGACCCGTTGGCCCAGCTGCCGCGCGTGTGCTGGTTGAAGCCCATGGTCCAGAGCGACATCACCTTGCGGTCCGGGTCGGCATATTGCTGGGCCAGTTTCTCCAGCTGGTGCACCGGCACACCGGAGAGTTCCGAGACATACTCGGCTGTATAGGGGGCCACGGCGGCGGCATAGGCGTCGAAGTCGATGGGCGTCAGGGCGCCGGAATCCGGGTTCGCCGCCGCCGCCTGCCGGGGATCGCTGTCGCGCAGGCCATAGCCGATATCGGTCGCGGTCTTCGTGATATTGACGTGCTTTTCAAGGAAATCCCAGTTCACCGCGTCGTTCTGGATGATGTAGTTGGCGATGTAGTTCAGGATCGCCAGGTCGGTCTGCGGCTTGAAGACGAGCCCGTTGTCCGCCAGCTCGAAGGACCGGTGCTCGAAGGTCGACAGCACATGTACCTCTGCGCCTTCCTTGGTCAGGCGCGTGTCGGTCAGCCGCGACCACAGGATCGGGTGCATCTCGGCCATGTTCGAGCCCCAGAGCACGAAGGTATCGGCGTGCTCGAAGTCGTCGTAGCAGCCCATCGGCTCGTCGATGCCGAAGGCCCGCATGAAGCCGACCACCGCAGAGGCCATGCAGTGCCGCGCGTTGGGGTCGATGTTGTTCGACCGGAAACCGGCCTTCATCAGCTTGGCGGCGGCATAGCCTTCCCAGACCGTCCACTGGCCCGAGCCGAACATGCCGACGCTTGTCGGCCCCTTCGCGGCCAGCGCCTCTTTCCACTTCAGCGCCATGGTGTCGAAGGCTTCGTCCCAGCTGACCGGCTCGAAGTCGCCGTTCTTGTCGTAGACGCCGTTCGACTTGCGCAACAGCGGCGTTGTCAGGCGGTCGGCGCCATACATGATCTTGGACAGGAAATAGCCCTTGATGCAGTTCAGGCCGCGGTTGACCGGGGCCTCGGGGTCGCCCTGCGTGGCGACGACGCGGCCCGCCTTGGTGCCGACAAGCACGGAACAGCCGGTGCCGCAGAACCGGCAGGGCGCCTTGTCCCAGCGGATGTCGGCATTGCCCGGCGTCTGGGCCAGGGCCGGGCCGGTCGCCAGCGGGATTCCGGCGGCGGCGGCGGTGCTGGCGGCGGCGGTGGCCTTCAGGAAGGTGCGGCGGGATTCCGAGATGGTCATGCGTCAGGTCTCCGGCTGGGTGGCGGCGAGCGGCGCCCGCTGCGTGGGGTCTTCGAAATGGTGGTAGTTGAGCGTCAGCGAGTAGACGCCCGGTATCTGGTGCAGCGCCATGATCGTGTCAGAGGCGAAGGCGGCCTCGGTATCCTCGACCACAACGACGAGGCGGCCGTCCTCGGTCTGGGCATGGACCTCGACCCCGGCCATCGCCTCCATCGCGCTGCGGGCCTGGGCGAGATCGTCGCGGGCGACATGGACAAGGCAGCCACAGATGTTCATGCGATTTCCTCGGTTGCGGGGGTTCGGGCTTCGAAAGAGACGGCACCGGCGGGGCAGGTGAAGGCACATTCGCCGCAGCCGGTGCATTGATCCGCATCGAGCACCGGCGCCGCCCGGCCCGCCGTCATCAGGCGAAACCGAATGGCCCGGGCGTCGCAGGCGTCCTCGCAGGCGCGGCAGGCAATGCCGTTCAGCGACAGGCAGCTGTCGGTGATCACCGCCCGCCACGGCCAGTCCGACGCGGGCGCGGGGATCAGGGCGCCGGTCTCGCAGGCCTCTGCGCAGGCATTGCAGAAGGTGCAGGCGCCCTTGGTGAAATCGAGCACGGGTTCGCCGGAAGAATGGCGGATGACGATGCCCTCGGGGCAGGCCCGGGCGCAGTCCCCGCAGCCTGTGCAGAGGCGGGAAAAATCGTCCTGGGCGCCGGGCGGACGCAGTCTTTCCGGGTCGGTCCGGGAAAGCCGGCCCCTGAGAACGCTGCGTCTGCTGAGCTTGCTCGTCATGAACTGCCTGGCTGTTTCGTTTCCGGCGGTTACAGCCTGTCGCAAGGCACCGGTCGGAGCCGCTGGTCAGGACGTGAACACCCGGAAAATGAATGCGTCGCGACTCATACAGTAAGCCAGCTCGGCCCGGTGCAGCCTTGACGTTCGTCAAGGTTGCCAAGGTTTCCTGTGCAATACCGGCCTTTTCACGTGCGGGCCGGTGGCAGGCGCCGGGCGGGGCGCCCCGCGTCTTCCCATGCGAGGATTGCGGCCCGTCAAACCATGGCGCCGGTCCTGCGGAGGCCCTGCACCCCGAGGAAGGCCGCGATGAAGTGCCCCAAGTCCGGCAGCCCGATGCCCGCTCTGGCGGATTTCTTCGCAGTCCGTTCGGCGGCAGCGCATCTTTTTGCGACCGGGGCCCGTCTTGCCCCGGTTGCCTGACCGCGCCACTCCTCGGCGGTGCCGAGGCCTGCGGGGGTTACGGCCTCGACAGCCGCTTTCACAGCCGCGCGTCCGGGCCCCGTTGCGACCGGTCCCGAAGGGGGACGGGTGCGGGCCGCTCAGAAGGCTCTCGCCGCGCTTTTGCAGGATGTCCGGCGCGAGGTCGTCTGAAGGCACCGGTTGGCAGGCTTGTTTAACGTTTGCCCCGCGCAGAGAGCCAAGCGGATAGAGCCGGGGCGCGCTGATGCTTGCTGTCCTGACCGGACGGCGCCCGCGCCGCCTGACAGGACGTTCGGCGCGCCGGGCCGGTCACTGCCATTCGTAGACCTCGATCTTCTCGGCCACCAGCTGATAGCCGACCTCGGCGATCTGGGTCGACAGCGCCTTGGCCGACAGGCGCCCGGAAACCCAGACCGGATCCCAGAGGGACTCGTTGGGCCAGGGCGTCCGGGTGGTCACGAAGACAAGCTGGTTCGGCGGCGGGGGCGGCGTGTGGATGCAGGCGCCCACGTAGGGCACCAGCATGAAGCCGGTGACACCGGCAGCGGTCACGTCGAAGGGGATGATGTAGCCGGGCAGTTTCACCGGCTTGCCGTCCAGCGCGGTGTTCACCTTGCTGGCGTTCTCGTCGAACTGCGGCACCCAGGTGTCGTTTACCTCGTCGATCTGGCCGGGGCCGATGATCTCGCCGTAGGGCACGCCCTTGGGGATCAGGTCGTCCCAGCCGATTTGCCGGAACGGGCTGGCCATGGCACGCCCCGGCACAAGGGTCGCGGCGGTAAGCGCCATGAAGGCGCGGCGGGTCGGGTGGATCCGGGTCATATCCTCACCATCATGCCATCGGCGAGCGACAGGCGGTAGGCCCGGAGGGCGGGCAGAAGGCTTGCGATGGCCGCCGCGACGATCACGCCTGCGAGAACCGCCAGCTCTCGTGCGGTGGGCGGGCCGACGGGCAGCCAGAGACCGAAGGCGCTGTCCACCAGCGGCTGCGCGACGACCAGCGCGCCATAAAGCAGCGCCAGCCCCAAAACCGCCCCGATGGCGGCCATCATGGCCGCCTCCAGCACCAGCAGGCCGAGGATGGTCGCGGGCCGCGCCCCCATGGCGCGCCAGATCGCCATCTCGCGGCGCCTCTCGTTCAGCGACGAGAAGATCATCGCCATCATGCCCAGAAGCGCGGTCACGACCACCATGGCCGAAACCGCCGTCAGCGCGGTTTCCGCAACGCCGACGATCTGCCACAGCTCTTGCAGGGCGACGCCGGGCAGGATCGCCAGCAGCGGCTCTTCGGGGTATTCGTTGATGGCGCGTTGCAGGCCGAAGATCTGCAGGCGCGACTTCACGCCCACCAGTGCCGCCGTCACCGCCGAGGGCGTCAGGTCCATTTGCCGGATGCGCTCGACCGGGGTCGACTGGCCGGGGATCTGCGCGCCGGACCGCCAGTCGACGTGGATCGCCTCGATGGCTTCCAGACTGACGATGACGGTGCGGTCCACCGGGGTGCCGGTGCGGTCGATGATACCCGCGATGCGGAAGGGCTGGTCGGCGTGATCGCTGAAGCTGGCAAGGCCATGGGACAGGACGATGGGATCGCCCACCGCATAGCCAAGCGCCGCCGCGACCTCGGCGCCGATCACCGCGTCGTAAAGGTCGCCCAGACCCTGTCCCTGACCGACCTCCAGCGCCCGCCCGCCGCGATACCTGTAGTGCTCGAAGAAGGCCTGCGTGGTGCCCATGACCCGGAACTGCCGGTGGCTGTCGCCCAGAGAGATCGGCACGATCCAGTCGACCTCGGGGCGCGCGGCGATGTCCTGATAGCTTTCCCATGTCACGTTGTTCGTCGCATGGCCGATCCGGAAGACCGAATAGAGCAGCAGCTGAACCGATCCCGAGCGCGCGCCGACGATCAGGTCGGTGCCGGAAATCGTGTCGGCGAAACTGGCCCGCGCGCCGGTGCGCACCTTCTCGACGCCAAGGAACAGCGCCACCGAAAGCGCGATGGCCAGCACCGTCATGCCGACGGTCAGCGCCCGCGCCATCAGAGAGCCAAAGGCGAGACGCAGGATCATGCCGCCCGCCTTTCCGTCTGCGCGATTTCGGTCAGGCGCAGCACCCGGTCGAAGCGCGCCCCCAGCCGTTCGTCGTGGCTGACCATGAGCAGCGAAGAGCCGGTCGCGGCGATGCGGTCGAAGAGCAGGCCGAGAAAGCTGTCCTGCGTCGCCGCATCCAGCGCCGAGGTCGGCTCGTCCGCGACGATCAGCGGCGGCTGGCCGATCAGTGCGCGGGCCACGGCGACCCGCTGCTGCTGCCCGACCGACAGGCGTCCGGCGCTGGTGCCGGTGATCCCCTCGGGCAGGCCGAGCGCCGCACAGAGGCTGGCGGCCTCGTCCGGCGCCGCGCGCCTGCGCCGGGCCGGGGCAAAGCGCAGCGGCAGCAAGATATTGTCCGCCACGCTGGCATAGGGCAGCAGGTTGAACTGCTGAAAGATCACGCCGATCCCTTCGGCCCGGAACCGGTCCCGCGCCCCGGCGCGCAGGGCAGAGAGGTCGGTGCCGCCGACCGCCACCCGCCCGCTGTCCGCGGTGACGATGCCGCAGATCAGCGACAGCAGGGTCGACTTGCCCGACCCGCTTTCGCCCAGCAGCAGCAGGCTTTCGCCCTGCGCCATGCGGAACTCCGGAACCGACAGCCCGAAGGACCCCGGCCCCGGCCAGCGGAAGCGGACATCGCTCAGGGTCAGGGCCGGGTCCGTCACCGTCATTTTAACGTCAGGGTCGGCGCGTCGCGCCCGAGGTCGGCCTGCCCGGCACCGGCCTCGGTGACGTAGTGCGCCGCGATCTTCTGAGCACCCGCGAAGCTGTCGAAGAAGGGGAAGGCGATGGCGGTCAGCGCGTCTTCGTCCTCGCAGGCGAAGGCGTAGCTGACGTGGAATTCGCTGTGCTGCGCCTTGTCCCCGTGATCGTGGTCATGTTCCGCGTGGTCGTGGTCGTGGTCGTGGTCGTGGTCGTGGTCGTGGTCGTGGTCATGCGCCTCGGCGTGGTCATGATCGCCCGTATGCAGATGCGCCAAGACCTCGGTCAGGCGGCACCCGGCGGCCTCGGGCAGGGTCACGACGGTCTCGGGCACCAGCAGGGCGCGGAGGGCGGCCTCGACCGCATCCTTGTCCTCTGCCGAGCTGGCCGCGTATTCGAAGCCGACGATGTCCATGCCGGGCGACAGCAGATCGATCCCGACCGTGCCGTGTTCGATGGCGATTTCCACGGTCGAGACGCCGTGGACATGGGCGTCCATCCCGCGCGTGTCCTGCGCGGCGGCGGGCAGCGCGAGCGTTGCGGCGGTCAGGGCCAGAAGGGTCGGTTTCATGAGGCGTCCTTTCGGGGTTGATTGATGAAGAGTCGAAGGGGGCATTGCAACGCCCCTTGGGCGCGCGGCCCGGTTTTCCCGCTGGGGGAGGATCGGGGCGCGCCCATCACCGCCGCAGCCGGACAGGCGTGTCGTTCAGGGGCAGGGCGTTCGGGAGGCGCCGCGCCTGCCGGTCGCGGGACAGGGTTGTCCGCTCGGCCCGGTCCAGCCGTTCGAGGATGTCCTCGGGGCTTGCGCCTTCGGCACGGGCCCTGGTCCAGATGCGGCGGCAGGAGGCGGGCGACCAAGGCAGCGCGGCCTCGGCCAGCCAGCGCCGCAGGGGGGCGGGCAGGGCATCGAAGGCGCCCATCGGGTCGCCCGCGCGTGCCCGCCGGTGAAGGCCGGTCGCGCCCAGGTTGGAGCGGCGCGCCATCAGCGGGCCCCCGTCTCTGCGCGGGCCACAGGGGTCGCCCCGGCGATGCGGGCGCGTTGCGACGGGGTGTCGCGGCCAGCGAGGCGGGCGCCGGGTACAGCGGCATCGAGCATGGCGGGGCCTCCCGTGTTCCGACCGGGGCGGGTCAGGCGGCCGGGGCAGGGATGATGGGCCACCGCCATATCCGGCGTCAGTTTGTTATAACGTATCAAATACGTTATCTTGTAACGCCCGTGATGTTCAAGCCCGGATTTCGGTGGATCGCCCTGGCGGGCCGTGCGCGGGTCGCCTCTGCCCGCCCTCTCTGGGGGCGAGACCGGGCAACGGGCACCTGCGTGCCTGCCCGGCGGTGCGCGGATCACAGGCGCAGGGTGACGGAGGGTTTTGGGAAAGTGACGCCTCTGCGCTCGCCGCCGCCGATGACCCGCACCGGCAGTGTCCGTGCTGGCGGTGGCAAGACGAATGCGACAGCCGTGCCGAAGCCGCCACCCCGGGCGGGGGCGAGATGGCGGCAAGGATGCGCCCTCGTCAGGCGCTTGCTAATGCGCAGGCCTGACGAGGCATTAGATCAACGGCTTCACCCGCGCAGAGTTCGCCGGTCGATACATGGCCGCCGAGCGAAAGTGCGCGCGGCAAGACGTATCGAGCGGGTCAGTCGTAATCGCGCGGATGTCGATGGATCGTCATGTGATCCGCGACACCTTGAGTGGTTTCGCGAGGACACTGCCAATCCGATTGTCCAGGGGCCAGTCTTCTTGCGCTTCGAAGAACGCGGCGATCCTCGCCTGCATATCGTCCGAGGCAGGGCCTGCCTTCCCATGCGCCACGTGGATCGCCAGATGCTCGCCTGTCGCCAGCAGCCGATCGTTGTCGTCGTAGAGGCGATGGAAAAGATGAACACGTTTCTCATCGTATCCAAGCAGTTCCGTGGTGGTGTGAAGCTTGGTCCCGAGGTGGCATTCGGCAACGTGGCGCACATGGCTTTCCAGGGTGAAGAACGCGCCAAGGACGGCCTGTTCCGGATCGACGCCGATTTCCTTGTAAAGCGAGTCGGAGGAGTCCCCGAAGACCTCAAGATAGCGAAACTCGGTCATGTGTCCGTTGTAATCAATCCACTCGGGTTTCACTTCGCCCGACCACATTTTGCGCGGTTGTGTATTGGTCATGCCGATACCTTCTCTGTCAGCTCAGGAACGACTTCGAAAAGGTCTGCCACAAGGCCGAAGTCGGCGATCTGGAAGATCGGGGCCTCTTCGTCCTTGTTGATGGCGACGATGATCTTCGAGTCCTTCATCCCCGCGAGATGCTGGATCGCGCCGGAGATGCCCACGGCCACGTACAGGTCAGGCGCGACGACCTTGCCGGTCTGGCCGATCTGCCAATCGTTCGGGGCATAGCCCGAATCGACGGCGGCGCGCGAGGCACCAACGGCGGCGCCCAGTTTGTCGGCCAGTGTTTCGATCAGGGCGAAGTCGTCTTGCGACCCGACGCCACGACCGCCCGACACCACGATGCCGGCCGCGGTCAGCTCGGGGCGATCGCTTGCCGCCAGCTTGTCCTCGACCCAGGCCGTCAAGCCCGTGGCACCGGGGGCCGCGACGGTTTCCACCGTGGCCGTCCCGCCGTCACCGGCGGCCTCGAAGGTCGAGGTGCGCACGGTGAGCACCTTCTTCGCATCCGAGGATTTCACGGTCTGGACGGCGTTGCCGGCATAGACCGGGCGCTCGAATGTATCCGCATCCACCACGCCCGTGACGTCCGGCAGGATCATCACGTCGAGCAGCGCCGCCACGCGCGGCAGGATGTTCTTTGCATCGGTCGTGGCGGGCGCCACGATGTGCGAATAATCACCCGCCAGAGAGACGATGAGGTCGGCGGTGGGCTCGGCAAGGCGGTGGCCCAGCACCGCATCCTCGGCGATCAGAACCTTGGCGACACCGTCGATCACGGCGGCCGCGTTCCCGGCGGCAGAGGCCGAGGCCCCGGCGCAAAGCACCGTCACGTCACCCAGCGCCTTCGCGGCGGTCACGGCCTTCGCGGTGGCGTCCAGCGCCAGTTCGCCCGCGTTGACTTCGGCGAGAAGAAGAACTGCCATCAGATCGCTCCCACTTCCTTGAGTTTCGCAACAAGTTCAGCGACATCGGCAACCTTGACGCCAGCCGTACGTGCGACCGGTTCGGTTGTTTTCACGATCCTGAGGCGCGGCGAGACATCGACGCCGTAGTCGGCGGCTGTCTTTTCATCGAGGGGCTTTTTCTTCGCCTTCATGATGTTCGGCAACGAGGCGTAGCGCGGCTCGTTCAGGCGCAGGTCGGCGGTCACGATGGCGGGCAGCCTGACCTCGATGGTCTGCAGGCCGCCGTCGACCTCACGGGTCACCGTGGCGGCGCCCTCCTCGATCGCGATCTCGCTGGCGAAGGTCGCCTGACCCCAGCCCAGAAGCGCGGCCAGCATCTGGCCGGTGGCGTTCATATCGTTGTCGATCGCTTGCTTGCCGGCGATCACCAGGCCCGGGGCCTCTTCCTCGACAATGGCTTTCAGCAGCTTTGCAACGGCGAGCGGCTCGATGTCGGTATGCACGTCATCGGCAGCCACCACGAGGATCGCCCGGTCGGCCCCCATCGCCAGCGCGGTGCGGAGCGTTTCCTGGGCTTGTTTGACGCCGATCGATACGACGATAACCTCTTCCGCCTTGCCCGTTTCCTTCAGACGGATCGCCTCTTCCACCGCGATCTCGTCGAACGGGTTCATCGACATTTTCACATTCGCAAGATCAACGCCGCTGCCGTCCGCGTTAACGCGGGCTTTCACGTTGTAGTCGATCACGCGCTTGACAGGCACGAGTACCTTCAAGGCTTGCACTCCCTTGCTATGATGAATGAAACGGTCGAGCGGGGGCGCCCGCTCAGGCCCAGCCAGCAGCAGCCAGATCTGCTTTCAGATCACGCTTTTCCACTTGGCATTCGGTGTTCTCGGCAGCCACGAGGCGGTTGATTGCACCGCTCTGGATTTCTTCGGAGACATGCGCGATCAGGCCCGGCATCGTCGACATCAGTGCAAGGCCTTCCATCTCGGCGGGGGTAAAGCCCATCTGGGCCATGATGCCGGCCAGCATGCCGACGTCGTTCATCACGAAATCGGGTTTGTTCGCGGCCTTCTGGAAGGCCCGGTGAACGGCCTCGTACCATTCGTTCTTCTCGCCCCAGATGCCGGCCTCGATCGCGATGGTCTTGAGCTTTTCGGCGCGCGGATCGACGCCCCGGAACACCGGATGCCCAAAGCCGGGCACCCGCTTCTTTGCGGCCCGCAGCGCATCGACATATTGCGCAGCGAAAGTCTCGATGCTTTCGCCCGAAGCCTTGAAGGCGGCGTAGCTTTCCTCGATGAAGCGCCCGGTCGGCTCGGGAGACACGGCGAATTCACCGGCACCAAGCATCGCGGCGCTCAGCCCCGCCGACATGCGCGGGTTGACCGAGACAATGCTGCGCGCGGCCAGCGTGCCCGACTTCTGCAGCCCGTAGTCAAGGATCGAGCAGCACAGAACATCCATCATCCGCGCTTGTCCGGGCGTGGGCAGATCGCCGCGCACCAGAAGATAGGCGATGGCGGTGAATGGCACCGTGCCGACAAGTTCCTGCATGGGGTAGCCCCGGATGATGATATCGTCCGAGGTTACGCCGCTGACCGAGGTGACCCAGAAGGAAGGCGAGCTTTTCATGAGTGGAGATCCTTTTTCACTTCGAACCTGCCAGGGACGTTCCTTGACCGAGTCCGGCATATTTATACGCATAAGTATGCTAGACGTACCCGTGGGTCAATCTTTAATTCTGACCTCTTGGCCGAGGTCGTCGCTAACCCTTGTCTCCGTCAGGCCAGAGCCCGGCTTTCAGAAGCGCGGATCTAACCTCCAGCGCCCCCTGTCCGGCAGTGTCCGGCCGGATCTGCCGTCTGGCCCGTGCCGAGGCATTGGCGCCATGTGCACGCGCAAGCCTCAGTTCCACGTCCTCGTTCAACGGTTTGAGACGCCGCCCCGGGATGGGTCGCGCAGGGCGCAGGTCCAGAGCCGCCGGTGCGGTCGTGTCCGCGTCGACGATCCGCCCCGCCAGTGCCGCCCGGTGGCTGTAGCCGCGCGGCTCCGGCCCGGCTTGGCCAATGGTGGCCACGAAGGGCCCCGACACCCGCAAAACCTTACGTTTCCCCCAGGGTTGAGCCACGTGCAGGCACATGGCCTCGCCGTCGGGCAGGATCGCGGTCACATCCGCCACGACAGGCAGGCCCAGAAGCCGCGCCAGCTGGTAGGGCACCAACCCCATGCCAAGCGGCGCCGCGGCCTGCATGCCCATGAGAATTGCGTCGGGCACGGCGCCCGCGAAGACCCGCGCCAGAGCCGCCGCCGGATCGCCTCCCCGTGGGGCCGTCGAAGGCTGAGGCACGCGCTCGATCCGCTTCAGACCCATCCCGAAATAGGGGCGCAATGCGTCATCGGGCGGGCCGCAGGAGACGTGAAGTGCCCGGGGCTCTTCGGACAGCGACAGCGCCAGCTCGACCGCCCGCGCCTCCATCGGTGCCATCGCAAATCGCCCGCTGCCAACCTCCAGACCGGTTCCGAGGCACACCGCGACGGAACGTCCGGTACTACGCGACATTGCTGCCTCCCCTGTCTTCAGCGAGCATGTCCACAAGCGCCCGCATCACCGCCTGCGCATCGCCCTCGATGGCCAGATCGGCGCGCCTCATCATGGCGCAGTTCGGGTCCGTGTTGACCGCGATCACCTGATCGCATCTCGCAATTCCCTCCAGATGCTGGGGCGCACCCGAGATCCCGAGGGCGAGGTAGCACTTGGCCTGAACGATCGCGCCGCTTGACCCCACCTGCGTTTCGCGCGGCGCATGCCCGGCGTCGACGGCAACCCGGCTGGCCCCGGGCACCGCCCCAAGCGCCGCAACCGTGTCGCGAAACAAGGCCCAATCGTTGATCCCCGCACCGCCGCTGACAATGAATTCGGCCTCGTCGAGCCGAAGGGCGGTCGTGCCGCCCGCGAGCTGGCCAAGGTCGTCGATCTGCACAGGGTCGCGTTGCCCCTGGGGGGCAAAGACAGATCTGCAGCGCGCTTCCCGGCACGGGCCCACCCAAGGCTCACTGCTGCCGTCTTGAAGCTCGATCAGGCGCGTCGCCGCCTGCTCCAGCACCTGCCCGGGTCGGGCCGTCTGGGATTGGGTGGTAATCGTCGCGATATCGAGATGCCGGACCGCCAGCGCCACGGGCGCCCCGAGCCCCGCCGCAACAGTCAAGGTCAGCGCCCGTGCGGCACCGGCCCGGTGGTCGATCAGCACATGTGCGGGCGCAAGCGCGTCGATCTGGGCCAGCGCAAGCTCGGCGCTGCGCGCCAGCAGCGGGTCGGCACCCGGCATCTGCGCTTCGAGCACCAGATCAGCCCCCCGGGCCTGAAATGCGGCGGGATCGACAGGGCCTTGTCCGAAGACCAAAACCGCAACCGCCTGCTCCGGCGCGTGGTACATCTGAAGGCGTTTGGCAGCCCCGAGCACGGAACTCTCGGCATAGTTCGGGGCCGCGCCTTCGGGCGACAAAACGACCAGCGCGAAAACCGGCGCATCCACCCCAAGCGCCGGACCCGAGGCGGCCTGGTCTTGCGGCCTTTCGGCTCGATGGCGGTGGGCCAGACCATTGTTCAGCCGGTCGATGCGCTTGCGCGGCTGGTGCTGTATCTCATTCATGTCACACCTCGCAGGCGTCGAGCAGAAGCTCGACCAGATCGGCCACCCGGTCGGCCCCGCCGGCGGCGCCCGACAGCATCGACATGCAATTCGGGCAGCCCACCACCACGGTATCCGCACCCGTCTGGTTGGCGTCTTCAAACCGCATGTCGGCGACCCGGCGTTCGCCCGGAATATCCGACACCGGTGCACCGCCGCCACCTCCGCAACAGCGGGTGTTCCGACCGTGGCGCTCCATTTCCAGGACGTCGGCCCCCAGGGCGCGCAACAATTGGCGCGGCGCCTCGGTCTCGGAATTGTAGCGCGCAAGATAACAGGGGTCATGATAGGTGACGCGCCGCGCGGCCCCGGGGTTCAGGCGCAGGGCGCCGGTTTCCACCAGCTCGAGCAAGTAGGCACTGTGGTGAAGAACCTCGTAATCGCCCCCGAGCGCCGGATACTCGTTGCGCAGACAGTGCATCACATGCGGGTCCGGCGTGACGATCCGGTTGAACGTGTAGCCTCTCAGGGTCTCGATATTGCCACGGGCGAGGCGCTGGAACGTCACCTCGTCGCCAAGGCGGCGCGCCAGATCGCCGGTGTCCGTTTCCTCGGCGCCCAGCACCGCGAAATCGACCTTGGCTGCCCGCAACAGCGTGACGAGCCCCGTGAGTGTCGCGCGCGCGCGGTCGTCGTGGATGAGATCCCCGCACCAAAGCAAGACGTCGGTCGCCTGAACCTCCGACATCTTCGGCACGCCGAGGCCATTGGCCCACCAGTCGCGCAAGGGAGGCTGCGCCCCCGTCGGGCTGTCGAAATCGCGCAGGTTCTGCAGCACGGTCTGAGCGCCTTTCGGCACATCGCCCGTTTCGACGGCCTCGAAGCGGCGGAGGTCGATGATCGTGTCCACATGTTCGATGAACATCGGGCAGGCCTCGACGCAGGCCCGGCAGGTCGTGCAGGACCACAGTGTTTCGGGCGCGATCAGCCCGCCGATCACCGGCTCTTCGGTCTGGGGCAGACCCTGCACCGGATCCCGACCGGGATGGCCCGCTCCGGCGTAGCCACGTCCCGGCGCTTCGCCCGCATTGGCGCGGGCCAGATCTTGGACCAGAGCCTTGGGGTTCAGGGGCTGGCCGGCGGCAAAGGCCGGGCAGACCTCCTGGCAGCGGCCGCATTCCACGCAGGCATCAAACGACAACAGCCGCGTCCAGGGCATCTGGGCCAGCGTTCCGGTTCCGAACAAAGGTGCATCGGGCGCCGGGGTGGCCAGCGCGGTCGCGCCAGCGCCAGCGCTATCGCCAAAACGGGCGGGACGCGGATGGAACCCAAGGTTTGCAAGCCCGGCGAAGGCATGCTTGAACGGCCCCGAAAGTCCGGGAAGGCTGAACAGCCCCGCCAGGCCGACCACGAGCAGAAGCGTGACAAGCTGATGCGCCACCGGCCACGAGGCCGGGCTTGGCTGGACCTGCGACGGAAGCACGGGCAGGAAACTCGCGGCAAGCAGGCCCAGAGCCACGAGCCCCAGCCACAGCGGGAACCCTGTCCAGGGGCCGCGCGACAGCGCTGGCATCCGGCCCGGGCGGCGGCGCATGAGGTCGAGCCCCACGCCCACAAGCACCAAGACGGCCAGAACGCGCAGCGCCCATCGGAGTATCTGCGCATCGCTCTGCAGCAGGACGGTCACGATCAGGACAAACATCAGCCCGACCAGCCCTCCAGCCGCCGAAACATGCATCCGCGCCGCGCCCGCGCGCCTCTGGACCTTGTCGTGTACGTCGACGAAGTAACGGCGCGGGACACGCAACAGCCCCCGCCAGGCCACCGGGGTCGCGGCGCCTTTGCGCCACAGCCGCACGCGCCGCAATGTCAGCAGCAGAGACAAGGCTGCGAACAAGAGACCTGCCAGTGTCAGAACCGAAAGCACGGCTCACTCCTTCCCTGATAGCGGCATGGCGCACACCGGGTCCGCCTTGCCCTGATCAATGCCGATTATCCCCGAAGACGAATCCAAGTCGTCTTCGTCTCCTGGAAAAAGCTCAGCGCCTGTAGCGACTTGTCGCGCCCGATGCCGGATTGCTTGTAGCCCCCGAAGGGCACGGTGATGTCGCTTTCGTCGTAGTTGTTCACCCAGACGGTGCCTGCCTTGATGCGTTTCGACATCGTCAGTGCGGTGTCGATGTTCGAGGTCCATAGGCCCGCACCCAGCCCGTAGATCGAGTTGTTCGCGATCTGCACGGCCTCGTCGGGCGTGGCGAAATCCATCACCGAGAGGACCGGACCGAAGATCTCCTCCCGCCCGATGGTCATGTCCTGCGACACGCCGTCGAACACAGTGGGTTCCAGGAAGAAGCCGCCGCTTTCCGCGCGCACCTGTTCTCCGCCGCACAGCAGGTTTGCCCCCTCGTCATGTGCCGAGGCGATCAGGCTTTGCACCTTGGCCATGTGCGGCTGGCTGATCAGCGCGCCAAGCGTGGTGTCCGGGTCAAGCGGATCGCCTGCGACGAATTCTGCCGCCTGCGTGATCAGCTTCTCCAGGAAGGCGTCTTTGATACTATCCTGCACCAGAAGGCGCGACCCCGCACAGCAGACCTCACCTTGATTGAAGAAGATGCCGAAGGCCGCCGCCAAGGCCGCCTCATCCAGATCGCGGCAGTCGGCCATCACGATGTTCGGGCTCTTGCCGCCACATTCCAGCGACACCCGCTTTAAATTGGATTGGGATGAATAGGCCATGAACTGCTTCCCGATCGCCGTCGACCCGGTGAAGGTGATCGCGTCCACATCCATATGCAGCCCAAGCGCCCGGCCCGTCACCGGCCCGGTTCCCGTGACCACGTTGAACACGCCGTCGGGGATGCCTGCCTCCTGCGCCAGTTCGGCCAGGCGAATGGCCGTTAGCGGCGTAAGCTCTGCAGGTTTGAGCAGGACCGAGTTGCCGGCGGCAAGCGCCGGCGCGACTTTCCAGCACGCCATGAGCAAAGGGAAGTTCCACGGCACGACTGCCGCGACCACGCCAATCGGCTCGCGGGTGATGAAGGCCATGACATCATTCGCGGTGGGCGCGACATCATCGTAGATCTTGTCGACAGCCTCGCCGTACCAGGCGATCGCGGACACGGCAGAAGGAATATCGACCGCCAGGGCATCGGAGATCGGCTTGCCGGTATTGAGGCTTTCAAGCAGGGCCAGTTCTTCGGCATGGTCCTCTAGCAAAGCCGCCAGCCGAAGAAGAACGGCCTTGCGCTCGGCCGGCGCGCTTTGCGACCAGACACCGCTGTCGAACGCAGCCCGCGCCGCCGATACAGCGGAGTTCACGTCCTGCTCTCCGAGAATTGGGACCGCGCCCAATGGCTTA
Source organism: Ponticoccus sp. (in: a-proteobacteria) (assembly GCF_048381735.1). Taxonomy (NCBI): domain Bacteria; kingdom Pseudomonadati; phylum Pseudomonadota; class Alphaproteobacteria; order Rhodobacterales; family Roseobacteraceae; genus Ponticoccus; species Ponticoccus sp. (in: a-proteobacteria). The sequence goes on from NZ_JBLXGL010000010.1 coordinate 119,500, forward strand.
CCCGTCGCCGGGTTGAAGATCTCGTAGATATCTTCGGATTGCAGCGTTGCCCGTCGGCCTGCCACGAAGGCCACGGTCGGAATGCGCTGCGCCGCCACGCGATCATGCCAGTGCGTTTTCTGCTGCTTCATAGGCCTCCCCCTGTTTCGAGCTGCGCAACCTGCCGGTCATCGGCTCAACATGCCGATTTATACATGATGGTCAATTAAAAAACTATCAAGTATCTACTTTCCGGAGCGCATGACGGCGGTGTTGCAGAACGCAGGGCGCCTGAGGATTCATGGTTTAATTCCATGAGGTTGGGCGGGCGCCATGGGCCGCCATGCCGTCTTCGCGGATGCGGCGTTCCATTCCAGTGCAACCGCCCGATTGAAGCCGCTTGCCAAGGTGGCATCTTGGCCCGCATCGGCAACCACAAGATCCCCCACCTCGCCGAGCTATTGCCGTGGAGCGGGGCGGCGTTGGATCCGAAGGCAAAGCCCGTCGCCCGGTCTGCGGTCTTTTCGGCCCGGTTGCTGCCGAGGCATTCGGATTGGCGCCTCGACCCGAGCAGAATGCGCCGGGTCGATACGGCGCATGCCTGTTGTCGCCAGTGATCCGCAGCGGGTGAGCCTTGGTCCGGGAGCGGCGCCGAGGTCCGACTTCTTCGGGACCCTGTCGCGGAACACCCGCCTCAGGTGAGTGTTTCCATCACGCGTTTGAGATCGATCTCCAGGTTCTCGATGTCTGCAGGGCGGGGCGATTGCCCAGCCTGGATCAGCCGTTTCCCGATCATGTAGCTGCGCGGTTCATTGATTGCGTCGACGGACAGCAGTGTATTGCCCTTGAAATACCAATGTGAACGGCCCTTGCCGCCCGGTGCGGTACGGACCACGACGCGGTCATGTCCAATGTTGAGCCCGGCGATCTGTAGTTTGGTGTCGTACTGATCGGACCAGAACCATGTTTCGGGAACATAGGGCTTGGCCGCGCCGAGGAGGTTGGCCGCCACCGCAGCGCCGTGATCGATCGCGTTCTGAACGCTTTCGATCCTCAGGCGACGGTCGCCAAGGGGCAGATTGGCGCAATCACCAACCGCCCATATGGCGGGGTCGTCGGTCTGCCCATGCGCGTTGACCAGAATGCCGCCGTTACAGGCGATCCCGGACTTCCGTGCCAACATATCGTTGGGCTCGACACCGATCCCCGCAACGACGAAATCGACCGGAATGCTCTCGTCGTTGGACAGGGTGGCCGTGAACCCCCGAGGTGTTTCGGCGAGGGCCTGCAAGTCCGTGCCTTCGAGAATGCGGACTCCGTTGGCGTTGTGCAGCTCACGGAAATAGTCTGAGGTTTCGCGGGCCGCGACCCGCTGCAGAATACGATCGGACGCTTCGACCAGTGTGACATACACCTTGGCCTTTGCGGCAACGGCAGCCAGTTCGAGACCGATGTAGCCCCCGCCAACGATCAGCGCCCTGCGGCCCGGACGAATCTGGGGGCGTAGCCGGTCGACATCGCTCAGGGCGCGCAGGACGTGAACCTTTTCGCCCAAGAGCCGCTGCGGCAGACGCCGGGGCCGCGCACCGGTCGCGAGGACCAGCGCATCATATGAGAGCGTTTCGGGGCCGAGGCGGATTGTCCTGGCCGCGCGGTCGATCGTTTCGACACGCTGCCCAAGCCGCATTTCAATGTTCTCGTCTGCATAGAATTGAGCAGGACGGAAAAACAAGCGCTCACGCTCCATCGTCCCTGTCAGATACGCCTTGGACAGCGGGGGGCGTTGATAAGGGAGAGCGTCCTCCTCTCCTATCATGATGATTCTTTTGTTAAATCCCAGTTCTCGAAGCTTCGCCGCAACGGAATAGCCTGCCTGCCCGGCGCCGATAATGACAATCTGCTCAAACATTGACTTGGTTTCTTGCGTGCCCATGCAATTCAGGTTGATGCCTTGGAGTGTCGCGCCTCCAGAAGCCGTGTCAGCCACTCCGGGTCCATTTCGGGAACCGATGAGAGAAGCAGCTCGGTGTAGGGGTCGTGCGGCGGAGTGAACATGTCCTCGGTCCGGCCCTGTTCGACGACCTTGCCCGATTGCATGACAACCACGTCGTCGGCGATCGCGCGCACGGTCGCGAGATCATGGGTGATGAACATGTAGGCGAGGTTGAATTCGGTTTTGAGTTGGTCCAGCAGGCGCAGTACGCCTTCGGCGACCACCTGGTCCAGCGCCGAGGTGACCTCGTCGCAGATGATGAAGCTGGGTTCGGCCGCGAGCGCGCGGGCAATGCCGACACGTTGCTTCTGGCCTCCGGAAAGCTCCGAGGGGCGCCGGTCTATGTATTGGTTCGGGTCAAGCTCGATGACGTCGAGAAGGCTGCGGACCCGTTCTTCCAGCGCCTTGCCGCTCAGGCCCAGGTAAAGCTGCGCGGGTCGCCCTATCAGTTCGCGCAGGCTGAGCTTCGGGTTCAGCGCGGTATCCGCCATCTGGTAGATCATCTGGGTCTGGCGTAGCGCGCCGCGAGAGCGTTTCTTGTAGCTGTGCGCCAGTTCCTCGCCGCGGAACAGGATCCGGCCCGAACGCACCGGCAGCAGGCCGGTGATCACGCGGGCGGTGGTCGACTTGCCGCTGCCGCTTTCGCCCACGATGGCGACGGTCTGGCCTTCGTGAATGTCGAAACTCACGTCCTCCAGCACGTCGACCGCGCCATACCCGGCGCGCACCGATTGCACCGACAGCACGGGCTGTGCCTTGGGATCCGGCTCGGGGGTCTTTGCGCGGGCAAAGCTGCGCACCGCCCAGAGCGACTTGGTGTATTCGGCCTTCGGATCGGACATCATGGTCCGCGTATCGGCTTCCTCGACCTCTTCGCCGTTCTTCAGAACCTTGATCCGGTCGGCCATCTGCGCGACCACGGCAAGGTCGTGGGTCACGTAGATGGCGGCGGTGTTGTAGGTTTTTACGATGTCGCGGATTGCGGCCAGCACCTCGATCTGGGTTGTTACATCCAGGGCCGTCGTCGGTTCGTCGAAGATGATGAGATCGGGTCGACAGGCCATTGCCATAGCAGTCATTGCACGCTGCAGTTGGCCGCCGGACACCTGATGCGGATAGCGAAACCCAATGTCTTCGGGGTTCGGCAGGCGCATCTGGCGATAAAGCTCGATGGCATCGGCCTCGGCGACCTTGCGATCGAGCACGCCGTGCTGCACGGGGGTTTCGACATATTGATCGATCAGGCGATGCGCCGGGTTGAAACTGGCGGCCGCCGATTGCGCCACATAGGCAATCCGGCTGCCGCGCAGGCGGCGCAGCCTGCGCTCGCTGGCGCCCCGCAGCTCTTGTCCAACAAAGGTGACAGAGCCGCCGGAAATCCGGCACCCGTCCCGAGTGTAGCCCATAGCGGCCAGTCCGAGAGTGGATTTTCCGGCCCCGCTTTCGCCGATCAGACCAAGGACCTCGCCGCGATGCAGCGTCAGGTCAATGCCTTTGATGATCGGGTTCCAGATGCCTTTGGCACGGCCCTCGATCCGGATGTCCTTCATTTCGAGCAGGATGTCGTTTTCGGCTTCGGTATCGGTCATGACTTTAATCCTTCAGGCCGCTGGAACGGTGCAGCATCCAATCCACGACGAAGTTCACGGCGACTGTGAGCAGAGCAATCGCACCTGCAGGCAGCAGCGGCGTCACGTCGCCGAAGGCGATGAGCGATGCGAATTCCCGTACCATCGACCCCCAGTCGGCGGTCGGAGGCTGAACGCCGAGGCCCAGGAATGACAGCGCCGAGATCGTGAGAAACACGAAGCAGAAGCGCAGTCCAAATTCAGCCACCAGCGGAGCGGTGATGTTGGGCAGTATCTCGCGAAAGATCAGCCTGCCCATGCCCTCGCCGCGCAGCTTCGCGGCCTCGATATAATCCATGACGACGACATTCATCGCGACGGAGCGGGTGAGGCGATAGACCCGGGTGGAATCCACGACGGCAATGATGAGGATCAGCATGGGGACCGAGGTCCCGAAGATGCTCAGGAGCACCAGGGAGAGGATCAGCGCCGGGATCGCCATCACGATATCGACGACCAGCGACAGCAGCCTGTCGAGCGTATATCCGGCTGTGGCCGAGATCAGCCCCAGGATCGTTCCGATCAGGAACGCCAGAAGCGTGGTTGCAAGTGCCAGCCCGACAGTGTTGCGCGCGCCGTAGACAAGGCGGCTGAGGGTGTCGCGGCCCAGACTGTCGGTGCCCAGCAGGTGCTCGGCGTTCCAGGGCAGGAACTGGGGGCCGACGACGGATGTCTCGCCATAGGGCGCGAGCAGCGGGGCGGCCAGCGCCACCACGAAATAGACCATGATCACCATGATCCCGAATGCGGCGGTCAGCGGGATGTCTTTCACGATCCGTGAGAACTCGCCTCGGGTGACGCGGGCAACGATTTCCCGACCGCCCCATGAGAGCGCGAAGGCGACGGAGATGATGGCCGTTACTATGAGAAGGTTCATTAGAAGTTGCACGAAACCGCTCCTTCAAAGGCGATGCCGCAGGCGCGGATTGGAGAGGGTGGACAGCACATCCGCACAGAGGTTCAGCAGGATGTATGCGGCGGCAAACAGCAACGCGATGGCCTGAACGACGGGGAAGTCACGCTTGGAGACGCTGTCGACCATCAGCTGGCCGAGGCCCGGGTAGACGAAGACCGCCTCGACAACCACGACGCCGGTGATCAGGTAGGCGAGGTTCAGCGCGACAACCGTGATGATCGGCGCCAGCGCATTGGGCAGGGCGTGCTTTACGATGATGCGGGTCGGCGACAGGCCTTTGAGGCGCGCCATCTCGATATAGGGAGAGGCCAGAAGGTTGATGATCGCCGCGCGCGTCATCCGCATCATGTGCGCGGTGATGACAAGGGTGAGCGCGATGGCGGGCAGGAAGGTGCGGTAAAGCTTTTCGCCGAGTTCCATCGAGGGTTCGACACGTGCCATCGATGGGAAGTAACCGGTCTGCGCGAGCAGGTAGATCAGCGCGTAGGCAATGAAGAATTCGGGAAACGAGATCGCGGTCAGGGCGGCCGAGTTCGCCGCCCGATCGAACACCGAATTGCGATAGAGCGCCGAAGTGACCCCCAGAAGCAGAGCCAGCGGAACCGCGATGAAGGCGGCGTAGAGCGCCAGGAAAAGGGTGTTGGGCAGACGCAGGGCGATCAGGTCGGTGATCGGTCGGCCGTTTGCCATGGAGACGCCGAAATCGCCCTGAAGTGCGCCCGTAAGCCAGCGCCAATAGCGCAGGATTGCCGGCTGATCCAGGCCCAGTTCGGCGCGCAGGGCGGTCAGGGCCTCTTCGGTTGCATATTGCCCCAACATGCTTTGCGCGAGGTCGCCCGGAAGCAGCTCGGTTGCGCCAAACACACAGACCGAGATCACAAACAGTGCGACAACTCCAAACAGGAGGCGTTGTCCAATCATCGTGTATATCGTTGGCATTTTCGTGCTCGCATTCTTTTGCCCCCAGCCGTGTGGCACGCCTATGGGGTATGGACGTCGGGTGATCGGCCGGCGACGCGCCGGTGCAGAGGCCGGACCCGAAATGGATGACTGATCCACCGGTCGACCGGAGGGTGGTGCTCAGCAGAGTGGCGTTTCTTGCTTCCCGGTCAGAAGGTCGCGCGATGGGCGGTGTTGTTGAAATCGTTCGTCATGCGTCAAGTTTGATCGTGAACCCGTCGACAGAGATGACCTGCCCGGAAACGAAGCGGGATCTGTCGGAGGCGAGGAAAACGGCGATGTTCGCGATGTCCTCCGGGGCGACGAAGCTGCGCATTGCCGAACAGCCGGTGTAGCTGTCACGGACAGCCTGTTCGCTTTGCCCGGTCGCGGCGGCTTCACGTTGGATGACCCCGTCCATACGCGGACCGTCCACCGAGCCCGGGCAGATCGCGTTGGCGCGGATGCCATGCGGGCCGAGCTCCATAGACAGGGTTTTCGCCAGCCCGATCATGCCCCACTTGGCCGTCACATAGGGTGCGCGGCGGGGAAGGGCGCCGATTCCGGCGGTCGACGAGGTGACGATGATGCTGCCGCTGTTCTGACGGATCATCATCGGCGCCGCATGTTTCGCTGCCAGGAATGCCCCGTCGAGGTTCACGGCCAGGCATTTCTGCCAGTCGTCGAGGGACACGTCCTGAATGGCAGCGGTGGGACCGGAAATCCCGGCGTTGGCGCAAAGCGTATCAAGCCCGCCCCATACATCCAGAATCTCGGCGAACAACGCCTCCATCGCGGGCGCGTCGGAGGCATCGACGCGGCTTTTGCGCCACGCGGCGGGGCAGCTTTCCAACGCGGCCTCGTCCACGTCTGTCACCCAGACCTTCGCGCCTTCGCGCGCCAGCCCTTCGGCCATTGCCCGACCGATGCCAGATGCTCCGGCGGTGATGACGACCCTGTTCTCGGAGAGAAATGGCATTGAGCCCACCTTTTGATTCTGCTTCCGCAAACCCATTAGATCAAAAATAATACTCCACAGTCAATCTTTTTGATGGGATTGTGCAAAAGATCTGGCTTTGGCGACCGGGGTCTATGCGGAAGACCCCGATCCGCCTGATTTACTTGAACCACCAGCGGCTCACCGCATAGCGGCTGTCGAGCGGCGCGGTCGAGACATCGGTTTCGGTGACGCCGATCTGGTCGGACACCGCATCGACCACGTTGTAGAAGGCGGGCATGACGGAGGGGCCGTCCTTGTTGAGAAGGCGTTGCGCCTCGGCAAACAGCTCGGCCCGCTTCGCTTCGTCCTGCTCTGCCCGGGCCTGCGCAACGAGCCTGTCCAGCGTGGCGCTTGCGAAGCCCGACAGGTTCCAGCTGGCATCGCTGCCGTAGGCCAGGGAGATGATCAGCGCTTCGGTCGGGCGACCGGTCCAGAAGCTCGCGCAGAACGGCACCTTGCCCCATACATTGGTCCAGAACCCGTCAGCCGGTTCGCGGCCGACAGACATGTTGATTCCGGCGGCACGGGACGATTCGCTGTAGAGCTGCGCGGCGTCGACGGCGCCTGCGAAAGCGGCCTCACTGGTCGACAGCTTGATATTCAGACCGTCAAGCCCGGCTTCTTTCAGGTGGAACCGGGCGCGGTCCGGATCGTAGGAGTGCTGTTCGATATCCGCGTGGTAGCGGTACGTCGGGCCGATCGGCTGGTCGTTCGCCACCGTGCCATGCCCCGCAAGGATCTTCTCGACGAACTCCTCGCGATCGATCGCGTACTTCAGCGCCAGGCGCACGTTCCGGTCGTCCATCGGCGACATGGTCATCTGTGCGTCGAAAGCGCAGTAGCCGGGGCTGGTGCGCGACAGGACGTTGACACCCGGTGCGCGGGCCAGACGGTTCGCAACGATCGGCGACACCTCGGAAATGGCATGCGCCTCTCCCGACATGATCGAGTTCACGCGCGCCGAGGCATCGTTCACGGCCACCATCTCGACGCTGTCGAACCAGCCGCGGTCAGAGCGGTGGTCGTTCTCGAACTTCTCGACCCGCACGCGCACGCCGGGTTCCAGCTGGACAAGGCGGTAGGGGCCGCAGCCGATGCCCGATTGCCAATCCGACGCACCGTCCTTGGTGGGCAGGATCGACAGCGCGTATTCCGCAAGGTTCGCCGTCCAATCGGCATCGCCTTCGGTCAGGTGGAAGATCACGGTGTTGCCGTCGGCCTCAATGCGGTCGAGATGGCTCATCACCGTTTTGAGGTGCGAAACCGAGCCTTCGGCGATGTGCAGGTTGATCGAGTTCACCACGTCCTCGACCGTCACGGCCTGTCCGTTGTGGAACGTCACGCCGGGCTTGATTGCAACCCGCCACACAGTGGCGTCGTCATTCGCTTCGGCGCTTTCGGCGATGCTGGGGATGATGTCGCCCGTCGAGGTGATCTCGAACAGCGTGTCATGCAGGGTGACGCGCGTGATCGTCATGAAATCGGCATGAACGATCCGCGGATCGAGGTTGTCGCTGGTGCTCGCCTTGCCGATTGCAAAGATCGCATGCCCGCCGCGCCTGGGTTCGGCGGCAGCGGCAGCGGCGGCGGGCATCCACAGCCCGGCGGCCGTGGCCATTCCAAGGGCCGCGCCCCCTTTCAGGACCGAGCGGCGGTTCGGGTTCGCCGGCGCGGGTTCGCGGGTGATTTTCTTTGAGAACGGCATCTGGGGCTCCTCCGTCTGGTTCGGCCGACACTCTTGTCTGCCCGACCGTTTTGGCACCTTATGAAACTATTTTGTACTGTAAAGTTTTTTTATAAGGTCTTAAGTATAGATCGCAGGAGGATCCTGTCATGAGCCAGCCGAACTTCATCGTCATCTGTTCCGACCAGCAACGCTGGGACGCATTGGGCGCCGCAAGCGCGCATGTGGACACACCGAACCTTGACCGTCTCGCTGCGCGCGGAACGCGGTTCAGCACCTGCTATTGCGCCTCGCCCATCTGCGTGTCTTCCCGTGCATCGATAGCGACGGGTTTCGACGTGCACCGGACCCGGTGTTGGAGCAGCGCCCAGCCCTACACCGGGATTCCCGACAGCTGGCACCATGCCCTGCGCGATGCCGGTTATCGGACCGTGTCGGTCGGCAAGCTGCACTATCGCTCGCAAGATGATGACAACGGTTTCGTTGAAGAGATCATGCCGACCCACGTGATCGACGGCAAAGGCTATCCGTTCGTGATGCTGCGCCCCGACGCCAAGAAGATGGACGGAATCGAGGATTTCGTCGACAGCGTCGGCTGGGGCGATTCCGACTACACAAGGCATGACGAGGCCGTGGCGCGACGCGCCGGGGAATGGCTGGCCGCGCATGGCGATGAAGGCCCCTGGTCGATGTTTGTGTCCTTCGTCACGCCACATCACCCGCTGATCGTGCCGGAACGTTTTCGAGACGCCTATCCGCCCGACCGGGTGCCCCTGCCGGATACCTATGTTGCGCCGCCCGACAAGCACCCGAGCGTGCAGGCCCACCCGGCGACTGCCGGTCTGGAGGGGAATCTGCATTACGCCCGGTTCTTTCGGGACGAGGCGCATGTGCGCGAGCTTCGGACCTACTACATGGCCCTCACCAGCTTTCTTGATGAATGTGTCGGTCGGGTGCTGGACAGTCTCGAAGCCGCCGGGAGGCTGGACGACACCATCGTTCTGTTTACCTCGGACCACGGCGAGATGCTGGGTGATCTCGGGCTTTGGACAAAATCCTACATGTACGAAGGATCGGTGCGCGTGCCGCTGATTGCCGCCGGTCCGGGGTTTCCGTCCGGGATTGTCTCCGAAGCGACCTGTTCGCATCTGGATATCCATGCAACGGCGCTGCGTGCGGCGGGCCTTGCGCTGGACGAGACGCGAACCGGTCGGGCGCTGCAGGATGCGGCGGGCTTGGTTGCGCCGGACGACCGCAGCGTCATCTCGGGGTATCACGATTACGGCTCGATCACCGGGACGACAATGCTGCGCTGGAAATCCTGGAAATACGTGCATCACGCGGGTCTTGCGCCGCAGCTCTTCGATCTTGCAGCCGACCCAACCGAGATTCATGACCTCGTGCCCGGCGGGCAGCATCAGCACATCGTTGCGGCTTGCGCCGAGGAGATGCGCCGACACGTGGACCCTGACCTGGCGAGTGCGCAGGCATTCGAGGACCAACATGCGCTCATTGAAGCTCTGGGCGGACGCGAAGCCATCTTGAACGCCGCAGAACTTCCGGCTGTGACCCCCATGGCAAAGGGCTAGGGCGCCTGTTTCGATTAAAAATTGCCCGCAGGAGACTAAAAAATCTTGAAGTAGTTCTTTTTATACTGAACGGTATAATTCAGGCTGTCACGGGCCCTCCGCAGGTGGCCGCCGTGAGTTGAGGAACAGGCCATCCAGCCGGATTTCGGTGGATGGGACAGACAAACTTTAGGAGTGAGCCGTGGATTTCGCCCTGACCCAAGAACAGGAAATGCTTGTCAAAAGCGCGCGCACGTTCGTCGAGGAGGAGCTCTACCCGCACGAGGAACAAGTCGAGCGAACCGATCAGATTTCGCCCGAGGTGCGCGCACAGATCAAGAAGCGTGCTCTCGAGATGGGGTTCTACGCTCCGAACATGCCCGCCGAAGTCGGCGGCGCCGGGCTCGATGCGGTCACGCTGGCCTTGCTGGAGCGTGAACTGGGGCGGGCCAACCTGGGTCTGCAATCCGTCGTCCACCGCCCCAGCAACATCCTGCAGGCGTGCGTGGGCGAGCAGCGCGAGACCTATCTTCTGCCGACCATATCCGGTGAGAAAATCGACTGCTTTGGCCTGACCGAGCCCGAAGCGGGTTCGGATGTCCGTTCGATGAAAACGACGGCGAAAGCCGATGGCGACGATTTCATTCTGAACGGGCGGAAGCACTTCATCAGCCATGCCGATATTGCCGATTTTGCTGTCGTGTTCGCCGCAACCGGTGAAGACGACACCGCGCGCGGGAAGAAGAAGCGCATTACCTGCTTCCTGATCGACCGCGGCACGCCGGGTTTCGAAATCCTCAAGGGTTACGATTCGGTGTCGCACCGGGGCTATCACAACTGCATTCTCGAATTCGACGAGTGCCGCGTGCACAAGTCGCAGATCCTGGGCGAGTTGGACAAGGGTTTTGATGTTGCCGGTGACTGGCTGGGCCCAGAGCGCCTGCGGCTCGCGACAACCAGCGTTGGCCGTGCGCAGCGCGCGATGGAGCTGGCCCTCGACTATGCCGCGACGCGCAAGCAGTTCGGCCAGACGATCGGCAAGTTCCAGGGTATCGGCTTCAAGCTGGCTGACATGCAGACCCGCATCGAAACCGCCGAACTGCTGACGCTTCGCACGGCCTGGAAACAGGATCAGGGCATCGCGCGCGACGAAGACTTCGCCATGGCCAAGGTCTATGCCAGCGAGATGGTCGGCTTTGTCACTGACGAAGCCCTGCAGATCTTCGGCGGCATGGGTCTGATGACCGATCTGCCGCTCGAGCGCATGTGGCGGGATTCGCGTGTCGAGCGTATCTACGACGGCACCAGCGAAATTCAGCGACACATCATTTCCCGCGCCTTGCTGCGCCCGCTTGAAGCACGGTGACGAAGATGGCTGACACCTCCCGTCTCGATCGGTTTCTACGGCCGCGGCAGATCGCCGTCATTGGTGGCCGGTGGTGCGGGCAGGTTGTCCGCCAATGCAAGTTGATGGGCTATTCCGGAGAGATCTGGCCCATCAGCACCTCCAGTGCGGAGATGGCCGGTGTGCCATGCTTCGACAGTCTCGACGATCTGCCCGGGGTGCCCGACGCCGTGTTCATTGGCGTGAATCACACGGCAACGATCGACATCGTGCGCAAGCTGAATGCCATGGGCGTCGGCGGTGCGGTGTGTTTCGCCTCGGGCTATGCAGAGGTGGGCGCCGAGGGCAAGGCGCGCCAGGACGCGCTTGTCGCGGCTGCCGGTGACATGCCGATCCAGGGCCCGAATTGCCTGGGTTTCGTGAACTTCATGGATGGCGTCGCGCTCTGGCCCGACGAGCATGGGGCCGATCCGTCCGAGAGCGGCGTGGCGGTTCTCAGTCAAAGCGGCGCAATCGGATTGAACATGACGATGCAGAAGCGGCACATGCCGCTTTCGTATCTGGTTTCGCTTGGCAATCAGGCGCAGTCCGGGGTCGCCGAGTTTATCGATTCCATGCTGAATGATGAACGGGTGAGCGCCATCGGTCTGCTAATCGAAGGCTTGCCGGATGTGCCGCGCTTTGCTGCCGCGGCCAGTCGCGCGCTTGCCAAAGGTGTGCCCATCGTGGCGCTGAAGACCGGACGGTCGGAAGCGGGCGCGAAGATCGCGGTAAGCCACACCTCGACGCTTGCCGGTGACGACTCGCTCTACGATGCGCTTTTCGCAAGATATGGCATCGCGCGGGTCGACACGCTTCCGGTCTTCGTTGAAACTCTGAAGCTGCTGTCGAAGTCGGGGCCGCTGGCGGGAAATCGCATCGTCTCGATGAGCGTGTCCGGGGGCGAGGCGTCGATGATCGCAGATCTGGCCGAATCCCGTGACCTGGACTTCGCCGAGTTCTCGCCGGAGGATCACGCGCGCATCTCGGCCACCACGCATGAGCTCGTGCATGTCTCGAACCCCTTCGACTATCACACGTTTGACTGGGGCAAGCGCGAGGCACAGGCGAGGACCTTCACGGAAGTCCTGCGTTCAGGCTATGACGCCCGCCTGATGCTGCTTGACTTCCCGCGCTCGGACCGCTGCGCGACCGAAAACTGGACCGCGGCCATTATGGCTTTTGCCGAGGCACACAAAGCCGCGCCCGGTGTCTCGCTGCTGGCTTCGTCACTGCCCGAGAACATGCCACCGGAGGTTAGCCGCCTGGCAGTCGATCTGGGCCTGATCCCGATGTTCGGGTTCGACGAGGCGCTCGCGGCGCTTGATGCGGCGGCCACCATCGGCCGTTTGCAGCGCCAGGCCGCCGCAGGGCGTGGCGCCGAACCGATGCAATCGGTGCCGGTGCTGGCCGGTGACGCCGCGAAGGTCGTCGATGAAGCTGCCAGCAAGCGATTGCTGGCCACTTTCGGATTGCCCGTGCCAGAGGGGCGCCTGGTCGGGCGCGGCGATGTGGTTTCGGCCGCCGAGGACATTGGCTATCCGGTGGTGCTGAAGGCGGCGGGCAGTCACATGACCCACAAGTCCGACCTTGGCGGTGTTGCCCTCGGCCTGGAAGATGCGGAAGCGCTGACCTCGGCAGCCGACGCCATGGCGGGGCTGTCCGATCGCTTCCTTGTGGAGTGCATGCAGCCGAAGCCTCTGGCCGAGCTCATCGTCGGGATCACCCGGGACCCCCAGTTCGGGCTGGTGCTCGTGATCGGGGCGGGGGGCATTCTGGTTGAACTCTTGCAGGATGCGCAATCGCTTCTGTTTCCGGTCAGCCGTCGCGACGTGGCCGAGGCGATATCCGCTTTGAAGGTCTCGAAACTACTCGATGGTTACCGCGGTCAGGCGGCTGCCGACCGCGAGGCGCTGATCGACGCGATCATGGCGGTTGCGCAGTTTGCCGAGGCGCATGCCGACAGCCTGATCGAGCTCGACGTGAATCCGCTGATGGTCTTCGAGGATCGGACCATCGCCGTCGACGCGCTCTTGCGAATGGTCTGACGGGACCAGCCGGCCCGGGGCAGCGTTCACGGTGACCTGCCCCGGACGCGACTGTCAGCATGGCGGCCTTTGCACAGGTCTCCGGAAACGCGTCGGCGGGTCAGAACCTGACGACCTATGTGCAGGACAGCAGGCCCGCCGAGCGGAGTGGCCCGTCGTGAAGGGCATTGCCGGAGGGGGCCGGAAAGAGGCAACCCCGGGGCAATCCGCCCCGGCGTTGCTGTCGGCGGGTCAGTTCAGCTTGGCATTGAAAAGATAGACTTTCTCGTCCGGGCGCGGGCTCCAGTCGAGGCGGTCGCTCACGCCGTAGAAATCCGGCTGGAAGTAGAGGTGCAGCCAGGGACCATCGTCGTAGAACACCTGAAGCATCTCGTCGATCACGGTGCGCTGCTCATCCTCGGTTTCGGCGGCGTTGACATCGGTCCAGCGGTCGAACCAACGGGGGTCGTCCCACTGGGTGTAGTTGGTGCCGGCGTCCACCGACGACAGGTCGGCCATATCGTAGAGCGGGCTCCACAGGGCGCCACCCGAACCAATGAAGTAGAGCGGACCGGCATTGCGTTCGCGGATAAGCGGGATGTAGACCGAGGACCATTCCATCAGGTCAAGCTCGATGTCCAGCCCCACATCGCCAAGGTACTGAGCGATAACCTGGACAACGCTGGCGTCGTTCAGGTAGCGGCCCGGTCCGGCCTGAAAGCGGATCTTGAAGCGCGTGCCATCCTCGCCGCGGGGCCAGCCGGCCTCGTCCAGCATGGCCTCTGCCTTGTCGGGATCATAGGGATAGGGCGAGAGGCTCTTGTTGTCGTTGGGCGGGTTCACGAGGCCGGTCATCCGCTCGCATTCGAAGTTGAGCAGTTGGCGGCAAATCGTCGGAACGTCCACCGCGTATTGCAGCGCGCGCCGGACCATCGGGTCCTGGATTGCATCGCCGCCGGGCTGTTTCGCCATCTCGTCGGACAGGTTGAAGCCGACATACATGCGCCGGGTGCCCTGGATTGCGACAACCTCGGCGCCTTCGCGGGCATTGATCGCGTCCATCTGGTCGGGGGCGAGGTTGGTGATGATGTCGACATTCCCGGCCATCAGTTCCGCGGCACGGGTCGAGGCCTCGGGGATGATCCGCCAGCGAAGGGTTTCAAAGGCCATGTCGGGGTCGACGCGCTCGAGCTCGATATAGGCGCCGGGCGACCATTCGGCGAGGCTGTAGGCCCCCGACCCGATCGGGCTCGTGGCGGCCTGATCGTGGCTCATCGCCTCGTAGCTGTCCTTGCAGTGGATCATGACCTCGGCGATCAGGCCGAAGGCAATGGGGTTCTTTTCCTTGAGGTTGATCTGGACGCGCAGATCGTCCAGCGCCTCGGCGCTGTCGAACTTGATCGACGAGAAGACGAAGCCCGGCGTGTTGCCGGTAAAGCCGTTTTCGGGGTCCCCGGCGCGGTTGAAGGAATAAGCCGCGTCTTCGGCGGTCAAGGCCTCGCCGTCATGGCAGGTCATCCCGTCGCGCAGGGTGTAGATATAGCCAAGACCGTCCTCGGTGACTTCCCGCGACTCCGCAAGGTCCGGGATCTCTTCGCCCTCGGCGCTGATGCTCATCAGCGTGCCGAACACGTGGCGCGCGACGTTGGAATTGTCCCGAGAGGAGATTTGTGCGGGGTCCATGGTGGTGATGTCGGCGCTCAGGCCGACGACGAGGGTTTCGTCATTGGTCTGCGCCATTGCGGCGCTGGTCGCCAGAAGGCCTGCGCTTCCCGTCGCAAGCAAACGTTTCAAGACAGACATGTGGTCATCCTTTCACCTGTTGGTCATGTGATGCCCGACTTTGGCTTTTGATTTCTGTTCTAGTCGGGAGTTTGACCGGCCTGTCTGCCTTTGCGCATCAGGCCGGATGCTAGCCGGTGCCGGCAATCAGCTCCGGGTTGAAGTCTTCCAGATTTCGGGTGTGGATCGAGATCAACTCGACCGCGCGCTCTTCGTCGCCGGCTTCCAGCGCGTCGACGATAGGGGGGTGGTTGGCGGCGATTTCGGTCAGATCGCGCTTGTCGCTGCGTCGCAGGGACATGATCTGGTGGATGCGCAGGTAGAGGTTGCCCCAGGTGGCAAGCAGTAGATCGTGGTCCGACGACTTGATCAGCGACCTGTGAAATGCCTCGTCCGCGGCGATCAGCGCCTCGCGGTCGCCCGCATCGGCGGCTCTCTGCATGGATGTGCAGGCATCCCGCAGGCTGGTGACAGGGGCTTTCTTCTCGATGATCCGCCTTGCGGCCATCACCTCGAAGGTTTCGCGCAGGCTGTAGATTTCCTCAACCTCGCGGGGCGTCAGCGGTTTCACCCGCTTGCCCTTGTAGGCGATGGTTTCGACCAGCCCGTCGTTTTCCAGTATCTGAATGGCTTCGCGGATCGGCGCGCGCGATACGTTCATCTGCTGCGCCAGAGCCGTTTCCACAAGCGGGGTGCCGGGCTTCAGGCGGCCATTCACGATCGCGTCCCGCAGGCGTTTTGCGACAAGCACACGCAACGGTGAGTTTTCGATGGGGGCGATGTCACCCACGGTCGAGGCGTCGTTCAGGGGAGTCGTCTCTGTCATTTCGTGGCCCTCCAGCCAGACGTGGCATTGGCGTTGCAAGCGACCGGTACGCGGCCAGAAGGCCGCCTACGGTGCTTGATCCCCTTATAGCAAGGGCCGTGTCGAAAGTTCCGGCCACCGGAAGATCGTCGACTCGCGGATTGAATACGGTGTGGCTCCATGGCGACACCTTGTCGCCTATCGCTCTGCATTCTGTACGTTGTCGACAATGCGTAGGTGGACAATGGCCAGTATCCCTTGTTGGTGTCAAGTGTTCTTTGACGGCGGGTGTCAAGCGCGTCCGACCGGTGGCGCGGGGAGGCGCGGGTCAGCCCCTGTGGATGCAGGCACTCAGATGGCCGGGGGCGATCTCCTTCAGGGGGGGGACCACGTCGGCGCATTCGCTGGTTGCCATGGGGCAGCGCGTGCGGAACACGCAACCCGAGGGCGGGTTGATCGGAGAGGGGATATCCCCCTTGAGCAATGTCCGTTCGCGACGGCGGCCCGGTATCGGGCGGGGCACCGCGGACATCAGCGCCTCGGTATAGGGGTGGTTCGGGCGGGCATAGAGATCGGCAGCCGGGGCCTTTTCGACCACCTTGCCAAGATACATGACAATCACCTCGTCGCAGAAATGCTCCACCACCGCGAGGTCATGCGCGATAAAGAGCATGGTGAGTTGGAACTCCTGTGTCAGGTCTTGCAGCAGGTTGATCACCTGGGCCTGAATGGACACGTCCAGCGCTGAAACGGGTTCGTCTGCCACGATGAAATCCGGTTCGACGGCCAGCGACCGGGCGATGCCGATTCGCTGGCGCTGCCCACCGGAAAACTCGTGCGGGAACCGGTCGAGGTGGTCTGCGGTCAGGCCGACCTTGTCCATCAGCATCTCGGCGCGGTCGTCACGCTCTGAGGCGCTGCCGATCCTGTGCAGTTTCAGAGGATGGGTGAGGATCTCGCGGACCTTCTCGCGTGGGTTGAGGCTTGCGTAGGGGTCCTGAAAGATGATCTGCATCCGTTTGCGATAGGCGCGCAGTTCGGAGGGCGGCAGCGCCATGATGTCGACGCCGTCCATCCGGACGACACCGGAGGTGGCCTGTTCAAGACGCAACAAGGTGCGCCCGACGGTTGTCTTGCCCGACCCGCTTTCGCCGACGAGGCCGACAACCTTGCCGCGCCCGATGTCGAAGCTGACGCCGTCGACCGCCTTTACCTGAGCCACGACGCGCTGAAGCACGCCGCCGCGAATGTCGAAGAATTTCCTGAGGTCCTGGACCTGTACCAGCGGTTCGGTCATGCGTCGGTCGTTCCTTCAAGTTCCAGTTCGCGCCAGCGCAGGCAGCGCACCAGGTGGCCGGCTTCCGATTCCAAAAGGGGGGCGGTTTCCCGGCAGAGATCCGTCGCAAAGCCGCAACGCGGATGGAAACGGCAGCCCGCCGGAGTGTTGGTCAGCGGCGGGATGGTTCCCGGGATCGCCTCCAGTTTCTGATTTTTCAGCGAGGAGCCGAGCTTTGGGATCGAGTTCATGAGCCCGGCGGTATAGGGCATCCGGGGGCGCCCGAAGATGGTGTGCACATCGCCGGTCTCGATGACCTGACCGCAGTACATCACGACCACGCGATCCGCGACTTCGGCCACCACGCCAAGATCGTGGGTGATGAAGATGATCCCCATCCCCATCCGGTCCTGGAGGTCCATCATCAGGTCCAGCATCTGCGCCTGAATGGTCACATCAAGCGCGGTCGTCGGCTCGTCCGCGATCAGGACACGCGGTTCGCAGGCCAGGGCCATGGCGATCATCGCGCGCTGCCGCATGCCGCCTGACATCTCGTGCGGGAAGTTGTCCACCCGGCGCTTGGGTTCAGGGATGCCGACGAGGTCGAGCATGTCGATGGCGCGCGCCCGTGCCTTGGCCCTCGACAGGTTTTCATGCGCCATCACCGTTTCCGCGATCTGCGCCCCGACGGTGTGGACGGGATTGAGGCTTGTCATCGGTTCCTGGAAGATCATGCCGATCTCCTTGCCTCGGATCTTCCGCATCCCGCGCTCTGGCAGTTGGGTGATGTCGCGCCCGGCAAGCTCTATGCTGCCTGCGGTGATCTGGCCCACGCCCTTGGGCAGAAGCCCCATGATCGACAGGCTCGTCACCGACTTTCCGGACCCGGACTCGCCGACGATCGCGACGGTTTCGCCGGGATTGAGATCAAAACTGACGCCGTCAATGGCCTGAACCGACAGCGCCTTTCCCAGCCTGAAGGTCGTCTGGAGATCGCGCACGCGCAAAAGCGGTGTCTGCGCGGTGGTGGCGTCTTGGCTGATGTCCGCGGGTTCCGGCATCATCGCGCTGTTTCCCGCAACGCGCCAGCCGCTTGCGCCATTGTCAGGCTCTGCAATGCTGTCATTTCTCTCCCCTGTTCCGCATCTCTAGGGTCCGCCGCCTCTGTTCAGCGTGCCAATTTTGATTTGGCTTCTTGACGCCGGTCGGTCCTGCGTGATTTCATTGGTCTACTGTCGACAATATGGTGGCTACCTTGGTGCAGGATAAGTTCTCTTGTCAAGAAGCACGGAACCCGGAGCGCGGGGATAGGCGGCAATGAACAACGGGGGGGTGACTGTGGGAGAGAGAAATGAGCGCCTGTACGGTGAACGGAAAACGCAAGCGTGGCGCGACAATGTCGGCCTGGCTTGTGACAACATCTGAGGGGCGGAACGGATGTCGACTTTCCTGATACGACGGCTCTGGCAGAGCGTGATTGTGATCATCGGTGTGACACTGATCAGCTTCGTTTCGCTTCAAATCGGAGGCGATCCGACCTACCTCTTTGTGTCCGAGGCCGCCAGTGCCGAGGAAATCCAAAGGGCGCGCGAGGCGCTGGGGTTCGATAAACCGCTGTATGTGCAATACCTCAGCTTCCTGTGGGATGTGCTTCATGGCGATTTCGGCACATCGCTCAGCTATCGCCAGCCGGCGATGGACGTGGTCCTGACCGCCATGCCGGCGACCATCGAGCTTACCGTCTTCTCGCTGGTTCTGGCCATTGCCCTGTCGATCCCGCTTGGCATCTACTCGGCGTTGAAGCGCGGCAAGCCGGTTGATGGCGGCATCATGACATTTGCCATGCTGGGGCAATCGATTCCCAACTTCTGGATGGGGATCATGATGATCATGTATCTGGGGCTGTATCTCAGCTGGTTCCCGATCTCGGGGCATGTGCCATTCCTGAAGCCCCTGTTGGAGGGCGACTTTTCCACCGCCTTCGGAAACCTGCCGAGCAGCCTTTACTACATGGTCATGCCGGCAGTTGCCGTGGGCTCCTACACTTTGGCGCGCAACGCGCGGCTGGTGCGCTCGTCTATGCTCGAAGTGTTGCAGCAGGACTACGTGCGCACCGCCCGCTCCAAGGGCATCCCCGAGCGGCGGGTGATCGTGCATCACGCTCTGCGCAATGCCTGGCTGCCGGTGGTCACGATGATCGGGTTGGAGTTCGGTTTCCTGCTGGGCGGCGTGGTCGTGGTCGAGACGGTATTCTCCTATCCCGGCATCGGGCGCCTCGTTTTCAACGCGATCAACCAGCGGGACATTCCCGTGGTCCAGGCGTCTGTGATCCTGCTTGCGGTGATCTTCATCCTGCTGAACCTGATCGTCGATCTTATCTACTCGCGCCTTGATCCGCGCGTGAAGCTCTGAAGGGGGCGAACATGGCAAATGTCGAACCAACGGTACGGATGAAGATGGCACCGGCACGCCGGGTGTCACACCGGCAGCGGGAACTGCGCCGTGCCTTCGCCAGCCTCGTGGACAGCCGATGGGCGTTGGTGGGAATGCTGATCCTTTTCGTGGTGACATTCGTGGCGATCTTCGGATCATGGCTGGCCCCCTTTGATCCGAACCGGCAGAACATCATCATGCGCCTGATGGAGCCGGGCGCCGAGGCCGGGCGCGGCGGCACATACTGGCTGGGATCCGACCATCTGGGCCGGGACGTGTTGTCGCGGCTGCTTTACGGGGCGCGGGTGTCACTGCTGGTGGGGGTCGCGGCCATCGTGGTCGGCGGGACGCTGGGCACGATGCTTGGCCTGGTCTCGGGCTACTTCGGGGGCTGGGTCGACGACGTCATCATGCGTCTGGGGGATATCCAGCTGGCCTTTCCCTTCATCCTGCTTGCGATCATGTTCCTGGTCGTGCTCGGGCCGGGACTGGGAAACATCATCCTCGTGCTGGGTATCGGGCAGTGGATCACCTATGCCCGGATCGTGCGCGCCCAGACGCTCAGCCTCAAGGAAAAGGAGTTTGTCGAGGCCGCGCGCGCAATGGGTGACGGCACGCTCTCGATCCTGTTCCGTACCATCCTGCCGAACATCATCGCGCCGCTGACGGTCATCGCCTCCTTCAACGTCGCCAGCGTGATCCTGTCGGAAGCGGCCCTGTCCTTCCTTGGGCTGGGGGTGCCGCCGGACGTGCCGACCTGGGGGTCGATGCTGTCCGAAAGCCGGGATCACCTGCTGTCCAACAAGTGGTGGCTGGCCGTCTTCCCGGGGATGGCAATTGTCTTCACGGTGCTTGCCTTCAATATCATCGGCGACTGGTTGCGCGATTTCCTCGACCCGAGGCTCAAGGAAAACAGCTGACGCGGGCTGAAAGGGAATGAAAAGGCGAAGGCCGCGCGAACTGTTCGCGCGGCCTTTTTGCATGGCGCCCGGCGCTGTCTAGGATGCGGAGGTCGTGTGGGGATCGTCCAGATCATCGAAGGAGCCGGAGTTCATCCGGTAGAGCCGGGCGTAAAGACCGCCCCGCGCCACCAGCTGATCGTGGTTGCCCTGCTCGTGGACCTGACCCTCGCGCAGCACGACAATGCGGTCGGCGTTGCGGATGGTGGCCAGCCGGTGCGCGATGACCAGTCCGGTCCGCCCTGCAAGCAGCGTGGCAAGCGCCGACTGGATCTGGCGCTCGGTCTGGCTGTCGATCGAGGCGGTTGCCTCGTCCAGCACCAGAATGGGTGCATCGGCGACAAGCGCGCGGGCAAAGCTGATCAGCTGCCTCTGGCCCAGCGAGAGAGAGCCGCCGCGTTCGCCAAGCATCGTGTCGTAGCCTTCCGTCATCGCCGTGATGAAGCCATGCGCCCCCACGGCGCGGGCGGCGGCCTCGATGTCCTGGCGGGTGGCATCGCTTTTGTTGTAGCGGATGTTCTCGTAGACCGAACCGCTGAAGAGCACCGGCTCTTGCAGCACCATGGCGACCGCCCGTCCGAGCGATTCCTGCGTTATGTCACGCACATCCATGCCGTCGATCACCACCGCGCCGCCCTGAACGTCGTAGAACCGTTTCAACAGTGCCATGGCGCTGGATTTGCCGGACCCGGTGGGGCCGACCAGCGCGACGGTTTCGCCCGGCCGGACACGAAAGCTCACCCCCTTGAGCACCGGGTGATCCGGGTTGTAGCCGAAATGCACCTCCCGGAATTCGATGTCACCCCGCAGCGGCGCGGGCAGTTCCCGCGCATCGTCGGTATCGGTGATCGCCAGCGGGACGTCGAGCACCTCGATCAGGCGTTGGCCCGAGGCCATGGCGCGTTGCATGACAGAGTACTGTAAGGTCAGAGAGCGGATCGGGTCGAAGAACCGCTGAACATAGAACAGGAAGGCCACGAGCACACCGACTTCGATATGGCGTTCCAGCACCAGCGTCCCGCCCAGCACGATGACAACGGCCATGGCAAATCCGGTCAGGCTGTCGACGATCGGAACCATGACCTGTGCAATCCGCGAGGCGCGGGCATGGGCGTTCAGCGTGCTTCTGGCCTTGTCGTCATAAAGCGTGAGGTTGACGGCCTGCCGGTTGCTGGCCTGGACCGTCCTGACGCCGTGGATGGCCTCGGCAAGGGCGCCATTTGTCGCCGAGTTCGCCTCGTGCGCGACCACAAAGGCCTCGCGCGCCCGTGGCAGCCAGACGACGCGGACGATGAACAGCACCGGCAGCACGCTGAGTGTGAGCAGGCCAAGCTGCCAGTCGAGCATGAGCATGGCCGTCACGATCCCCACCAGAAGCGCGAGGTCGCCCACAGACAGAACGGAGGTTTCCAGGAACTCCTGCATCGCGTTCACGTCGCCCTGCAACCGGGACATCAGCCGACCGACCTCGGTCTTGTCGAGGAATGACAGCGAGACGCGCTGGAGATGACCGAACATCGCCGTGCGCAGGTCGAACAGGACGTTTTCCGCGACGCGGCCGACGGTGTTTTCCTGCAGGTAGCTCGCGGTGAAATTGATCGCCGTCACCACGAGGAAGGCGATCATGGCATGGGTCAGGGCGTTTTCGGTGCCGGGCTGGCCGCTCATCCCGGTGTCGATGGCATAAAGGGCAATCAGCGGAATGGCGAGCTGGGTGCCGGTGAAGGCGAGGACGGCTGCGACCGACACCCAGACCTGACGCCTGTAGGGTCGGACGAAATCCCAGATCCGCGCAACCGTGCTGCGGTCGAAGACGCGGCCGAACAGATCGCGTTCGATGCGGAAGGAGCCGACAACGGCACGGGGCGGGCGGCGACCGTCGTCACGGATGTCATTGCGTTCTACTTCCAGTTCTTCGGCCATGGTCACTCTGCCTCGGTCCCTGGCGCCGTCCCGGCACCGAATTGCAATTCATGAAGTGCCGCGTAGCGTCCGCCAAGCGCCAGCAGCGCGGCATGGGTGCCTGTTTCGACGATGCGCCCGTTCTCCATCACGAGAATGCGGTCCGCGTGCATCAGTGAGCTGAGGCGATGGGCAATGATGATGGTGATCCTGTCGCCCGCCGTGGCGGTCACGGCCTTGCGAATGCGGGCTTCGGTGCCCGCGTCGATTGCGGCGGTGGAATCGTCGAACACCAGGATCTCGGGATCCAGCAGCAGGCTCCGTGCGATGTTCATGCGTTGGCGTTGCCCGCCGGAAAGCGACACGCCCCGTTCACCGACCGCGGTTTCATAGCCGTCCGGCAGACCGGCGACGAACTGGTCGAGTTCCGCACGGTCGCTGGCCCGCCGCACCGCCTCGCGCGTGGCCCAGGGGTCGCCGTAGGCAATGTTGTTCTCAAGGGAGGTGGTGAAGAGAAAGGAATCCTGCTGCGTCACCACGACCGCGCGGCGCAGCGAGCCAAGCGATACGTCGCGGATGTCCTGTCCGTCGATCAGGATTCGCCCCCGATCCGGATCGTGGTAGCGCGCGATCAGATGCGCGAGCGTGCTCTTGCCGCTGCCCGGCGGCCCGATCAGACCGATGGTCTCGCCGCGTCGCGCCTCGAAAGAGATGCCATCCAGCGAGGTTCTTTCCGCGTCCGGGTAGCTGTAGGTGAGGTCCTCGACCACCAGGCGTCCCTGTTCGACCTTCAGATCGGGGGCGCCGGTGCGGCTGGAGATCGCCGGCTCGAGATCCAGAAGCGCAAACAGCCGTTCGCCGCAGGTTGCCGTGCGCGCGAATGAGTTCACCAACATTCCCAGCTGGCGCACCGGCATCTGGAGGATCGTCATGAAGGTCAGGAAGGAGGTCAGCGTGCCGACCGTGATCTCGCCGGACCGGACCATTCCGCCCCCGACCCAGAGGACCAGCCCCATCGCGATCAGGAAGGAAAAGGTCATCGCCGACGTGTTGCGGACCCTGATGCCCACCCGGTCATGTGCAAGGGTCAGGGCACGCGCGGATACGGCATGGTATTTTTCCATTTCGTAGGGCTGGGCGCCGAAGGCCTGGACGACCCGCGTCGAGGAGAGGTTTTCCTCCATCACCCGGCTGAGATCGGACAGCCTGTCCTGAAGCTCCAGCCAGGTGCCCCGCAGGCGCAACTGGGTCACCGAGGACCGCCAGGCGACGAAGGGCACGAAGCTGAGCGCGAGAAGCCCCAGTGTCAGCGACGTGGATAACAGCATGTAGCCGCCAAGACCGATAAGCAGCGTCAGCAGGATCAGCCGTATCAGCCCGGTCGAGAAGAACATCCGCACCGCTTCCAGATCGAGCATCCCAAGGGTGATCAGATCCCCCGAATGCATGCGATTGTGGAACTCGAAGCTGAGGTTCTGGATGCGGTCGTAATAGGCCAGCCGCAGGGCATAGGCCGTCTGGTGCCCGACATATTCGCTGAAGTAATTCTGAAGGGTGGTAAAGAACCCGCGCAGCACCGAGGCCCCGAGCACAAGACCCGCAGTGATCGCAAGGGCCCGGACCGCGCCGTCATTCCCCGCGCCGGTCAGGCCCTGGGTCTGGTCGACGGCCCGCCCCAGCAGGACCGGGATCGCCAGCTGCATGGCCGCGGCGAGGGCGGTCGCCAGCGCCGCCGTCGCGACCGCGCCGCGATGGCGCAAGGCCAGGCGCGTGACCCGTGCAATGTTGCGCATTCCGTCCGACCAGGATGCTGTGTCGGCAGGCTGCATGACCTCGGCAGGTGATGGCATCTCGCTGTCTCCCATGATGTGTGCCGACACGCACCGATCCGCCCGACCGGCGGTCGGGCGGATCTGGCAGTTCGTCGAGTATCGCCGCCCGGATATGGCCCGCGCGGCGACCTGTTCAGCCCGGGACGACGAATTGTCCGCCGCCCGGTTTGCCTGTGACCGTGCCGTCGGCATAGACCGTGCGGCCCGCCAGAAGGGTGCGCCGCAGCTTGCCCCGAAAGCGCCGCCCCTCCCACAGGTGGGCCACGTCGCGGGCGTGGCTGACGAGCGATCCGAGGGTCACCTCTGTCGTGCCCTTCAGGTCCACCAGCGCGACATCCGCATCCGCGCCGGGAAGAAGGCTGCCCTTCGCGGGGAACAGCCCGTAGCGCCGCGCGCCATTGGCGCAAATCAGGTCATGCGCCCGTTTCAGATCCATCCGCCCCGCCGCGACGGCATCCAGCATCGCGGGCAGGATCGTCTCGATCCCGGGCGAGCCCGGCGGGGCGGCAAAGAAGTCCCCCTCGGCGGCCTGCTTCTCGGCTTGGGCGAAGGGCGCGTGATCGGTGGTCACGTAGTCGATGATCCCGTCCGAAATCGCCTGCCACAGGGCCTCCTGGTCGGCCTGCGTGCGGATGGGCGGGTTGACCTTTGCATAGACGCCCGCACGGTCCACATCCTTTTCGGTCGCGAAGAGGTATTGCGGACAGGTCTCTGCCGTGAAGTCCGACGTACCGGCAAAGGCGCGCAGCACGGCCACGGTTTCGGCGCTGGTGACATGGGCGATGTGCAGCCTGGCCTGGGCGGTGATGTTCATCGCCAGCAGTTTCGCGACCGCGACACTTTCGCAGACCGCGGGTCGTGCCCGGTTGTGGGTATAGCCGCTGCCCGGATCGAGCTCCGCGCGCGCCTGTGCCTCGAAATGTCCCAGGAGGTCGGCGCTTTCGGCATGAACCACCAAAGGACGCCCGGTCCCGGCCAGAAGGCGCAGGGCGCGATACTGGTCGTCCTCATGCGGGAAGGCCAGCCCGTCGAATTCGTCGCCCCGGCCCGGCGGGGCGGGGGTGGTGAAGATCTTGAAGGCGACCGCCCCCTGTTCGAGAAACCGGTCACGGGTGGCAGGCGCAAGATCGCCCGGCGCGGCGTAGAGGGCGAAATCGACAACCGCGTTTTCCGCGAAATGCTTGCGGCGCCGGTCGAATTCCTCGGGGGTCGAACAGCAGGGCTTGGAGATCGGCATTTCGAACAGGGTGGTCACGCCGCCGGCGGCGGCGGCGCGGGTCTCTGACTGCACGGTGCCGCGCTCGGGATAGGCCGGTGCGCGTACGTGGAAATGTATGTCGACAATACCGGGCAGGGCGACCTGCCCGGTGGCGTCGATGGTCTCGTCCGCGTCCGGCGCGGTGCCGGGGGCATAGACCCCCGCCACCTTGCCATTCGCCAACCCCAGGTCGACGCGATGCAGCCCGTCGGGCAAGAGCACCTCTCCGCCCTTGATCACCGTGGCGAGCCGGGTCATTTCAACCCCAGCTCGGTCAGCGCCTGTGCCACACCGTCAAGGTTCGTCAGATGCATCGAGGCGTAGTTCGGCGACAGCACGACACCGTGCCCGCCCGCGCGATAGGTAGCCATGACAGAGCGGTAGGCGATGTCCGGTGTGCATTTCGCCTGATCCTCACGCACGCGCGGTGCGTCGATCCCAAGCCCCATGTAGACTTTCGCCCGTCCATGCACCCCGGTCAGCGCATCCGCGCATTGGCCAAAGACATAGCTGTCTGGGTCCATGCCCTCCTGGATCACCCGGTCTAGGGGTGCTTCGCGCAGGCCCAGGATATTGCTCAGGACCGCCGCAGCGGCGACCGGGTCGAAATCGCGCAGGATGGTCTGATGGAAGAAGCCGAACTCCTTGTGCCAGATTTCGCCTGCCTGGTGCTGGTAGGTGATCGGCTTGACCCAGTCCGCGTACATGGTCTGCTCGGCCCATGGCCATTGGGCGCGGCGGAACAGGTTGAAGTGGTTACGGTTCCAGACGTTCAACCCGAAGGGAAGCGACGGTTTGCACCATTTCACCAACCCGTAGAGTTCGCGGTCGAGATCCTTGTTCCGCTCCAGCCAGAAGCGTTCCCATATCAGGATTTCCGGGTTTTCCATCAGGACCCGCAGGAAGGTGATGAACGCACCGTCGTCGAACTCTTCGCCCGCGATGGCGGCCTGCATGAACTCGTACATCTTGATAAGACCGCGGCGGCAGGCCTCGACATCGACCCCCCGGCGCAGGGCTTCGGCGCGGGACGCTTCGGAAAAGTCACCTGGCGCCTGACCCTGTATGAGCTGATCGAGAGGCGAGTTGCGTTCGTTGCACCACATCAGCCCGTCGATGTCGTAGCGCCGGACCTGGTCCTCGATCATCGAATGCATCCAGGTCCGGTAGTCGGGGTTCGATGTCGAGGGTTCGTCCTTGCGGCGCCCGAACACATCGACCTCCATCACCTGAGCGAGGTTCGGGATGTCGATGGAATTGACCGACCCATGGCCGGCGTATTTGAAGAAGGGTTCCATCAGTTCGGGATAGACCAGCATTCCCCGCTTCTTCGCCTCCGGGATGACGAGGTCGAGAATGTCGATTCCCCGCATCTCTTCGTCCTTGGCGCGGAAATCCTTGATCAGGGTGTTCTGGTAGTAGCGCGGGTCGGGGTCGAAATAGGCCCCGCCCTGCATGGTGAAGGGCTCAGGCGTCCCGTGGTCCGGCCAGCCGTCGAGCTTGTGGCTGATCGAGCGTCCGGTCTTGAGGCCCAGCCATGATACGGTGCCGAGCATCAGCACGTTCACGCCCACGCGCTCCTTGAGCGTGTCGAGCACCGTCTCGACGCCCTCGTCGATGAAGCTGATCGGGCTGACCTGGATGCCGACGAATTTCTCGGCGGGGTCGGGCTTGTGTCTGGAGGTCATGCGGCACCTTTCTTGCGGGTTTCGATAAAGCCCGCGATGCGCCGCATGGCTTCGCGGATGAGGTCGAGCGGCTGAAGATAGGAAATGCGGATGAAGTCGCTGTCCGGCTCTCCGAACATGTCGCCGGGAAAGACCATCACACCGGTTTCCCGCAGGAGTGCCTCGCAGAAGGGCTTGCCCTTCATGCCGGTCGAGGAAATGTTCGTGTAGACATAGAACGCACCGCCGGGCGCGCCGAAGCTCAGCCCCATCTCGTCCAGAGTCTGCATCAGATAGGCGCGCCGGGCCGAGTAGTCCTCGTACATGCTGTGCATATCGTCCTGCGGCCCGGTCAGCGCCGCAAGCGCCGCGAACTGGCTGACGGTGCAGGTGTTGATCGAAAGCGTGTGCCGTGGCTCGGTCAGCTTGGCGACAAAATCCGCCGGGGCGGCCATGTAGCCGACGCGCCAACCGGTCATCGCATAGGTCTTGGAAAACCCGTTCAGCGTGATCGTGCGCTCTTTCATGCCGGGCAGGGTGGCAATCGAGAGATGCTCGTGCGGGGGGTAGATCAGCTTGGCATAGATCTCGTCCGCCACGATCAGGATGTCATGTTTCACGGCGAGATCGGCAATCTTGCGGATCACGTCGGGCGGCGTCACCGCGCCGGTCGGATTGTTCGGCGAGACCAGCACGAACATCCGCGTCCGGTCCGTTATCCTGGCCTCGATCTCGTCCGGGTTCAGCGCAAAGTCGTCTTTTTCATGGGTCGGCACCGGCACCGGGACGCCGCCACACAGATGAACGGCCGTGTCGTAGGTGGTGAAGCGGGGGCTGGTGATCAGCACCTCGTCGCCGTCGCGCACGAGACCCAGCATGCACAGCATGATGGATTCCTGCACGCCCGCGGTCACCACGATTTCGTCGGCGGAATAGCCAAGGCCATAGTCCGCCGCGAGGGTGTCGGCGATCGCCTGCCTGAGCTGCGGCAGGCCGGTCGGCCCGGTGTAGTGGTGCTGGTTGTCATCGATCGCGGCCTTCGCGGCCTCGGTGACATGGTGTGGTGTGTGAAAGTCCGGGTCGCCGCGGCCAAGCGCAATCACGTCCTTCAGGTCGGCGGCGATGCCCAGCATTCTGGTGCGAAAAGAGCCGTCTTCTTCGACGATACGCGGCGCCAGACGGTTTGCCAAAAGCGATTGATCGGTCATCAGTACATCCTCTTGCCGTCGATAAAGGTCATCCCGACACGTTCCAGCGCCGCGAGATCCCGGTCGGGCTGGCCGTCGACAACGATCAGATCGGCGCGTTTCCCGGCCTCCAGCGTGCCAAGATCCTCCCCCAGACCGTTCAGCACGGCGGCCCGGGCGGTGATGGCGCGCAGGGCGTCCATGTTGTCGGGGCAGACGCCGACCTCGACCATGAAACCCAGTTCGGGGACGATGCGGTCATGTTCGACGGCGGGGCTGCCCGCATCGGTGCCGAAGACGATGGGAACGCCGGCTTTCGCGGCGCGTACCAGCCCGTCGAAGCGCGCCTTGTCCGCGACCGCGCGCTTGCGCTCGGCGATCTTCCATTCCGGTATGCCGAAGCGGCGTGCGATCTCTTCGTTGGCCTGGATCACCAGCGCCGAAAAGGTGGTGACAATCGGCAACTTGCGGTCCAGCAGAATGCCGATCGTCTCGTCGGTCATAGACCCGCCATGCTCGATACAGTCGATGCCGAATTCCGCGACCCGCTTGATGCAATCGTTGTAGGTGGCATGCGCGGTGATCGGCAGGCGGTTGCGATGCGCCTCGTCGATGACGGCATGCAGCTCGTCGTCGGTGAATTCCAGCGTGTCGTGGCAGGCCATGATCTTGATCAGGTCGGCGCCGCGCTTGACCTGGTCGCGCACGGCGCGGCGCATTTCGTCGGCCCCGGACGCTTCCCGGCAGACCCAGTAGGTGTGACCGCCGGTCTGGATGATGGATTCACCCGAGACCAGCAGGCGCGGCCCCGGGAAGATACCCTGCGCAACGGCCTGCTTGGTGAAAAGGTTGGCGTCGTGAACGCCAAGATCGCGCACCAGGGTGATACCGGCGCGGAGCGACTTGAGCATATTGCCCGCCGCCTTGTAGGCGCGGATTTCCGGGGCGTCGAACATCGATTGCTGCGACAGCTCGTGAATGCCGTCCCAGCTGAGGTGGGCATGGCTGTTCATCAGGCCGGGCATGATCGTCTTGCCGCCGGTGTCGACGACCTCGGCCCCGTCCGGCGCGGTTGTGAGGTCGGCACGTCGGCCAACGGCGGCGATCTTGCCCTCTTTCACATGGACAAAGCCGTCCTCGATGATCTCGTCACCGACGGCTGTCAGGATCCGGCCGTAGAACAGGCGATCCGGTGCCGGTTCGTCGAACATGCGCTTGGTGATTTTCTGGTAGTGCCAGGCGGCTGGTTCGGGCATCTCTCTCTCCCTTGATGCAATCTTGTCAGAGCGCGACGATGCGCGCGTCGATGGGAACCTGGCTCTGGAAGCGCGAGGGAATCTCGACGCCGTCCCTGTCCAGGATCATCGTGTTGATGGTGCGGTAGCCGTCCCGCCCGGGCCGGTAGACGCCGGGCTCGTTTGAAAAGACCATGCCCGGCGCCACGCGGGTTTCGTCCCCCGGGGCGAGCCAGGGCGCTTCATGGCCTTCAAGGCCCATCCCGTGCCCGATGCGATGCCGGATCGCGTCCGTCAGTCCGGCCTTGCGCAACTCGTCCAGCGCGGCTTCGTTGATGCGGGTTCCGGTCTCGCGCGCCGCCAGGGCGGCGGCGCCGGCATCGTTGCAGGCCTTCATGGCGGCCATGATCTGCCGCTGTTCGGCGGTGCTCTCGCCAACGATCAGGGTCGCCCCGCTCTCGGCATGGTAGCCTCCCAGATGGCCGCCGATCCCGGCGACAAGCGTCTCTGAGCGTTGCGGCACGCGGTTCAGAACCTGCCCGTGGGGCAGGGCGGCACGCGGCCCGGAATGCACCGATGCCGTGATGCCGAGTGGTGTGCCGGAAAAGGCGTGGCCATGGGTCCGGGCAAGGGCGCTGCGAGCGTGGTCCATGGCATCCGCCATGAGGTCCTGTTCCGTGCCCCCCTGCGAGATGATGTCGCCGGCGCTGTCCAGCAGGCGAAACAGGAAGAGATCCGCAAACCGTGCCGCTTCGCGCGTCAGGGCCAGTTCCTCGGGCGTCTTGATCGCGCGAACCGCCATCGCATGATCGACGAGGTCAATCCGTGTGGCGCGCGCGCGGGCGGGGTCGAGAAGGCGCGCGTCCAGGCGGTCGATGCCGACGGCGCATGACCCGATCTCGTCGAGCATCCACAGGACCGGTTCGGTTTCTCCGGGAAACTCCGCGTAGCAGCGCAGATCGGGGATCGCGGGGATCGCGGCATTCTCGCGTTCCAGCTCGGGCATGAACAGGACCGGCTCTGCCTCGACCGGCAACCAGACGGCCATTGGCCGTTCGTTGGCGGACAGGAACAGCCCCGTGGCATAGGCGATGTTCGGGGCGTGGCAGAGGAGCAGGCCGTCAAGTCCTGCCCCCTGCGCCCGTGCGCGCAACCGGTCCCGCGCCGCTGAATGGAAGGCCCCGTCCAGCGGCCTAAGTTCGGGCATGGTCACAGCGTGTCACCCGTATAGGGGCCCAGTTCGCGCAGTTCCTGCTTGATGCCAAGCTCTTCGGCCAGCAGCCTCATGTCAGCCAGCACCGCGTCGTCCAGCGGCACGCCGTTCCGGGACTTGGCGGCTACCCGGCGCGCTTCCTGTTCACCGGGTACGAGGATCTCTTCGACGCCGGGACGCCTTGCACGCGATTTCGCCATGTCGACGAATTCGCCCATGCGCCGGGCATAATCGGCGGGCTCCATGAACCAGCTGATGTCGATGGCTTGGAAGTAATGCGAGACGTCGAGCTTCTGCGGGTCCGAATAGGGGGTCAGGCCAAAACCGCCGCCCGACAGAACGCCGGTCATCGCATCGGACATGAAGGCGAGCCCATACCCCTTGTGTCCGCCGATCGGCAGCAGAGGCCCCATCATGGCCGCCGTGGGATCGTCGGTCTCATGGCCCTCCGGCGTGATGGCCCAGTCGAGGGGCATCTTCTTGCCCTCGCGCTCGTGCCATTTCATCATGCCCTTGCCCGCCGTGGTCAGCGCGATGTCGAGCACGACCGGAAACCCCTTGTCGGAAGGCGCGGCGATCGACCACGGATTGGTCCCCGTCACCCCTTCGCGCCCGCCATGGGGGGCCATCTCGGGCCCGGCGTTTGTAAAGGCCATGCCGATGCAATCGTGCTCCAGCGCCTGACAGGCGTGAACGGCGCTCGATCCGTAATGTGTCGAGTTGCGCACGATCACGGTGCCGATCCCGTTGGCTTTCGCCTTGTCGATGGCCAGCCGCATGGCCTTGGCCGCGGCCACGGTGCCGATCCCGTTATGGGCATCGACGATGGCCAGCGCCGGGCCTTCCTTCACCACCGACCAACCGGCGCGAGGATTGACCTCACCGTTGCCGATGCGCTGCTGGTAGCGGCGCAGACGCATCACGCCCTGACCCTGACCGGGGTGAAAGCGCAGCTCTGAAAAGACAAGCGCATCGGCGAAGATCCCGGCATCCTCCTTCGTCAGCCCCAGGGCGACAAAGCCCTCGGCGACGAAGGCGCGCAGGTCCTCCTTGTTCACGTTCGTCATGGGAATACGTCGATCATCCATCAGGCCGTCAGCTCCAGCAGGGTTGCGATGTTTGTCTCGGGGGCATGGAAGGCGCCAAGCTGGCCTGCGGGTGCCGTCATCACCACGGTCATGCCGGGGCCGTAGCCCGCGCGGGGTCCGTCGGTCTGACCGACGATGCCGATGCTCATGGCGCCGCGCAGGTAGCCGTGATTGTAGCGGCTGTCGGTATCGGCGATTGCCACGACGTCACCCAGCCGCAGCGCGTCCAGGCCGTGTTTCGCCAGTTCCGCGCGATCGGTCGACTGCATGTGCAGCGATCCACCTTCCGAGGTGAGGCCCGCCCCGGCGCCGACCATGTGCGGGGGCACGGTCGCGACGACGCCGATTTTCAGCACCCCGTCCTCGACTTTCTTGGGCAGCGCATCGAACAGCGCGGGAGCGATCGACTTGATGGCCACCTCGGGGTGATCGGGCAGGGCAAGACCGACACCCTCGGCACGCACGACGATCAGGTCATCCACGGCCATCTTGCGCCGGGTCTCATCGTCGAAATGCACGATGACCTGGTCCGAAAAGCGCCCCGACTTGCCGGTGACGACGCCCTGCGCGCCGCGGGCGGCTCCGCTTGCGACCGTGGCCCGGTTGCCGACGCAGGCAAAGACGTTGAGGCCGCGGTTCTTGTTGCCGTCGGGATGCGCGATGCTGACCGATGGATGGATGCAGTCGCCGGTCCAGCCAAAGGCGCTGTCGCCGACCGAGACATTGTAGACGATGCCGCCGAACGTGGGCCAGAGGAAGGGCCGGCCTTCCGAGGTCAGGCGATAGGGTTCGGCGGGCAGGGCGCCCATCGAGGGGTTGGCCGCGCGGCCGGATACGGACACGGCGACGACGTCGGCCGCATTGGTCTTGATGGTCATTCTCAGTCTCCCAGTCCGAGTTGGCAGGCGATGTTGGCGTTCGGGT
This sequence comes from Ponticoccus sp. (in: a-proteobacteria), assembly GCF_048381735.1. Taxonomy (NCBI): domain Bacteria; kingdom Pseudomonadati; phylum Pseudomonadota; class Alphaproteobacteria; order Rhodobacterales; family Roseobacteraceae; genus Ponticoccus; species Ponticoccus sp. (in: a-proteobacteria). The sequence continues at coordinate 152,179 of NZ_JBLXGL010000010.1, forward strand.
CGATGCTGAAATCGATGCAGCCGTCAGGGGCGGACATCAGGGTCAGTATGCCCGGACCGTGCCCGGTCATGATCGAGTCGCCGTGGATGCAGAGGCAGATGGACACCGCGCCTTCGCGATAGCTGCGGCCCCAGTGGTGATCGGCGTGGCGAATGGCGATCACGTCACCCAGCCGCATCTGATCGATGCCGAGTTCGGCCATCAGCGCGCGATCTCCGGACATCAGGTCCTGATCGACATATTCCGAGTTCAGCTCGGCGCCCGAGCCCATGATGCGGATCGGAAGCTCCATCGCGACCGGCACGTGCAGCCGTCCGCCCGCCGTCTCGGTGATGCCCATGGCATGCAGCAGGCGGGGGCTCATCTTTTTCAGCGCCACCTGCGGATAGTCGAGCAGCGCCAGCCCCTGTCCGTGCGAGGTGATCTGGATGCGGTCGCCCTCGGCCAGAAGCTCGTGCGTCGCGTCGTCGAACTGCACGAGGATCCGGGCATGTTCCCCGATCACGATGCCTTTCGCGCCGGTTGCGAGGCCCGAGGTAACGACCGCGTCATTGCCGATGCAGTTGAGATAATGCAGCGCGAAATGGCGGCCCTGATCGGCCTCCATGTCGATGGAGACGCCCGGCTCGACGTGATCGCCCGCCCATCCGAACGCGCGGTCGCCGCACCGTACATTGTAGGTCACGCCGAACATGCCGGGCAGCACGGTCGCCTTTCCGTCAGGCCATGGAATGTACTGGCCGGGCCTTACAGAGGGTGTCGTGACCGCCCCCGTAATCGCCATCTCGACCAAGGTCGATTCGTTGGTTTTCAGGCTCTTCATTTTCGCGTGCGTCCTCCTTGCAGGCATGTGGCTCGGGTTTTTGTGTTGACTTATCGCTGATCAATTGCCACCAGTAGATTGTCGACATTGATAACCTGATGGGATACATGAGCAGGGCAGATAGTCAAGCGTCGGGGTCGGAAGTCGCGTTTCGCGGCGACGAAAACCGGAAAATCGAACGAAAATAACGAGGGAAATCAAAGCGCCATGAGCTACGCCGATCTGATCGAAGTAAACGGACGGGTGAACGACTTTCTGAATGCCGGGTCCATCCTGTCCTGGGATGCGCGCACCATGATGCCCAAGTCCGGTGGCGAAACCCGGGCCAAGCAGATGGCGACGCTCGCCGTGGCGGCCCGCGACCTGCTTTGTTCCGATGGCATGAAGCGTGCGCTTGACGGTGCGGAAAAGGAGGTCGCGGGCAAGGCGCCTGACGCGCCGGAGGTCAGGGTCGTCGCGGCCGTGCGCGAGGCCATCGACTACCACGAGCGCATTCCGTCCGCGCTTCTGAGTCGGAAGACGGAAATGGGCGCAGCCAATCATCACGTCTGGGCCGAGGCGCGGGCGACCGCTGATTTTTCGCTCTTTGCGCCGGCGCTGACGCAAATGGTCGAGATCAACCGCGAGATCGCCGAGGCGATCGGCTACGAAGACCATCCCTACGATGCGCTGATGTACCGGTTCGAACCGGGGACAACCACGACACAACTGAAGACGCTGTTCGGTCGACTGCGGGAGGGTATGCTGCCGCTCGTGCGCCAGATCGCCGAGGCCGAGCAGCCGCGGTCCGATTTCCTGGCCCGCACGTATCCCGTCGAGGACCAGATGGCCGTCGCGCTGAAGATGGCCGAGCGGATCGGTTACGACACGGCGCGCGGGCGCCTGGACACCACGATGCACCCCTTCGAGATTTCCTTCACGCGAAACGACGTGCGGATCACCACGCGCGTGAACCCGGAATACATGCCCATGTCCCTGTTCGGCGCCCTGCACGAGGCCGGTCATGCCATGTATGAACAAGGCGTCGATCCGGCCTATACGCGGACCCCGCTGGCGACGGATCTGGTCGGGCTCTATGCGGTGGGCGGTGTCAGCTTTGGCGCCCATGAATCCCAGTCGCGCCTGTGGGAGAACCACGTCGGACGCTCGCGCGCCTTCTGGCGCAACCATTTCCCGGACCTCCAGAAGGCCTATTCCGGAACGCTGGACGACGTGACAGATGAAGAATTCTACCGTGCCGTCAACCGTTCGCAGCCGAGCTTCATCCGTGTCGAGTCGGACGAGCTGACCTATGATTTCCACATCATGGTGCGCGTCGAACTGGAAAGCCGCCTTGTCGAGGGAAGTCTGGAGGTCAAGGATCTTCCCGAGGCCTGGAACGCCGCGATGAAGGCGTACCTCGGGGTCGATGTGCCCGACGATGCCAAGGGCGTCCTGCAGGACGTGCACTGGTCGTCGGGCCAGATCGGGACGTTCTGCAACTACACGATCGGCAACATCATGGCGGCCCAGCTCTTCGAGACGGCCAAGGAACAGAAGCCGGGGATCGGGGCCGCGCTCGATGCCGCCGATTATGCACCGCTTCGCGACTGGCTGACCGAGAATATCGCCAGCCATGGCCGTCGCTTCACGCGGGACGAGCTGTTGCAAAAGGCCACGGGCCGCACGCTCGACCCGGAGCCCTATCTTCGCCACCTCACCGCGAAGTTCAGCGAAATCTACGCGTTGGCGGCCTGAGGCCGCCCTGACGACATGCCTTTTGGGAGGGAACCTGAACAATGAGTATCGACTACGCCGCCAGACTGGCCGACCGCGTGAAACTGACCGAGGAGCACCTGATCACGCGGATGCTCAACATCGCGGACGGCCTCGATGATGTCATCAAGATGGGGCGCGGCGATCCCGATCTCGACACGCCCGCTCATATCATCAAGGCAGGTCAGGAGGCGCTTGCCAATGGCGCCACCCATTACACGCATCCGCAGGGCATCCAGCCGCTCCGCGAGGCCATCGCCCGGAACATCCGGGACTACGGTGGCGCCGCCTATGACCCGGACGAGATCATGGTCACGCCGGGCGGGCAGCACGGCATGTTCGTGATCGCTCTGGCGCTGCTGAACCCCGGAGACGAGATCATCGTGCCCTGTCCGGGATACAACCCTTACAGTCAGGCTGCCGAGATGACCGACGCCAGGGTCGTCAAGGTCCCGATGGGTATGGAGACGAACTTCACGCTCACCGCCGACATGATCCGGCCACATATCACCGACCGCTCGAAGATCCTCGTGCTGATCAACCCGAACAACCCGACAGGCACGGTCACGCCGGTGGAAGAGGTCCGCAAGATCGCGCAACTGGCGCAGGAGCACGATCTGATCGTCATCTCGGACGAGATCTATTCACGGCTGACCTTCGGCAACCACAAGGTGCTGCCGGTGGCCTCTATCCCGGGCATGCGCGAACGGACCATCACCCTGTCGGGGTTTTCCAAGGCCTATGCAATGACCGGCTGGCGGATCGGCTACCTGGCGGCGCCGCGCGAACTCATTACGCCGATGTCGGAAATCAACCACGCCTTTGCGATCTCGACCGCCGCCGTCAGCCAGCACGCCGCGCTTGCCGCCGCGTCCGGGCCGCAGGATTGCGTCGAGGAGATGCGCCGCATCTACGATGAACGCCGCCGCGCCATCTGCGAAGGCCTCGATGCCGTCGGCATGCGCTACGCGGAACCGCAGGGCGGTTTCTATGTCTACGCGGACGTGGCCAGCCTGGGGCTGGGGATCACCGCCGGAACCTTCTGCGAACGGCTTTTGGCCGACGGCAAGGTGATGATGTACCCGGGCACGATCTACGGCGATCACACCGACGATTTTGTCCGCATGTCCATGACACAGCCGGCGGACCGTATCCGCGTGGCCATGACGCGCATCGGTGAGGTCGTGGCCGCCATCCGTGCGGAACGCGCGGCCCCTGCGGACGCCTGACAAGAAAAGGAGGAGACAGAAATGAACGTAAAATCCGACAATCCCAACGTGAAGGGCATCAAGCACATGGCCTTCGCCGTCAGCAATGTCGAGCAAACGCTGCAGTCCTATTCGAAGTACCTGCACGTCCCGGCCGATACCGAGATCACGCATTTCCCCAAGTCCGGCAACAAGGTCGCGCTCTTTTACCTCGGTGGGATCGAGTACCAGCTTTGCCAGTCGACAGAGGCGGACGGGCGGTTCGCCTCCTGGATCAAGGAGCGTGGCGCCGAGGGGCTGCATCACATCTGCTACGAGGTCGACGACATCGACAAGGCGCTGTCACATGCGCAGGCACAGGGCGCAACGCTGCGTGAATGCAAGGCCTGCAAGAAGACCGGAAGCCATGCCCATCCCGAAGGCTGGGTCGCCTTTCTGGACAACGATGCCGGGGGCATCGAGATCGAATTCATGCAGGTCTACACGCCCGAACAGCTGGCGGCCTACGAACGTTCGGGGGCAGAAGCAGTATGAGTACGCAGGAAAATCAGGTGCTGAGCGTCGGCTCGGCCAGTGCCAAACCCGGCGAGATGGTGCGCGGCTATATCCCGGCCGGGGATCTGGCTGGCGGTGTGAAGGTCGAGATTCCGGTTGTCGTCATCAACGGCGCGAAACCCGGGCGTGTCTTCTGGGTCAACGGCGCGATCCACGGCGACGAGCCGGAAGGCCCGCGCGCCTGCCAGTTGGCGATGGAGCGGATCGACCCGGCAGAACTCAGCGGTGCGGTCGTTCTGGTTCCCGTGGTGAACCCGCTGGCTTTCTCGGCGGCAGAGCGGGGCAATCCGCTGGACACCTTCACCTATGACATGAACCGGATCTATCCGGGCAAGCCCGGCGGCTATTTTTCGGACCGGGTCGCGCATGCGCATTGGCAGGCCATGAAGGATGTGGCCGACCTCGAGATCTCGATCCACTCCGGCGGCGCGCATTCCTTTCTCGACAAGGCGATTTTCGTCGACGAGTCGCCCGAGGCGGTGGAGCTGGCCAAGGCCATGGGCGATGGCTGGGGCTGCATCATGTCGAACTTCAATCCGTCGGGAAGCCCGATGGCGGCGCTGCGCGCCGAGGGTCGGACCGGCATCACCGTGGAGCTGGGTGGCCGCTCGGCCACATCGCCCGAGCGTTTCCGCTATGTGGCCGATGAGCTGGCCAAATCGATCCTGAATATTCTCTACCACTACAAGATGCTGGACGGCACCGCCGTCTATCCCGACCCGTGCTGGAAAGGTGTTCAAGAGGCGCTTCTGGCCCCTGCTTCGGGGATTTTCCTGCCTGAAGAGGGCGTCGATTTCCTGACGATGATGAATAAGGGCGACCGGATCGCCCGGATCGTGAATGTTTTCGGCGACGAGGTGGGCGAGCTGAAGGCGCCGGCAGACGGCATGTTCTTCGGGCTGCGCGCGCTGCCCAATGTCAACACCGGCGACTGGTGCTGCTTCTTCTGCAAGGTGGAGGGTCCGCGTGACTGACGCGAAGGGGCATATGGCGCATGAGCGCGATTTTCTGGGCTACGGCGCTGCGCCGCCGAAGCTCAGATGGCCCAACGGCGCGGGTCTCGCGCTGAATTTCGTGCTCAACGTGGAAGAAGGTTCGGAATACTCCATCGGAGACGGCGATCCGGCGTCGGAATCCGCGTTGCTGGAGGTGCGGGCCACGCGCGTGCCCGAGGGCGACCGCGATCTCGCTGCGGAAAGCATGTATGAATACGGCCATCGTGTCGGGATCTGGCGGATCTTCGACCTGTTCCGCAGCCGTGGGGTGCCTCTGACGATCTTCGCCAGCGCCGTTGCCCTGGAGCGCTGCGCCCCCGTGGCCCAGGCCATCGCAGAAAGCGAATGGGACATCTGCGCCCATGGCTGGCGTTGGATCGAGCATTACAAGCTCGATCCCGAGACCGAGACCGACCATATCGCGAAGGCGCATGCGAGTATTCTGGCCAGCACCGGCAAGGCCCCGCAGGGCTGGTACTGCCGCTATGCCCCGTCAGAGCGGACGCGCGAACTGGTGGCCGGGCACGGGGGCTATCTGTATGACAGCGACGCCTACAACGACGACCTGCCCTATTGGACAGAGGTCGCGGGCAAGGCGCATCTGGTCATGCCCTACACGATGGTCAACAACGACGCGAAGTTCCTGGCGGGGGATGTGTTTTCGTCGAAGGATTTCTCGGACTTCCTGATTGACGGGTTCGAGGTTCTGGCCGCGGAAGCGGACCGGGTGCCGCGCATGATGTCGATCGGTTTGCATTCGCGGATCATCGGCCATCCCGGACGGGTCGCGGCATTGGTCCGGTTCCTCGATCACCTCAAGGATCGCGACGACGTCTGGATCTGCCGCCGCGAGGACATCGCCCGGCACTGGATGGCGGAACAACCGTTCAGGGCCGGCGCATGACCGGCCCCGACATAACGACCGGGCAGAAGGTGACGCTGATTGCGGCGGACGCCACGGTCTTCGCCCCCTACGGGCGCTTTGTGACGGTGCCCGATGTCGCGGGGACCCGGCTGTTCTATTCCGAATGCCTGCACGAAGGCCCCAAGGGTGCAGCGCCCGTTCTTCATACCAATTGCGTCCCGCAGGCGCAGCTGCCGCTGCGCTGCACCCGGATCGAGCGGCACCCCCATGCGGCACAGTGCTTTCTGCCGCTCGATGTGTCGCGCTACGTGGTTCTCGTGATGCCTTCGGATGTCCGCGGCGCACCGATGACAGAGGCGGCAATCGGGATGGTCCTCCCGGGGGATCGCGGCGTGATCTTCCATCGCAACGTCTGGCACATGGGGGCAAGCGTACTGGACCGGACCGGTCATTTCGCCGTCCTGATGCGGCGCGGCGGCACGCAGCCAGACGACGAGTTCCGCGACATTCCCCCCCTTCTTCTGCAATGACGCGCGCGCCGCGCGCCGACGAAAGGCCTACCATGACCCGGACGATCGAGCTTTACGTTCCCGCGATCACACCCTTCACCCAAGACCTTTCGGTCGATACGGGGCGATTTGTCGACCATTGTCAGGCGCTTCTGGCAGCGGGCGCACACGGCCTTGCCCCTTTCGGGACAACCAGCGAGGCCGCCTCCCTGACACTGGCGGAACGCATGACCGCGCTCGAGGCGCTGATCGCCGCCGGGATAGACCCGGTTCGGCTGATCCCCGGCACGGGCTGTCCCGCCGTCGGCGACTGCGTCACGCTTTCGAAACACGCAACCGAACTGGGCTGTCGCGGCACGCTGGTCCTGCCGCCGTTCTATTACAAGAATGTGCCCGAGGATGGCGCTTTCGATGCTTATGCCCGCATGATCGACGCCGTGGCGGATGACCGGCTGCGGGTCTATCTCTATCACATCCCGCAGATGAGCGGGGTGCCCATCACCCTTGGCCTCATCGAGCGGCTGATGACGGCCTTTCCGGGGATCATCGCCGGGCTGAAGGACAGTTCCGGCGACTGGGAGAACACCCGCGCCGTTATCGACGCCTTCCCCGACCTTGCCACCTATTCGGCGTCAGAGTCGCTTATCCCCCGCAATGCGGCCAGGGGCGGGGCGGGGTGCATCAGCGCCAGCGCCAATGTGAACCCTGCGGGCATCCGCCGCCTGATCGACGCGCTTGGTACGGAGTCCGAGGCCGCCTGCCACGAACAGGTCTCTGCGGTACGGACAATCTTCGAAGGCCTGCCCCTCATCCCCGCGATCAAGGCGGCGGTGGCGGCGCAAAGGGATGACGTCGGCTTTGCCACGGTCCGGCCTCCCTTCGTGGCCATGGCCGATGCCCGTCAGGCCAAGATAAAAGAGGCGGTCATCGCCGCCGGACCGCAGGGCGCCTGATGCGGGGCAGGGCGGGGACATGACCAGCGGACCGGTGATCATAACGGGAGCGGGCGGTTTCGTCTGTTCCGGCCTTGCGCTGGGATGCGCGGAAGCCGGGCATGAGGTGATCGCTATCGACCGGGCTTTCGACGGCCCGCCCGGACATGCGGGCATTCGCCAGATCAGGGCCGATCTGGCCGCCGGTCTGGAGGGCCTTGACCTTCCTCGGCCCGGCGCGGTTATTCACGGCGCGGCGCTCACGGCAGAGCCCGAGGCCCTCGGGATCTCGGTCGCCGGACACCTCAGGGCCAATCTCTCGCTGCATCTGGGCTGTCTCGACTGGGCAAGGTCCGCTGGCGCAGACCGTTTCCTGTTTCTCAGCTCGATGGGTGTTTTCGCGCCTTCGGACGGGCAGGGGCAGGCGGCGCTGACCGAAGCGGATGCTGCCCGGGGAACCGGACCCTACCGGACCGCGAAGCAGACCGGCGAAGCCATCACCGCCGCCGCCGCCGAAAGCGGGTTCGCCACGCTGTCGCTGCGGCTTGGCAATGTCTTTGGCCCGGGCGAACGGATGCGCCCCTCGCGGCCCTGGCTGAGTCTGGTCGGCAGGATGATTGCGCAGGGTCGCTCGGACGGGGGCAGGATCAGCCCGGGCTCGGGTCGGAACTTGCGGGAGTGGATGTGGCTGCCCGACCTCGCCGCCGGGATTGCGGACCTTCTGGGCCAGATGCCCACCCTGGGCGGTGTGCTGCACGCTGGCACGCCACCAGTGCTCTCGGATTACGATCTGGCGCAACAGGTCGCCACCCGGATACCGGGCGCCACGGTGGACACCGACAGTCCGGCGGGGCCGCCATCGCGGCCGCCCATGGCCAGCGCGCGGACTACGGTGCTCGGCGATATCGACTGGACACCGATCGGCGACGCGCTCGACCGGCTGTTTGCCACGGGGGGCAAGGCATGACCCGCCCTGTCAGGCTGATCGTGGTGGGGCTGGGGGCGCGGGCCCGCATCTGGCTGTCGGTGATCGACGCACGAGAGGACGTGATCCTCGCCGGGCTTGTCGATCCGTCGGAAGATGCCCGGAAAAATGCGGCACAGCGATACCCGAACCTGCCCGTCTCGAATGATCTGGCCGCGCTGGTGGCCACGGTCAAGGCCGATGCCGTGCTTCTGGTCACGCCGCCGGGCGGACGCGAGACGCAGATCGAGGCCGCGATTGCATCGGGGCTGCATATCATCGCGGAAAAGCCGCTCGCTGACAGCGTTGTACTGGCGGAACGCTATGTTGCGGCGGCAGAGGCGGCGGGGCTGCACCTGATCGTCGGTCTGAACTTTCGCTACCTTCCGGTGACAATCGCGCTGCGCGACCTGCTGGCATCCGGTCGGATCGGCAAAGCCGCCTTCGCCCGCTTCACCTATGAGCGCTGGCGGGACGGCACCCTGCCGCGGCTGAACAAGTACCCGTTGACGATGGATCAGCCGATGCTGTGGGAGCAGTCGATCCACCACTTCGACCTGATGCGTTTTGTCTACGCGCAAGAGCCGGTGCGGATCTATGCCCGCACCTTCAACCCCGAGTGGTCCATGTATCGCGGTGACGCGAATGTTTCGGCCCTGATCGAATTCGACCAGGGCATGATCGTGAACTACCAGGGCACCTGGCAGGGCGGCGTCGACCGGCTGGATTTCGAATGGCGCACGGATTGCTCGGACGGGGTTGCGCTGCAACGCGAGATGTTCGGCGACCTCGTGGCCGCCACACGGACAGAGCCCGAGTATTCGACCGTGCCGCTTGCACCGCTGGAGCCATGGATCACCGATGCGACGGCACTGCTTGCAATGATCGCGAACGCGCTGCACGGCCGTGCGGCCCCCGAATGCACCGGTCGCGACCACCTCCTGTCCCTCCGGATGCTGGATGCCTGCATCCGGTCGTCCGAGACGGGTCAACCCGTCACCCTGGGGGACCCGGGGTCGTGACCATGCAGAAAGGAACCCGACAGGAAGATATCGCTCCCGATCTGTCCGGGCCCCGGCGGCCCGTGTGCTCTCTGCCAAGAACCGAGGAATATCATGCGCCGTTTTGAACTTCTCGCTACCTGCGCCTCGTTGCTTGCGCTGACCGCAACCGTTCAGGCCCAGACAATTCCCGACGACACGCTCGTCGTCGGTCTCAGCGCGGATGCCAGTACCTTCGAGCCGGCAGAGATCCGTTCTCTGGACAACGCCAATATTGCCGAGATGATCTACACCTCCCTGACCCGGATCGGGGGCGACGGAGAGATCCTGCCCCGGCTCGCCACCTCCTGGGAGGTGTCGGAGGATGGCCGAACCTGGACCTACAGGATTCTGCCTGACCAGACCTGCGCCGATAACGAGCCGCTGACCGCCGATGACGTTGCCTATTCATGGAACCGCGCGGCGGACCCGGCCAATGCGTTCGCCGGAAACACCCCTGGCTTCGTCTATACCTCGATGGGTTTCGAGCGCGCCGAGGCGCTGGACGACACCACCGTCGCGATCCATATCCGCGAGCGGAACCCGATGGCGCTCGGGTTTTCGTCGCAGGTCTTCCTGCATTGTCGTGACAGCTTCGAAGCGATGACAGGGGACGAAATCGCCCGGTCGCCCGTTGCGTCCGGGCCCTACAGGCTTGCCGAATGGAGCCCGGGTTCGGAGCTGGTACTGGAGCGTTGGCGGGAAGGCCACGGCCATTTCGACCGCATCCGCTTTCGCGTGATCCCCGAAGCCTCGACCCGGATTGCCGAACTTCTGGCGGGCAACGTGGACATCATCACCAACGTCCTGCCCGACCAGAGCGACATGATCAACGCCAGCGGCATCGCCGAGGTTCAGGCGGTCCAGGGGTTGCGCCGCATGTACATCGGCTTCAACCAAAGTCCCGAATTCGACGGGATCTCTGGTACGGCGATCCGTGATCCGGACGTGCGGCGGGCATTGCAATATGCCGTCGATGTCCCGCTGATTTGCAGTCACCTTCTGAATTTTGACTGTAAGCGGGCCACGGGGATCGTGAACCCGCCGAACGATCACCCCGATCTCGACCCTTATCCCTACGATCCGGCATTGGCCGAGAAACTCCTGGACGAGGCCGGATATCCGCGCGGCGAGGACGGTGTCCGCTTCGACATCGTGTTGCAGGCTCCGCGCGGGAGGTATCTGAACGATGCCAACGTGGCGCTTGCCGTCGGGGCTTTCCTCGATGACGTCGGCGTGGCGACCGAGGTCGAACTGATGGAATGGTCTTCGGTCTATGTCCCGCTGATCCGCCAGCATCGGGCCGGGCCGCTGTTCTTTCTCGGGTCCGGTGGCGCGCTGTGGAGCCCGCTATACGACATGGCCGCGTTGGCGACTGTGGACTCCGGTCCGAACTATACGAACTGGGCCGACCCGCGCTGGTTCGAGCGCTGGCCCGACCTGATGAACGCCGCCACGCCCGAGGATCAGCGGGCCATCATTAACCAGATGCTCGAAGTCTTCTACGAAGACGGTCCGTGGCTGCACATGTACTACCAGCCAGACTTTTACGGCGTGGGACAGCGTGTCGACTGGACCGCCCGGCGCGACGAAAGGCTTGGCCTCTGGGACGCGCGCCTCGCATCCGACTGAGCGCCCATATGGTTCCTTCCATGCCCTGGGCGGAACCCGAACAACCAATGAGAGAGGACAAATCATGATCAGGACCGGCATTATCGGCGCCAGTTTCGCCCGCGACGCCTATCTTCCCGCCCTTGCCCATATCGAGGGCGCGCAGGCCGTTGCCCTCGCCTCGGGCCGGATGGAAAGCGCGCGGGCAGCCGCCGCGGCGCACGGGATCGGCGCCGTCTACGACGACTGGGAAAAGATGCTGGCAGAGCAGGATCTTGACCTTGTCTGTATCGCGACCCCGACGGTGCTTCACGCGCCGATGGTCAAGGCGGCGATCGCGCGCGGAGCCCATGTGCTCTGCGAAAAACCCACGGCCATGAACGCGGGCGAGGCCCGGGATATGCTGGGTGCGGCGCGGGCGGCAGGGCGGCTGCACATGATCGACCACGAACTGCGCTTCAACCCGAACCGCATGCGCGTGGCCGAGGCGATCGCCCAGGGCGATCTTGGGGAAATCAGGCACGTCAACATCACGAATATCGGCGCCTCGTGGAATGACCCGGCATCGCGGCCCAGGGGCGACTGGTGGTCCGATGCCGCGCAGGGCGGCGGTCGTTTGGGCGCAAACGGCAGCCATCAGGTCGACATGTTGCGCTGGTGGCTGGGTGAGCCTGCTGCCGTTGTGGGGCAGGCGCTGACCGTGGTCCCGGATCGCCGCTGCAAGCACACCGGCGACCGCTGGACGGCAACCGCGGACGATCTGTCGCATTTCACGCTGGAGATGCGCTGCGGCGCGCTGGCCAATGTTTTCATGTCCGGTGTTGCGGCTGCCAACATGGGCAATGAAACGCAGATTTTCGGTTCCAAGGGCACGATCACCCTGTCGAATTCCGACGAACGCCTCTACTTCGCCAAGGGCACCGGTTCCTTCGAGGAGATCACGGTCGACGATCCCGACGCCCGCCTTGCGGGGCTGAACAAGGGCATCTGGAACGTCTCGGTTCTGGGCGCCTTGCGCGAACTGACCGCGGCCATCGCCCAAGAGCGCGAACTGTCGCGCGGTGCGACCTTCGTGGACGGGCTGCGCAACCAGATGGTGCTCGACGCGGTTGTCGCCTCGACGACCTCGCGCGCCTGGGTGGATCTGGACATGGACAGTGCGACGTGAAGGTTCCACCGATTTCCGACCAGCGTGTCTGTATCACCGGCGCGGCACAGGGTTTGGGTGCTGCAATCGCCCGCGCCTTTGCCGCGCGCGGGGCCGAACTTGTCCTGATGGATATCGACGTTCACGGCCTCGCGGCGCTGAATGCCGCGCTTGGCGGAACCGCAACGGTGATTCCGGCGGACCTCTCCGACGCCACGGCCTGCCGGCAGGCGATAGGGCGCATGAAGGCTGCGGGCGGGCCGGTTGACACCCTGATCCACAACGCCGCAATCCTTCGGCCCGAACCGTTCGATCAGGTCAGCCTGGACACCTATTTCGCCACCGTGAATGTCGGGCTACAGGCGGGGTTCCTTCTGGCGCAGGCGGTCTGGTCGGGCATGAAGGCACGGGGCGGCGGAGCGCTGGTCTTTGTGTCCTCGCAGTCGGGCATCAAGGGGTTTGCCGACGAAACCGCCTATTGCGCGGCGAAACACGGGCTTGAGGGGCTGTCCAAATGCCTGGCGCTGGAAGGCGCCGATCATGGCATCCTGTCCTGCACGATCACGCCGGGACAGGCGATGCAAACCCCCATGTCCGAACAGAACTACCCGCCGGAACTGAAGGCCCGGTGGGTCGACCCTGCAGCCCTTGCGCCGGCTTTCCTGACCATCGCCGAAACCCGCTCTCCGGCGTTCAACGGTCAGCGCCTGAACGCCTGGGACCTGTCGAACCGGAAGGAGACCACGCAATGACCCGCGCCATGCAAGAGATTTACGACTACATCGACGCCCATGCCGATGAATTCGTGGCAGACCTCCAGAGCTTTGTGCGACAGCCCTCCATTTCCGCGCAGGATATCGGATTGCAGGACTGCGCCGAGCTGCTGCGGGACATGATGCATCGCGATGGTTTGCCCGCCGACCTGCACGCGCTGCCAGAGGGGCCGCCCGTTGTATTCGGCGAGGTCAAGAGCAGGAGTTCGGCCAAGTCGCTCTTGTGCTACTCGCATTACGACGTGCAGCCGCCCGAGCCGATCGAGGCCTGGACTCATGGCGGCCCGTGGTCCGCCGAGATCGTCGACGGCGTGCTCTACGGGCGCGGCGCCACCGACAACAAGAGCGGTGTGCTGGCCTTCAACAAGGCGGCCAAGGCGTTCCTGGCGGTGCGCGGCGACGTGCCCGTCACGCTGAAGCTTCTGATCGAGGGCGAAGAGGAAATCGGCAGCCCCAACCTTGGGCCGTGGTCGGAACGCAACAAGGACATGCTGGCCGCCGACGGGATGCATTGCCTTGACGGGTCGTTGGAGATCGGGGCCGATGTCCCGGATGTCTCCCTTGGGCTGAAATCCATCCTCTTCGTCGAACTGGTGGCGCGCGGGCCGCGGACCGACGTGCACTCCCTGAATTTCCCTCTGGTGCCGAACCCGGTCTGGGATCTGATCCACTGTCTGGGGACGATCATGGACCGCGACAGGAATATCCTGATCCCCGACTGGGCCGAGGGCATCTATGTCCCCGACGAGGACCACGAAGGGTTCCTGCGCGACAAGGCATCCCGCATCGACTTCGACCTGCTGCGCGAGGAAATGGGTGTCGACTCATTCGTGCTGGGCCGCGACGGTGTCGATGCTCTGCGCGCCCGAACCTATGAGCCAACGGCGAACATTCAGGGGATCGAGGCAGGATACATGGGCAAGGGCACCAAGACCATCGTGCCCGCCGAGGCACGGGTGCGGCTCGACTTCCGTCTGATCCCGAATATCAGCCCGATCAAGGCCGCAGAAAAGCTGCGGGCGCATATCAAGGCGCAGGGCTTCGACACTATCGAGGTCAATACCTTCGAGCGGGCCGAAGAGCCCTACAAGATCTCCGCCAAGGAGGACATCGCGGGCTCGATCATCGCCGCCGCGCAGGAAGTCTATGGCGAGCCGCCCATCGTCAACGGTGTCTCGGCGGAAGGGGCGGTCCTGCGCCACGTCTGGATACCCTGTGTGCTGACGGGCTTTGCGAACCCCGGCTGCAACCTTCATGCCCCCGACGAGAACATTCACGTCGACAAATACATCAAGGGCATCAAGTACGCCGCCGCCATCATGGAACATTTCGGACGCACCTGAGCGCGCCAGAAGGAGCCTGACATGACCGGGATCGACATCCCTTTCGACACCTATCACGACTACGACACGATGACCGGCTACCTGCGGCAGCTGGCCGAGGCCCACCCCGAAATCGCCACGCTGACCAGCATCGCAAGGTCGCATCGGGGGCGCGACGTCTGGTTCATGCAGATCACGAACCCAAGGACCGGGAAGGCCGAGGACAAACCCGGTTTCTACATCGATGCCCAGATTCACGCCGAGGAACATGCGACATCGGCCACCGCGCTGTATGCAATCTGGTATCTGCTGTCGAACTACGGACAGGACGAAGAGGTCACCCGGCTGGTCGACAGCCAGGTTTTCTACATCATCCCCCGCATCAATCCCGACGGCGCCGAATTCGCCCTGAAAGCCCCCTATCACCCGTGGTGCGGCAACGGGCGTTTCCTGCCGGGCGAAGACCGGATTTCCGGCCTGGTGCCCCAGGACATCGACGACGACGGCTATATCGTGAACATGCGGGTGCCCGACCCCAGGGGCGAATGGAAAAAGGACGATGTGGACCCCCGCATCATGGTGCAGCGGGAACCGGGCGAGGAAGGGGGCGAATACTACCGCATCTATCCCGAGGGCCTGATCCGGGACTACGACGGCCTGCATGTGGAGATCGAGCAGGGCGAAGACGGAAACATGAACCGAAACTTCCCCATCAACTGGAGCCCACGGGAGTATGGCGCGGGCGAGTATCCCTTCTCCGAGCCCGAAGCGATGGGGATCGGGCGTCTCATTCTCGATCATCCGAACATTGCCGGCATGTGCGCCTACCATACTCATGGCGGCATCATCCTGAGACCCTCCATGATGAAGCTGGACGCGGATATGAGCCCGCGCGACCTGGCCTTGTACAAGGACCTCGGTGCGGTGGGCGAACGGCTGACCGGCTATCCCACCGTCTCGGTCTACGAAGAATTCACACCGGACAAGTCAAAGGTCCGGCACGGCAGTCTCAAGGATTGGGTCTACGAGGAGAGGGGCATCATCTGCTTTTCGACCGAGCTTTGGGATCTGGAGCGGACGGCGGGCGTGCCCAAGGAGGGCTACTACAACCTTGGCCCGCGAGACGCGGAAACTCAGCGTACTGTCTTCAACTGGGTTATCGAGAACCTCGGGGATCACGGCTTTCGTGACTGGACCGGGTTCGACCACCCGCAACTCGGGCCGGTCGAGATCGGCGGGATGGTCTATATCTGGAGCTACAGGAACCCGCCCGGTCACCTTCTGGAAGAGATCTGCCACAACAACACGCTGTTCAATCTTCGGCACGCCGCATCCGCCCCGCAGGTCCGGCTCGACGACGTGTTCTGCGAGGCCCTTGGCGAAGATCTCTTCAGGATCTCCGCTGTCGTGTCGAACCACGGATACCTGCCAACGAACCTGTCGGACGTGGCACTTGAAAAGGGTGTCGCCAAGACGGTCAAGGTCGCGCTGCGCACGGAAGGCGCGGAACTGGTGATGAACGCCGCCGAGCAGGATCTGGGCCATCTCGCGGGACGGAACGAACGGAAGTACCTGTGGTCGCCTTGGGGGCAGCAATGGTCCGCGGTCACCCGCAAGGCGGAATGGCTGGTGCGTGGGCGCGCCGGGTCGGCCTCCTGCGTTGTGGAACTGAGTTCGGAAAAGGCGGGGAGTACGCGGCAGCGGATCGATCTCTGAGCGAGCCCATGCCCATGCCCATGCCCATGACCGTGGCGTGGCCAGACGGCCCTTGCCACGCGGGCGGCGATCCGATCGCCGCCACGCCAACCCGTTCGGCTTTGATAGCGGTCCGGACGATTTCCGCCTCGGCTCGAACGTCGCCGGGCGGCGGGGCGGTGTCTCCTGTGGTCAGCCAGGGGCGGCCTTTCCCGTTTTCGCTAGGGCTCCCGCCGGAAAGCCGCGACGGGAAAATGCCATGCTCGACGCCGCCACGGCAGCCGCCAAGCCGAAGGGGGCAAGAATGCTCCTGCGCAAAACCTCTCTGCCCTCCTTGATTCGATATGTTTCTGAAAATACAACCGGTGATCAAGTGAGGCCATGTGCAGGGCCGGTTGCGCTATGTGATATGGCTTGCGTGTATCATCGTGCGTTTGCGATACTTCGGGCCATGACAGAGAACACGACTGGGTCCAGAGAGGCCCCGAGCCTGCGCATTCGCATCCTCTTCGGCGAGGACGCAATGTTGGGGCCTGGCAAGGCCGACCTGCTTGAGCGTATCCGCGATACCGGCTCCATCGCGGCGGCCGGGCGCACAATGTCCATGAGTTACAAGCGCGCGTGGATGTTGGTCGAGGAAATGAACACGGCATTCCGCGAGCCGTTGGTCGACTCGACGAGGGGGGGTGCCAAGGGTGGTGGCGCCCGGTTGACCGATGCGGGGGCGGAGGTTCTGGCCAATTACCGCAAGCTCGAAGAAATCATGGCAGAGGCGGGCGCGGCGCGGATCGGCAATATCCAGGCGATGCTCAAGGATATTCCTGACGGAAAATAACGCTTGCCTGGTGGGCATCGGCTTGCGATATATTCCTCCGACTATATCAGTAGCCGGGAGACCGCTCATGTTCCGTTCACTCCGCCTTCAGGTCACAGCAATCCTGACATCTGCCGCCGCTCTGCCGCTGGCGGCCCATGCGGAGGAAATCAATGTCTTCGCGGCAGCCAGCCTGACCAACGCGCTTGCCGAGATCGAAACGAACTTCGAAGCGGCCACCGGCCACGACCTGGTGATCTCGCTGGCCGGTTCGTCGGCCCTGGCGCGCCAGATCCAGCAGGGCGCCCCGGCCGATATCTTCATCTCGGCGAACCCGGGCTGGATGGATGCGCTTGAAGCGGACGGGCTGGTCGAGGCAGGGACGCGCTTTGATCTTCTGAGGAATTCCATCGTGCTGATCGCCGCCGGCGCCGATGCCGCGCCGGTCGAGATCGGGGCGGACATGGATCTGGCGGCTTTGCTAGGCGACGGCCATCTTGCCATGGCGCTGGTCGATTCCGTGCCGGCGGGCATCTATGGCAAGGCCTCGCTGGAGGCTCTGGGGCAATGGGACGCTGTCGAGGGCAGGGTCGCGCAGGCCGACAATGTGCGCGCCGCCCTCTCTTTCGTCGCCGCGGGCGAGGCGCCCTACGGCATCGTATACGCAACCGATGCCGCCGCCCAGGACAGGGTCACCGTCGTCGGCACCTTCCCGGCGGACAGCCACCCGCCGATCGTCTACCCGGCGGGGGATCTGGCCAATCGCGACTTTCCGGCAGAGACCGAATTCCTCGATTACCTGCGTGGTCCCGAAGCGCGGGCGGCTTTCGAACGTCAGGGCTTCGTGGTCGTCTCCGAGTAACACGTGACGGATTGGCTCGGCCCCGACGAGTGGAGGGCGGTCGCCCTCTCACTCCGGGTTTCGCTGTGGGCGACGGTGGTCAGCCTGCCTTTGGGGATTCTGACGGCCTATGCCCTGGCGCGATGGAGGTTTCCCGGCAAGCAGCTGTTGAACGGGATTGTCCATCTTCCGCTGATCCTGCCGCCGGTGGTGACGGGGTACATCCTGTTGCTGACCCTCGGCACGCGCGGCCCCATCGGCAGCACCCTGTCCGATTGGGGCGTCGTCTTCGCCTTTCGCTGGACCGGGGCGGCGCTGGCGGCGGGAACCATGGCATTCCCTCTGATGGTCCGGGCCATCCGGCTGTCGATCGAGGCGATCGATCCCAAACTCGAACAGGCGGCTTCCACCTTGGGGGCTTCGCCGCCCTGGGTCTTCCTGACCGTGACCCTGCCGCTGGCGCTGCCGGGGATCATCGCGGGCGCCATCCTCGCCTTCGCCAAGGCCATGGGTGAATTCGGTGCGACGATCACTTTCGTTTCCAACATTCCCGGACAGACGCGGACCATCCCCTCGGCGATCTATGCCTTTCTTCAGGTGCCGGGAGGAGAAGCGGCGGCGATGACGCTGGTGATCGTCTCGGTCGCCGTCGCGATGGGCGCGCTTTTGCTGTCCGAGTTGATCGGGCGCCGCGTGGCCGCCCGCGTCGGAGGGGTGTGATGCTCGAGGTGTCCTTGTTCCATGCCTTCGGGGGTTTCACGCTTGACGCTCATTTTCGCACCGCCCCGGGCGTGACGATGCTGTTTGGGCGGTCGGGGTCGGGCAAGACGAGCATCGTCAACGCGGTGGCGGGGCTTCTTTTGCCTGACGAGGGGCGCATTGCATCGGGCGACTGGACGCTTCTCGACACCGACCGAGGGATCCGCCTCAAGCCGCACCGCCGCCGCCTTGGCTATATCTTCCAAGAGGGGCGGTTGTTTCCGCACCTG
The DNA here is from genome assembly GCF_048381735.1 of Ponticoccus sp. (in: a-proteobacteria). Taxonomy (NCBI): domain Bacteria; kingdom Pseudomonadati; phylum Pseudomonadota; class Alphaproteobacteria; order Rhodobacterales; family Roseobacteraceae; genus Ponticoccus; species Ponticoccus sp. (in: a-proteobacteria). The sequence continues at coordinate 171,017 of NZ_JBLXGL010000010.1, forward strand.
ACCGTGCGGCAGAATTTGTCCTACGGTGCCTTGTTTGCGCCAAGGGACGCCCCGCGCGAGGATATGGGGCGCGTGGTCGACTTGCTTGGCCTTGGCCATCTGCTCGAACGTCGTCCAAGGGCATTGTCCGGGGGTGAGAAGCAGCGGGTCGCCATCGGTCGCACGCTGCTGTCGGCGCCGCGCCTGATCCTGGCCGATGAGCCGCTCGCGGCGCTTGACGAGGCCCGCAAGGCCGAGATCCTGCCCTATTTCGAGCGGCTGCGCGACGAGATGGCGATACCGATCGTCTATGTCAGTCATTCCGCCTCCGAGGTGGCGCGGCTGGCCACCACTGTGGTTGCACTGGACGCGGGCCGGGTCGTCGCGCAGGGGCCGGCGGCGGAGGTCCTGGGAGATCCCTCGGTGCTGCCTGCGGGTGCGCGCGAGGCGGGTGCCGTTGTAACGGCGCGCGTGCTGCGCCACCATGAGGACGGGCTGAGCGAACTCGATGCGGGAGGATTGTCGCTGTATCTGCCGCGGGTCGAACAGGCGCCCGGCGCCGCCTTGCGCGTCCGCATCGCCGCCCATGACGTGATCCTGTCGCGCGCCCGGCCCGAGGGTTTGTCCGCGCTCAACATCTTGCCCGGCGTGGTTCATGACGTCCGGTCGGGCGAGGGTCCTGGCGCGCTCGTTGCGATCGACACCAAGGCGGGGCGCGTCCTCGCGCGCATCACCGGGCGCTCGGCGGCATCGCTCGGCCTGGCCCGGGGCGGAGAGGTCCATGCCGTCGTCAAGGCGGTCTCGGTTGCCCCGGCGGACATCGGAACCGGGGAGTAACGCCGCTGACCCGTGCCAGCGTGTCCATTGTGCCGGCTCCGCGAACCCGTTCTGCTTGGGCATGGACATGGCCTCGACGGGCCGGTTCCTCGGTCAGGGGCCCAGAAAAAAACGCGGCCCTCCACCGGGGAAGGGCCGCGCGCGTTCAGGGGGGCATATGAGCGGGGAGGATCCTAGCCCAGTTGAACGCTAAGGGGGTCGTGGGCGTAGACCCAGGCCGGATCTTCCGGTTCCTTCAGCCAGGTATTGGCGTTCGAGATGGTCTGCACCTTGGTGGCGCGCTCGCGCCGGGTCGCCTCGTAAAGGGCAAAGGCGCTGGCGTAATCCTTTGTGCCGACCTCCTCGAGGCAGCGGGCCAGCACGGCGGCATCCTCGATTGCCATGCAGGCGCCTTGGGCCATATGCGGGCGCATCGGGTGGCAGGCATCGCCCAGCAGGCAAAGGCGGCCCTGGCTCCAGAGGTTCAGGGGATCGCGGTTCCAGAAGGGCCATTTGGTGACCTCTTCGGTGGCGTCGATCAGCGCGTTCACCACGGGATGCGAGGCGCCGAAGGTCGCTTCCATCTCTTCGCGCGAGCTGTCGACAAAGCTGGCCTCATGTGCCCAGCCGTCCACCGGCACGCCGGTCACATAGTAATACTCGGAATTGTTGCTCTTGGTCGCATAGGCCATGATGTGACGCGACTGTTCCCACCACCATTTGACGCAGGGCTCAAACTCGACACCGGAGGCGCGCAGCTTGTCCATGTTGACCAGCGCTCGGTGACCGACCCAACCGGAGAAGCGGGGCTTTTCGACGCCCAGCAGCTTTTCGCGGATCATCGAGTTGATGCCATCCGCACCGATCACCAGCTGGGCCGCGACCTGCTTGCCATTGGCAAAGGTGAGAAGCACGTCGCTGTCGCGCTCTGTGATATCGGTCAGGCGGTGGTCGAAATGCAGCCGGTCCTGCGGTAGGGCGGCGATTTGTTCGGCGTGCAGGTCGCCCCGGTGGATGGTGATGTAGGGCGCGCCGTATTCGCGCTTGGCATAGTCGCCAAGCTGGATCCGCGAGAGATAATCGCCGGTCATCCCGTCGCGGGAGAACCAGTAATCCGGGTGCGAGCCGATGGCGGCCAGCCGATCCTCGAGACCGATGCGGCGGAAGACCTTCATCACGTTGGGGCCGATATGGATGCCGGCGCCAAGGCGGGTAAAGACCGGGGCCTGTTCAAAGCAATGCGCGGAGAAACCCGCATCATCCAGCAGCGCCATGGCCGCCGCGCCACCGAGCCCCGCGCCGATAATGGCGATATCCACCTGATCGATCGAGTGCATGTCAGTTCCTCTTTGCCGCTGCAATTATTGTTTGTATGCTAACAAATGATCCGGCGCCGGTCCAGAGCAATGATGCGCGAAACATGTATCTTTTCAGCGCATCCGGCCTGATTTCAGAAAAATCAGGCCGGAGTTCAGGTTTTTCGTGATGGGCATTTGTTCAAGTGATGGGGCGCGCGCCGCCCTTAGGGCCAGGCGGGCAGGTCCGGCGCGTAGCGGGCGCGCAGGTAGGCGCTGAGCCGTTCGATCTGATCCGCGCTCAATTCGCCTCCAAAGGCGGGCATGTCGCGCAAATCATGGCTGAAGGGCGCGACAAGCCCGTCGCGGATCACCGTGGTCAGGGCCTCGGGCGAGGGGGCGCGAATCGCCATCGATTGTCCAAGCGGCACATGGGCGGCGGTCGCAGTGCCGTCAATCGCCGGTTCATGGCAGGTGGCGCAGGCGCTTTCAAACAGGCGATGGGTGGCGTCGGGCTGGGCGGGCAACTGCGGTGCCGGAGTGGGCATGGCATCTGCTTCGGTCAGCGAGGCGAGATAGGTCGCCATGGCGCGAATATCTGCATCGGGCAGGGGGCCAAGGCTTTCAACCACATCCGCCATCGGGCCCGAGGCGGCGGCGAGGCCGGGGGCGATGCCATGGCGCAGATAGGCAAAAAGGCTGTCGGCGTCCCAGCCCCGCGCGCCCGCCGAAGCACCGGCCAATGCGGGGGCAAACCAGCCCTTGATCATCGCGCCGGACAGGGCCGCGGCCCCGCCCTGCTCCGCGCCAAGCGCGTTGCGCGGGCTGTGGCAGGCGCTGCAATGACCTGCCCCTTCGACCAGATAGCGGCCGCGGTTCCAGGTCTCGCTCTGGGCGGGGTCGGGGGTCAGTTCGGTCGGGTTGTGGTAGATCAGGTTCCAGACCGCATTTGTGGCGCGCAGGTTGGTGGGGAAGACCATCTGCGCCTGCGGCACCTCGGCCCGCACCGGCGGCAAGGTCTGCAGGTAGCCATACAGCGCATACATGTCCTCATCGTTGATCTTGGCGAAGGAGGTGTAGGGGAAGGCCGGGTAGAGGTTGTGACCCTCGCGGCTGATCCCCTTCCGCATGGCGCGGTCAAAGGCCGTGAAGCTCCATGCCCCGAGGCCGGTTTCGGGATCGGGGGTGATATTGGTGGTGTAGATCGTGCCAAAGGGGGTCTCTACCGCGCGCCCGCCGGCATTGGCGGGGCCATTCTCGGCGGTGTGGCAGGTGGCGCAGTTGCCAAGGGCAAAGACCTCGGCCCCGCGTTGCAGAAGCTCGTTGGAAAAACTGCCTGCGGCGGGGGCGCTGCCGGGCGGGATCGCCCGCGCCATCGGCAGGGCAACCGCCCCGGCGGTGAGCGCGCCGCCAAGCGCGGCAGCCATCGCAAGGGCGCGCGGCTTGCGGCGCGATTTCGTCGGGATCATGCCGGGCAGGGCGGGGGTGGGAATTTCGCGCGGCGCAATGCCGAGGGCGCTGCGCATCTTCTCGGGCGTAAAGGGCGCCTCGCGCATCCGCACCCCGGTGGCGTCAAAGATCGCGCTGGCAATTGCGGCAGCAGAGGGCACAGCGGCGCTTTCGCCCACCCCAAGCGCGGGCTCTTCCGGGCGCGCGATCAGCAGGGTCTCGATCTCGGGCGTCTCGGGGAAGGTCAGGATCGGGTAGTTTGCCCAGCTTTGCGGGGTGACGGTGATCTCGTCAAAGCTCACCTCTTCTTTCAGCACCCGGCTGGCCGTCTGATTGACGTTTCCGTGGATCTGGTGGCGCACCCCGTCGGGATTGATGACCAGACCCTGATCCTGACCGACGAAGACGCGGGTCAGGGTGACCTCGCCGCTTTCCATGTCCACCGTGACATCGCAGACCCAGGCGGCGGCGGCGGCGGCCGTGCCGGGAAAGGCGCCGTGCACATAGGTTGCATAGGCAAAGCCGGTGCCATAGGCCATCCGCCCTTCGCGCCGCAGGCGCGGGGTCTCGTGCCGCTGCCATCCCGCCGCCTCGGCAGTGCGGCGGATCAGATCCGCGGCGCGGGGGTCGTCGAGATGGGCAAGGCGGAAGTCGACCGGGTCCATGCCCGCCTCATGGGCCATCTCGTCGATGAAGCTTTCATGCGCGAAGGTATTGGGCAGGGCCGAGACGCCGCGCATCCAGGCGGCCCGCACGATGGGGGCCATGTCATGCACGGTGATGCGCTTGTGCGGGATGCGGTAGGGCGGCACGGTGGTGCGGTCGCCCATATCCGACGGGCGCGGCTCGGGCGAGACGGCGCCGGTGAGCAGCAGCGCGAGGTTCGGGCCGCGGTTCGAGGGATACCAGGTGTCGAGGCTATAGGCGTGCAGCGCCCCGTCCTTGAGGCCGCCGGTGATGTCCATCAGCTGTGCCGCGCCCTTCGGCTCCCACAGGTGTTCCTGCGCACGGGTGAGCTGCACCCGCACCGGACGCCCCAGCGCGCGCGCCATCAGCAGGGCATCGCCGCAGACGTCATCGGCGCAGTTGCGGCCATAGCATCCGGCCGCCTGATAGCGGCGGATCTCGATCTGTTCGGGCGGCAGGCCGGTCAGGGTGGAGAGATCGCCGCGCAACATATGCGGGTTCTGGCTGCCGGACCAGACTATGGGGCGACCCCCGTTCCAATCCGCCACCGCGCAGGAGGGGCCGATGGAGCCATGCAGGTGATAGGGCCAGACATAGCTGCGCGTCAGGCTGCTGTCGGCCTCCGCCAGCCCTTGGTTGAAATCGCCGGTCCGGTCAAGCGCGCGGGGCGTCGAGGGCTGGTCGCGGATCGCGTGGCGCAGGTCGCCGAGGTCCGGCGCGGCGGGGGGGCTGCGCCACTGGACCGGCAGCGCCTCGGCAATCGCCTGCGCCTGATCGGCGCGGGCTGCGACCACGCCGAGGAAGTCGCCTTGGTGCACCACCGCGAGGAAGCCGGGCATATGCCGCACGGCGTCTTCGTCAAAGCCGATGAGGCTGGTGCCGATAAAGGGGCCGCTGTCGCGCCCGGTATAGGGTGGGCGGATCACATGGCCATGCACCATGCCCGCCACGTCGACATCGTGGATGTAGGTATGCTGGCCGGTGACCTTGGCGGGCAGATCCTTGCGGGCGGTTCTGCTGCCGACGATCTGGTAATCGGCGGGGGATTTGAGACGCGTGGCGGGATCAAGCCGCAGCATCTCCTCGCGTCCTTCCAGCAGCGCCTCGAAGGCAACCGAGGTGTCTTTCCAGATCACAACCCCGTCGCGCAGGGTGACGCCGCCCTCAGGCGCGTTAAGGCGGCGTGCGCCGCGGGCGGCCAGTTCGGCGCGCAGTTGCGCCGCCGCAAGGCGCAGGGGCACGGCGGCGACCTGGATGGTCTCAGAGGCGATGGTCGGCCCCTGATCCGGGGTGCGGTCGGTGTCGCCAAGGATCACCTGCACCCGCGACAGGGGCAGCTCTGCCTCCTCGGCGACGATCTGCGCCAGCGCCGTCTCGATCCCGGTGCCAAGGTCGACATGGCCGTTGAAGGCGGTCAGCACGCCGGAGCTGTCGAAGGTGACGAAAATCTCGCGCCCCGTTTCGGTGTCGCGGTGTACGGAAAGGCTGCCAAAGGGGAGATCGGTCATCAGGAAGCAGCCTTGTCAGAGGGGGTGGCAGCAAGGAGGGCTGCGGCGCGCCGCACCGAGGCGAGGATTTCCGCATGGGTGCCGCAGCGGCAAAGGTTATGCGCGAGGGCGGCGCGGATGCATGCCTCGCTGGGGTTGGGCTTTTGCCGCAGCAGGGCGACCGCGCTCATCACCATGCCGTTGAGGCAATAGCCGCATTGCGCGCCCTCCTCGGCGACAAAGCCGGCCTGCACGGGATGCAGCGCGCCGGTTTCCGAGTCCGCCAGCCCTTCGAGGGTGGTCACGGAGCGGGCGCCAATCTTGCCCACCCGCAGCACGCAGGCGCGGGCCGGGGCGCCGTCGACCAGCACGGTGCAGGCGCCGCATTGCGCCATGCCGCAACCGTATTTCGGCCCCTTCAGGCCCAGTTCGCTGCGCAGCACGTCGAGCAGGCTGCGATGAAGATCGAGATCAAGGTCATGGTCGATGCCATTGACCCTCAGATGCGTTGACCCTGTCGCGTCAGTCATGATGCGGACCTCCCCGGCTCCTGGCAGTATGCCCGAAGCAATCCTGCACATCAGATGTATTTTTGTACGCACACAAACAAATTTCATCCTCCGACGCAAGGCAGCAGCGCAGGGTAATTGTCGTTTACCCTTGTCACGCGACCCCCTGCCAACCATGTATGTACACAAACAAGCCTTGCGGCAGGGCGCAGCGCCAGCGCGACCGGTCGGCCGCCTCGGGGTTGCCTCTTTGTGCGGGCCATGTAAACGGTGAGACCAATGTGCTTTAGTGGAAAGATGCGGCCATGGCGCCCCGGACCCTAGACGAGACCGCAGAGCAGCTCAGCATCGCCGCGTCGGACTATGTGCTGGACGAGCAGGTCGGCTTCCTGATGCGCAAGGCCTATCAGCGGCACCAGACCATCTTTGCCGAGCGGATGATTGGCGGGCTGACCGCGACTCAATTCTCGATGTTGTTCCGCCTGTTTCAGGTGCCGGGGCCGATCTCGCAGAACGCGTTGGGCCGGCTTGTGGCGATGGATGCGGCCACCACCAAAGGGGTTGTGTCGCGCCTGCAGGCGCAGGAGCTGATCACCGCCGAGCGCGACACCGAAGACAAGCGGCGCTACATGTTGCGCTCCACCGCCAAGGGGCGGGCGCTCATTCAAGAGGCGCTGCCGGTGGTGATGGGCATCACCGAGGCAACGCTGGCGCCGCTGACCAAGCGCGAGAGCGAGACCTTTCTGCGGCTGCTCGCCAAGCTCTGCTGAGCGGCCGGTGAGCGCGTCCAGATCCAGCCGCCGCAAGCCCGGTCGTCCGAAAGAGACCGACAGCACCGACCTGCGCGACCGCATTCTGGACGCGGCGGAACTGGAGTTCGCCGACCACGGTTACAATGGCGCGCGGATGCGCGATATTGCGGCGCGCGCCGGGGTCAACCTCGCGCTGATCGGCTATTACAACGGCTCCAAGGGCGCGCTGTTCGAAGAGGTGGTCCGCCGCAAGGGCGCGCGGATCGCCGCCGCACGGCATGCCAACCTTGACGCGCTTTTGGCCCGGACGCCGAACCCTCGCCTGCGCGAGATCGTGCGCGCCTACCTGCAGCCGCAATGGGACATGAAGGAAAGCGGCCCGCCCGGGGCGGCCTTTGTGCGCCTGCAGGCGCGGCTTCATGCCGAGCCCGAAGCCCGCGCCCTGCGGCTGCGGCGCGAGATCTACGACCCCGCTGCCAAACGCTACATCGCCGTTCTGGCCGTCGCCTTGCCGCATCTGAGCCTCGAGGAAGTCAGTCTCAGGATGGCCTTTCTGGTCGGCACTTATCTTTTCATGCTGAACGATCTTGGGCGAGTCGGTGACCTCAGCGACGGGCAGATCACGGCGCTGGGAAAAGACGCGCTTCTGGACCACTTGCAGCGTTTTCTGTCAGCCGGTTTGCGGGCGGAGTGACGTGTAAGATGCTGAAATAAAATGAATTCACAAAAAGTGTATTTTTTAAACTTGTTTCTATACGAACGAAAAACTAAACAGGTGATTAATTAATATACAAACAGGTGCAG
>NZ_JBLXGL010000011.1:0-157110 GCF_048381735.1 Ponticoccus sp. (in: a-proteobacteria)
GGGTGCATCGAAAGATCACACTCTCGGAAAGGCCCTCTTTGACGCCGCTTGCGCGCGTCTGGTTGGGGTTTGAAGGGGAGGCTTGCCGCCCCTCACAAGTCCCGCCGATGTAATCGGTGGGTAACCTTGCTCTCTGCTCTTTGTAGGGATCAGTTGCGTTCATGATCGAAGCCCCGCCGCTTCGATTTCAGCAGGGCTGACAAGCTTCGCGGCCAGCAACGCGGTTACTTGGCCGGGCGTGATATGGCGACACAGCGGATGGCGGTCCGTGACCCAATCGGCCAAGCCTTTCAGCAGTTCGGCTTCTTTGGCCTTGTCCGTTTCTCGCGCCTCCTCGACGTCGTGAAGGTATTTCAACCAACGGCCAGAGCTGAACCAATTGTCGGAGAAGCACACCTTGGATCGGGTGAATCCTTCGCTCTCGTTCGCATAGGCCCGCACAGCGTTCTCGAGGTCTTTGGCGTCCACTCCGTCGGCTAGCGCTTGGCGGATTTGCAAGATACAAACCGCTTTCCCGCGAACGCGATCCTCTGGATAGGCGAACAAAATCTTTTCAGAAATTTCATCCTCCACCGCCGCCTTCGCCTGCGAAGGATTTGGTTTTTGATATGGTTTATATCTGTTCCTATAGGATTTGCCCTCTGGGGCAGACGGCTTGCCCTCAGGGGCAAATGCATCATTTTCCTTTTTGGTCGGATCGATTTGCCCATTTGGGCAAATGGTGTTGCCCAAGGCATACCAACAAGTCCGGTCATAGCGATCATCGCTGAAATTACCCTTGATGATCAGCTCTGCATTGACCAGCTTTTCGAGCGCTGTTCGGATCTGTTTTTCGCTCAGATAGGGGAACAACTCACCGAAGGCCGAGATGGAGTTGTAGGTCCAGTAGCGACCGTCGCGCAAGTTGCGGCGATTGGCTTGGTTCTTCTCAATCCAGAAGGTGATGTTCTGGAAAATCACTGCCGCGTTCAGGCCAACACGTCCCGCGATTTCGGGATCAAAGCTATGGCGGCTCATGATTGGCCCCCGAAATACGCACAAACGTGCGAATTTTGTACAGGTTTTGTACGAGAAATCGGCCGTTTCAGCCGATTTTGCCGCGAAAGCTGGCGGGACTTTTGCAAGCTTCCGCACAACATCCTGTAAATAATCCATATTTTTCAGGTGCTTTTGGCGATCCCGGCAGGATTCGAACCTGCAACCTGCCCCTTAGGAGGGGGCTGCTCTATCCAGTTGAGCCACGGGACCGCGCGGGGGCGGTCTTAACCCGGATCGCCGCCGCTGTCATGCCCTGTTCTGCCAGCGCCCCATGCTGCGGCTCCGGCGCACCACCCAGGGCAACAAGTCGCCTGCCAGCCGCCCACCGCGGGCCGTGGCGAACCGGGCGGCGGGGCCTGCAATTGCCCCGCCGCTGTGTCCCGCCAGCCCGCGACCTTTTTCCCGACCGCCCCTTGTCATGCGTCTTGGCCTCCTTCTGGGGTTGGAGTAACCTCCGGACAAACAAGAGAGGTTCTGCCCTTGGCCAGCGACGATCCCCGCCCCCTTACCCTTCGCGATGTCTCCGAGGCTTCGGGTGTGTCCGAGATGACCGTAAGCCGCGTGCTGCGCAACCGTGGCGACGTCAGCCACGCCACCCGCGAGCGGGTGCTGGAAGCCGCCAAGACCCTTGGCTACGTGCCCAACAAGATCGCGGGCGCGCTGGCCAGCCAGCGGGTGAACCTTGTCGCGGTGATCATTCCCAGCCTGCGCAACATGGTCTTTCCCGAGGTCATGGCCGGCATCAGCGGCGTGCTGGAAAACACCGACCTGCAACCGGTCGTGGGCGTCACCGACTACATGCCCGAGAAGGAAGAGCGCGTCCTCTACGAGATGCTGTCGTGGCGGCCCTCGGGTGTGATCGTCGCGGGGCTGGAACACACAGAGGCCTCGATCGCCATGCTCAAGGCCTCGGGCATCCCGGTGGTCGAGATCATGGACACCGACGGCAAGCCCATCGACTGCGCCGTGGGCATCAGCCACCGCCGCGCCGGGCGCGAGATGGCCCGCGCGATCCTGAAACAGGGCTACCAGCGCATCGGCTTCCTGGGCACCAAGATGCCGCTGGACCACCGGGCGCGGAAGCGCTTCGAAGGCTTCACCGAGGCGCTGGCCAAGGAGGGCGTCGAGATCGTCACGCAAGAGTTCTATTCCGGCGGCTCGGCGCTGGCCAAGGGCCGCGAGATGACCCGCACCATGCTGGAGCGCGAGCCGGAGCTGGATTTCCTGTATTACTCCAATGACATGATCGCGGCGGGCGGCTTGATGGAACTGCTCGATCAGGGCATCGACATCCCCGGCCAGATCGGCATCGCGGGCTTCAACGGGGTCGAACTGCTGGACGGTCTGCCGCGTCGGGTCGCCACCATGGACGCCTGCCGGTCCGAGATCGGCACCAAGGCGGCCCAGGTCATCGCCGCGCGGGTCGAGAACCCCGAGGCCGAGATCGAGCGCATCATGGAACTGACGCCCCGGATCAGCTACGGCGACACGCTGAAGCGCCGCTAGCCGCCCGTGCTGCGGCTGCCAAACGACGCCGCGCGGCGGCTGTTCCTGCACCGCCACCTGCTGGCAGAGGCGCCCGCCGGTCCCGGCAAGGGCGCCGACCTGCACGGCCTGATCCAGCAGCTGGGCTTCGTCCAGCTGGACAGCGTGCGCACGGTCGAGCGCGCACATCACATGATCCTCTTCGCGCGGCGGCCCGCCTATCGCCCGCGCCACCTTGGCCCGTTGCTGGAACGCGACCGGCTGCTCTTCGAGCACTGGACCCATGACGCGGCGCTGATCCCCATGGCCTTCTACCCGCACTGGCGGCTGCGCTTCGCCCGCGACCGCGCGCGGCTTGAAAGCCGCTGGGAACGGCAGCGCCCGGCGGGGTTTTCCGAAGAGGTGGCGCAGGTCATGCAGCAGATCCGCGAGACCGGCGCCTGTTCCTCCTCGGACGTGGGCGAAGGTGAGGCTCGGTCAAAGGGCGGCTGGTGGGAATGGCACCCGTCGAAGACCGCGCTGGAATACCTATGGCGGTCCGGCGACCTTGCGGTCTGCCACCGCGCGGCCTTTCGCAAGAACTACGACCTGACAGAGCGGGTGATCCCCGCCGAGGCCCGCGACTGGCTGCCCACCAAGGCGGAAAGCATCGACTGGCTCTGCCGCGCGGCGCTGGACCGGCTGGGCTTCGCCACCTCGGGCGAGCTGGCGGCCTTCTGGGCCACGGTCACGCCCGCCGAGGCCAGGGACTGGGTCGAGGCGGCCCTGGCGCGTGGCGCGGTCGAACCGGTGGAGGTCATGGGGGTGGACGGCAAGCCGCGCCGCTCGGTGGCCTTCCCGGGCGTCGTAGAGGCGGCGCAGACGGCGCCGGAGCCCACCAAGCGGCTGCGCGTGCTCAGCCCCTTCGACCCGGCCCTGCGCGACCGCAACCGGGCGGAACGGCTGTTCGGCTTCCATTACCGGATCGAGATCTTCGTGCCCGCCGCGCAGCGCCGCTATGGCTATTACGTCTTCCCGCTGCTGGAAGGCGCACGCCTCGTGGGCCGCATCGACATGAGCGCCGACCGCACGACGGGGGCGCTGGTCGTCACCGCGCTCTGGCCAGAGCCCGGGCTGCGCTGGGGCGAGGGCCGCCAGTCACGGCTGGAGGCAGAGCTGGCGCGCGTGGCGCGCTTCGCAGGACTGGAAAGCGTGCGGTTCGAAGACGGCTGGCTGCGCACGGCCTGAGCGCCGGGGCGATACCGGGTCGATACCGAGCCGACGTCCGGGCCGCGCGCGGTCCTGCCAGGGCCGCGGCGGGTCGCAGACCCACCCTGCCCCGTCAGCCCGCCCGACCGCCGCGCTGTTCGACCGCGGCCACGGCCCGGGCCACCGCCGCCTCGATGCTCAGCGCCGTGGTGTCGATCTCCACCGCGTCCTCTGCCGCCCGCAGCGGCGCATCCGCGCGGCCCATGTCGCGCTCGTCCCGCGCCCGGACATCCGCCAGCACGGCGGCGAGGTCTGTCTCGACCCCCTTGGCCTGCAACTCGGCAAAGCGCCGCTCGGCGCGGATCTCGGGCGAGGCGGTGACGAAGAGCTTGGCCTCGGCCTCGGGGCAGATCACCGTACCGATGTCGCGCCCGTCCAGCACCGCGCCACCCGCGCGCCGCGCAAAGGCGCGCTGGAAATCCACCAGCGCCGCGCGCACCTCGGGGATCGCCGCCACCTTCGACGCCGCCTCTGCCACCGCGGGCAGGCGCAGCGCGTCGCTTTCAAGCCCGCCGGCCTGCAGGGCGCGGGCCGCCGCAATGGGCTCTTCGCCCTCCAGCAGGCGCGCGCCCACGGCCCGGTACAGAAGCCCGGTATCCAGATGCGCAAAACGGAAATGCGCCGCCAGCGCGCGGCTGATCGTGCCCTTGCCCGAGGCCGCCGGCCCGTCGATGGCGATGGTAAAGCTCATGCGTCCTGCTCTCCTGCTTTGTCCGGCGCGCGGCCCGGCCCCAGCATGCACCGCAGGCGCCGGGGCGCAAGGCCCCGGGCGCGGCCCCTGCTCAGGCGGTCTCGGTCGCGCCGCGCGTGATCCGCGCGCCGAGGCCGGTCATCAACCCCTCGAAGATCGGGAAGGAGGTCGCGATCGCGCCGCCGTCGTCCAGCGTCATCGGCGCCTTCGAGGCCATGCCCAGTACAAGGAAGGACATGGCGATGCGGTGGTCGAGATGGGTCTTCACCGTCGCGCCGCCCGGCACGGCACCCTGGCCGCAGCCATGCACCGTCCACCAGTCCTCGCCCTCGTCCACGGCCACGCCCGCCGCCCGCAGGCCCGTGGCCATGGCGTCGATGCGGTCGCTTTCCTTGACGCGCAATTCCTTGACGCCGGGCATATGGGTGATGCCCTCGGCGCAGGCCGCGACGACGGACAGCACCGGGTATTCGTCGATCATGCTGGCGGCGCGCTCGGGCGGCACCTCGATACCCTTGAGGTTCGGCGAGAACCGCGCGCGCAGGTCCGCCACCGGCTCGCCGCCCTCTTCGCGCATGTTCTCGAAGGTCAGGTCGGCGCCCATGTCCTGCAGGGTAAAGAACAGCCCTGCCCGCGTCGGGTTCAGCCCGATGTTGGGCACCAGCACGTCAGAGCCCTCGACGATCAGCGCCGCGCAGACCGGGAAGGCCGCCGACGAGGGATCGCGCGGCACGACGATGGTCTGCGGCTTCAGCTCGGGCCGCCCCACCAGAGTGATCACCCGCCCCTCGGGGGTGTCCTCGGTGGTCACGGCAGCCCCGAAGCCCGTCAGCATGCGCTCGGAATGGTCGCGGGTCGCCTCGCGTTCGATCACCACGGTCTCGCCGGGGGCGTTCAGCCCCGCCAGCAGCACCGCGCTCTTGACCTGCGCCGAGGGCATGGGCGTGGCATAGCGCACCGGCACCGGGCTGGTCGCGCCCAGGATGGTCATCGGCAGCCGCCCGCCCGAGCGCCCGTAGGCCCGCGCCCCGAACAGCGCCAGCGGGTCGGTCACCCGCGCCATGGGCCGCTTGTTCAGCGAGGCATCGCCGGTGAAGGTCGCGGCGATGGGCGAGGTCGCCATGGCGCCCATGATCAGCCGCACGCCGGTGCCCGCATTGCCGCAGTCGATCACATTATCGGGCTCGGAGAAACCACCGACACCCACGCCATGCACATGCCATGTCTCGCCACGCTTCTCGACCTCGGCGCCGAAGGCGCGCATGGCCTTGCCGGTGTCCAGCACGTCCTGCCCTTCCAGCAGCCCGGTGACCTTGGTCTCACCGACCGACAGCGCGCCAAGGATCAGCGAGCGGTGCGAGATCGACTTGTCGCCCGGCACATGTGCCTCGCCTTTCAGCGGGCCTCCGCGCTCGGAACTCATGGGGATGGGGGTGCCATGGGCAGACATGATAGCGCTCTCCTCGGGCCGGGTCGACGCGGTGATAGAGGAAGCCCCCGGGCCTGTCCATGCCCGGCCGCCGATGGCCGCGCAGAGGCCCCCGGCACAGGCCCCGCGACCGCCACCGACGCCCGCCCGAACCGCCACCTTCCCGCCACGCCCGCTGACGCCTGCCCGCCCCCCGCTTGTGCCCCATGGCCGCCGTCCGGCCACGCCAGCGCGTGCCGGCCGGCACCCCTGCTTCTTTGGTCTTCCAAATACCTCGGGGGGCCGCGCAGCGGCGGGGGCAGAGCCCCCTGCCCGCCCGGCCCACAGGCGCTACCGCCGCCGGAAGGTCAGGTAATGCGGCACCCGGCCCTCGCGCAGGGCCTTCTGCTCGTAGCGCGTCGACAGCCAGTCGCCCCAGGGCGCGCGCCAGTCGTCGGGCCGCTCCGCCAGCCAGTCGAAGCCCGCCTTCGGCACCTCGACCAGCGTCTGCCGCACGTAATCGGGAATGTCGGTGGCCACGCGGAACTCCGCCCCCGGCGCCAGCACCTCAGCCAGCGGGTCCAGGTGCTCGGGCGTCACAAAGCGCCGCCGGTGGTGCTTCTTCTTCGGCCAGGGGTCGGGGTACAGCAGGAAAGCCTTGGCGATCGATCCCCCCGGCAGCACGTCGAAGAGGTTGCGCGCATCGCCCGGGTAGACCGCGAGGTTGGTCACCCCCGCCGCCCGGATCTTGCCCAGAAGCATGGCGACGCCGTTGATGAAAGGCTCGCAGCCGATGATCGCCACATCCGGGTTCTGCGCCGCCTGGTGCACCAGGTGCTCGCCGCCGCCGAAACCGACCTCCAGCCAGACCGGACGGTCGCCGAAGCGCGCCTTCAGGTCCAGCGGCAGGCGCTCCGGGTTGACCTCCCAGTCCACCGCGCCGGGCGACAGGGCCGCGAGGTCCTCGTCGAGGTAGGTCTCTTGCGCGGGCCGCAGGGTCTTGCCCTTCACCCGCCCGTAGAAATTGCGCCACGGCGCGCCGGGATGCTTGTTCGATGTCGTCATGGCGCCCGCCCATAGCGCCAAGCCCCGCCCGCATCAAGCGCAACGGCGGCGCCGCGCGCGACCGAAGGGCCTTGCCGCCGCCGGTGCGGCCCGCGCCCCATGCGCAAAAGGCCCTTCCCCCCGGCAGGCAAGTGCTGCGGGAAAGGCTGTCCCCCGGCCCGCGCAGGGCGCAAATGGCCCCGTGACCACGCCCCGGTGCGCGCAGGGCCCTTCCCCGCGCGCGCAGGGCCCGCGCGCCGCATCCCTGCCGGTCCCGGCTAGTCCGTCAGCACACCGGCCTGCACCAGCTCCAGCCGCGTGGGAAACCATGTCGTGCTGCGCAGGCGCTTGGTCTCGATCGCGAAGTCCAGCGCCACGCCCCGCGACTGCATGAAGCCCATCTCCTTGAACAGCTCGGACTGGGTGTCCTCATAGACCCAGGAGGCGAAATCGAAGGGTGTCTCCCAGCCCTCTTCCCCGGCGTAGCTGTCGTAATAAGTCTTCATCGCGCCCGGCGCCCAGCTGCGCTGATGAAAGCCCAGCTTGCCGCCGCGCGCCAGTTCGCGCCGGGTGCCGCCAAGGAAGATCGTCACGCAGGAGGACGAACATTCGCCCTCCACCACGGTATCCAGTTCGAAATCGATCACCACGCGGGCCATTTCACTGCCCGCCCAAACGCTGCCGCCGGTGCTGTTCAGCCGCAGGCTTCGGATGCCCTCGGTGCCGCGCAGGATCTCGAGCAGGTCCTCCAGATCGCCGTTCTGGATCTCCCGGTCGCCCGGGTCGGAGGCGGCCTCGGTGTCGTAGATCAGGACCGGACCGTCGACGTGGAACTTGCCGCTTTCGGGCTGCCCGTCGGCCTCGGCCTGCGCCAGAAAGGGAACCGCGATACAGGTCAGGACGGTGCGGCACAGCATGGGGGCGATTCCTTGGGGGCAACGGGTCTCCGCATGAAAGCGCGCCAAGCGGTTCCGGGCAAGGGCGGCGTCGGTCCGCGCCAGCGAGCCGCCGCGCCCCGCCCCCGGGCCGCCGCCCGACCGCCGCCCGGGGAACCCGTGGCGCACCGCCATCATCCCGGCGCTGGCGCCCGGCAAGCCGGCCACGGCCACGGGCCGGCGGCCCCTCCCGTCATTTCCCCTTTCCGGCCATGCGGCCCCAGCCAGCCAGACAGACAGACCGGGTGACCAAAAAGAAAAGGCGCCCCCGGGGGGACGCCTTGGAAACTCTGGCCGGTGCGGGCGGTCAGACCGCCTTCTTCAGCGCCTCGGCAAGATCGGTGCGTTCCCAGGAAAAGCCGCCGTCCGCCTCAGGGGCGCGACCGAAGTGGCCGTAGGCCGCGGTGCGCTGGTAGATCGGGCGGTTGAGGTCCAGATGCGTGCGGATGCCGCGCGGCGTCAGGTCGATGACCTTGGGGATGGCCTGCTCGATCTGCTCTGCCGGGATCTCTCCGGTGCCGTGGGTCTCGACGTAGATCGACAGCGGCTTGGCCACGCCGATGGCATAGGACAGCTGCACCGTGCAGCGCGAGGCCATGCCCGCCGCCACCACGTTCTTGGCAAGATAGCGCGCTACATAGGCCGCCGAGCGGTCCACCTTGGTCGGATCCTTGCCCGAGAAGGCGCCGCCGCCATGCGGGGCCGCGCCGCCGTAGGTGTCGACGATGATCTTGCGACCGGTCAGGCCCGCGTCGCCGTCCGGCCCGCCGATGACGAACTTGCCGGTCGGGTTGACGTGCCAGACCGTCTCGGGCGTCACCCAGCCTTCGGGCAGGGTCTGCAGGATGTAGGGCTCCACCACCGCGCGCACGTCGGCGCTGGTCATGTCCGGGTCCATGTGCTGGGTCGAGAGCACGATCGAGGTCACGCCGACCGGCTTGCCGTCCTTGTATCGGACCGAGAGCTGCGACTTGGCATCGGGGCCGAGCACCGGCTCGGTGCCGTCCTTGCGCACCTCGGCGAGGCGGCGCAGGATCGCGTGGCTGTACTGGATCGGCGCCGGCATCAGCGCGTCGGTCTCGTCGGTGGCGTAGCCGAACATGATGCCCTGATCGCCTGCGCCCTCGTCGCCCTGCTGGCCGGTCACGCCCTGCGCGATATGCGCCGACTGCTCGTGCAGCAGGTTGGTCACCTCGCAGGTGGCGTGGTGGAACTTGTCCTGCTCGTAGCCGATGTCCTTGATGCAGGCGCGGGCGATGTCCTCGATGCGGCCCATGTACTCGGCCAGCTTGGCCTGGTCGGTCAGGCCGACCTCGCCGCCGATGACGACGCGGTTGGTGGTGGCGAAGGTCTCGCAGGCGACGCGCGCCAGCGGGTCTTCGGCCAGAAAGGCGTCGAGGACGGCATCCGAGATCCGGTCACAGACCTTGTCGGGATGCCCCTCCGAGACGGACTCGGACGTGAACGTGTAATTCTGCCGGGACATGGGAAAGCGCTCCATTCGGGTTTATCCGCCACGCCAGGAAGCCGTTGTGACGGTTTTGTATCCCACAGCCCCTACGCCCGGGCCGATGGGGGGTCAATGGGGTTTGCGGGCGCGCCCTTTCCAAGCGGTAAATACAGCGCACCCCGCGCCGAGGAGGATCAGCAGGAACACCGGCAGGTCGCCGGTCCGCGCATAGGGCGTCATCCGCAGCGGCGGCGGCAGCGGCGCATCGAGGAAACCCGCCTCGCCCAGCGGCAGCGAGGCCAGCACCCGCCCTGCCCCGTCGATCACCGCCGAAACGCCGGTATTGGCGGATCGCAGCATCGGCAGGCCCTGTTCGATGGCGCGGATGCGCGCCTGTGCAAGATGCTGATACGGCCCGGAAAACTGGCCGAACCAGGCGTCGTTGGTAAGCTGCATCAGCATCTCGGGCCGGGCGGGCGCGCGATGGACGTCCTGCGGAAAGACCGCCTCGTAGCAGATCAGCGGCAGCGCGCTGCCCAGCGGCCCCAGATCCAGCAGTTCCGGCCCCGGCCCGGCGCTGTAGCCGCCTTCGGCCCGCGCGGCCAGCCCGGCGATGTTCCAGCGCGCAAAGAGCCCGGCGGCAGGCATGTATTCGCCGAAGGGCACGAGGTGGTGCTTGTCGTAGACCTGCGCGAGGTCGCCCTCGGCGTCCATCAGCACAAGCGAGTTGTGCCAGCGGCCCATCTCTTCGCGCTGGATGCCCACGACGACCTGCGCCGCGCCTGCGACATGGCTGATCAGCCCCAGCGCATCGCCGGCGTTGTGCAGCAGCATCGGCAGCGCGGTTTCGGACCACAGGATCAGCGTGGGCGGCTCTTGCCCCTCGGCGGGGGGCGCCTCTGTGTATTCGACCTGGCGGTTGAAAAAGACCGGGACCATGTCCGGGTCCCACTTCTGGTCCTGCGGCGCATTGGGCTGGATCAGGCGCACCACCGGACGACCGTCGAGCGCCTGAAGCGGCGGCAGCAGGGCCCAGCCCACGGCCAGAAGCACCGCGCCCAGGGCCCCTCCGGCCAGCCCGGCACGCGCACGCGGCGCCGGTGGCAGGGCCTCGGCCAGAAGCGCCGCCAGAGCCAGCGTCAGCGCGGTCAGGCCATAGGGGCCGACAAGGGCGGCCCATTGCATGACCGGCGTCGGCAGCCAGAGATAACTGACATTGGCCCAGGGAAAGCCGGTCAGCACGTAGCCGCGCGCCAGTTCCGCCGCGGTCCAGGACAGGACCAGCGCCGCGGGCGCATAGCGGCGCGCCCGGGCGGCGCCCCAGAAGGCCAGCCCCCAGAACAGCGCCAGCCCACCCGCCAGACCGATCAGCCCGAAGGGCGCCATCCAGCCGGTTTCCGCCGCATCGACGAGGAAGGGCTCGACGATCCAGCCCATGGAGAAGCCGAAATACCCCAGCCCGAAGGCCCAGCCGGTGCCCGCCGCAAGACCGCCGCGAGGGCTGACCCGGAACAGCCAGAAGGCCGCCACCAGCCCGGCAAGCCCGCAGATCCAGAGATCGTAGGGGGCCTGTCCCAGCCCCATGACCACGCCCGCCGCCACGGCGAGCGGCAGGCGCATCCAGCGCGGCAGAGTGCTGCGCCGGTCCGGCGGCGGCGCCGGATCGGGGTGGCGGCGTCCGGCGCCTGGCATCGGCGCCCCGGCGCTGTCAGGCATGATCGCCGGTGCCGTCCGGCACGCCCTGCGCGCCGCCCTCTGCAGGGGCCTGCGCCGGACGCGGCACGGCGCCACGCCCTGTGCCCGGCAGGCGCACCCGCAGGCGCTTGATGCGGCGCGGATCGGCATCCACCACCTCGAAGTCGATGCCCTCGGGGTGACGCACGACTTCGCCGCGCGCGGGCACGCGGCCCGCCAGCATGAAGACGAGACCGCCCAGGGTGTCGATCTCTTCCTCGTCGATGTCGTCGTGTTCGGTCAGCCGCAGGCCGATCTCGCCCTCGAACTCGTCCAGCGGCGTGCGCGCCAGCGCGAGATAGCTGCCCGCCTTCTCGCGCGTGAAGTTGGCCTCGTCCTCGGTGTCGTGCTCGTCCTCGATCTGGCCGATGACCTGTTCGATCAGGTCCTCGATGGTCACCAGCCCGTCGACGCCGCCGTATTCGTCGATCACCAGAGCCATGTGCCGCCGCTCGGACTGCATCTTGGTCAGCAGCACCCCGATCGGCATCGAGGGCGGCACGTAGACCAGCGGGCGCAGCATCCGTTTCAGGTTGAACCGGTTGCCCGAGCCGTTGAAGCCATAGGCCAGCGCGAAGTCCTTCAGGTGGGCCATGCCGACCGGCGTGTCGAGCGTGCCGGAGTAGACCGGCAGCCGCGTCATGCCGCTTTCGCGGAAGACCTTCACGAGATCCTCCTTGGAAATCGTGTCGGGTACGGCCACGATTTCGACCTTGGGAATGGCCACATCCTCGACCCGCATCCGGCGGAGATTCATCATCCCGTGCAGGGTATTGCCCCCGCGTCCGGCATCGGCGTCGTCGCCGCCGCCATCGTCGGAGCCGCCGAGCCATCCCATGACCCGCCGGATCAGCCCCGGAGAGTCCTCTTCGTCAATTGTATATCCCGTCTGCTGCGCGCTCTGCGCCGCCGTAGACGAGCCTTCTGTATCGCCCATCAATCCGTTCCAGTCATAGGCCATCCGGCCCGTTATCCTCTGAATATGGGTCCGGCAGCCCGAGCTTGCCAAGTATGGCCGCCTCGAGCCCCTCCATAACCGTGGCATCCTCGTCACGGATATGGTCGTAACCCAGCAAATGTAACACCCCGTGAACGACAAGATGCGTCACATGAGCGGAAAAATTCTTGCCCGCGGCCTCTGCCTCGGCCGCGCAGGTCTCGAAGGCCAGGGCAATGTCGCCAAGGTGATGCGGGTCGTCCTCGGGGTCCGGCGGCGCCGGCGAAGCGCCGGGCGCCTCGGGCGCGAGATCCTGCGCGGGCCAGGACAGCACGTTGGTCGGGCGCGGCTTGCCGCGGAAATCGGCGTTGAGCGTGGCGATGCGGGCATCGTCGCAGGCCAGCACGGCGATCTCGAAATCCCCGGGATCGAGGCCGAGATGGGCCAGCGTGGCGCGCGCCGCCTCTTCGGCCAGCGCATCGAGGCCCGCAGTCTGCCAGCGGTCGTCCTCGATTATCGGATCGGTGAGCATGATGGTAACCGCCGGGGGCTCTGCCCCCGGACCCCCGAGAGTATTTGGACCAAGAAGAAACAGGGGCGTCAGGCGCCCTCTGCGTCCTTCTCATAGGCCTCGATGATGGCGGCGACCAGAGGGTGTCGCACCACGTCCTTCGAACTGAAGTAATTGAACGAGATGCCGGGGATGTGGTCGAGCAGCCGTTCCGCATCGGCCAGCCCCGAGGGCACGCCGCGCGGCAGGTCGATCTGGGTCCGGTCGCCGGTGATCACCATGCGCGAGCCCTCGCCCAGACGGGTGAGGAACATCTTCATCTGCATGGTCGTGGCGTTCTGCGCCTCGTCCAGCACCACGAAGGCATTCGACAACGTGCGCCCGCGCATGAAGGCCAGCGGCGCGATCTCGACGGTCTTTTCCTCGCGCATCTTCGCCAGCTGCTTGCCGGGCAGGAAGTCGTTCAGCGCATCCATCAAGGGCTGCATGTAGGGATCGACCTTTTCCTCCTGCGTGCCGGGCAGGAAGCCCAGACGTTCGCCCGCCTCGACGGCGGGGCGGCAGAGGATGATCTTGTCGACGGCGCCGGTGATCAGCATGTTCACCCCCACCGCCACCGCGAGGTAGGTCTTGCCGGTGCCCGCCGGGCCGATGCCGAAAGCCATCTCGTGCTGGTAGAGCGACCGGACATAGGCCTTCTGCGCGTCGGTGCGCGGCTCGATCAGCTTCTTGCGGGTCTTGATCTCGACCTTGCCGCCGGTGAACATCTCCAGCTGCTCGTCCGGGTCGGTATGATCCTCCGCCATGCGGAATTCGCGGTCGATGTCGCCATGGCCGACCGCCCGCCCCTGTTCCAGCCGCTGGTAGAGCGCCTGAAGCACCTGCGTGGCATCCGCCAGCGCCTCTTCGGACCCATGGATCGCCAGCTGGTTGCCGCGGCGCAGGATCTGCACGCCGGTCCGGGATTCGATATCGGTCAGGTTGCGGTCGAACTCTCCGCAAAGGTCGATCAGCAGTCTGTTGTCGGGGAATTCGAGAACGGTTTCGCTCAATATGCCCGTGGTCACGCACGTCTCCACACCTGGTTGTACAGATATGGTGCCAACCCCGGCGGCGGGACGCAAGACTTGAGGGCCGAATGTCACGGCTCTGAAACGAAAAACGACCGCGCGGGAGGCACCCGCGCGGCCGCGTCCTGGTGGCTATGCGCCTAGAGCGGGTCGCCGATGATGCTGGTCGAGCCCTGCTTGAAATCGCCGGTGGCGATGGTCGGCGGGGCAACACCCGAGCAGACCGGCTTGCCATATTTGTCGAGCCGGCCCGAGAGGTAGCCCTCGACGCCGTCGTCGATGATCCAGTGATCGCAGCCGTTGGGATCAACCCAGATGCCCGCGCGCATCTGCGACAGGTCATCGCGGTCGAAGGTGTTGCGGTCCTGACTCTTGTCGGGGCCGATCGGTGCGTCGACACAGCCCGCAAGGCTGCCGGCAAGGGCAAGGGCGAGGATCGGTTTGAGAATGGTCATGTCCTGGTTCCTCAGCGAATGCAGATGATTTCGACGCGACGGTTCTTGGCCATGCCCTGCGCGGTGGCATTCGAGGCCACCGGCATGCGCTCGCCGTAACCGCGGATGTCGGTCACGTTCTTGCCCAGGCCACGCGCGATGCTGGCCACCGAGACGGCGCGGTTGTAGCTCAGCTTCATGTTGTAGGCGTCCGAGGCCCGGCTGTCGGTGTGGCCGGCGATCACATAGGCGATGGCCGTGGCATTGGAAAAGAACTCGGCGAGACGCTGCTTGCCCTGCGGCGAGATCCTGTAGCTGTCGGTGGCGAAGAACTGGTCGGTGTTCAGCACGCCGCAGGTGTTCTGGCGGCGGCAGACCGGGATGCCCTTGCGATCGAGGTGGTTGTCCATGTAGCCCTCGACACCGTCGTCCATGACCCAGTGCTCGCAGCCGTCGGGATCGACCCAGATGCCCGGGATATACTGTTCGCCCCGGATCGTGCGGGTGTTCTGCGTCGAAATGAACGCGTCGTTCTGCGCCGTCTGGTCAGCGAAGGCCGGCGCCGTGGCCGACAGACCTGCAAGAGCGGCCAGAGCCATCGCTCCGATGGCCTTGGTGATGCGGTTTGCCACAGCCTCTTTCCCTTTACTCATGATTCCCCCAAGTGCACGGCTCCCGTTTGGCAGCGGGCCGCGCAAATTAACTATAATCAACACATTAGCAAATGTGCTTTGCCTGTGAAGGAAAAAGCAAGCGGCACCGTCACGGTTTCGGAAACAATTCCCGCAAGCGCGCGTGTTTGTTGTGGATATTTAAGATGATGGTTGCGAAACAATCGGTTCGCGCCGTTCCTGCGCCCCTGCCACAACCCCTTTCAAAGAGTTCGGCCCCGAGGAAACGATTCGGATTCGCGCCAGGTCCCCGGCGGCCAGAGCGTCGGTCTCGACATGCACGGCGTGCAGGTATTCCGACTTGCCGACCATCTGCCCGGGCAGCCGTCCGGGCTTTTCGAAAAGCACCTGAACCTCGCGTCCGACCATGGCGTCCTGCAGCGCGCGCTGCTGCGTCGTCAGCAGGGCCTGAAGCCGCTGCAGGCGGTCGTCCTTCTCGTCCTCGGGCACCTGCGGGCGCTCTGCGGCGGGGGTGCCGGGGCGCTCGGAATACTTGAAGGAGAAGGCGCTGCCATATTCCACCGCCTCGATCAGCGAGAGGGTATCGCGGAAGTCCTCTTCGGTCTCTTCCGGGAAGCCCACGATGAAATCGCCGGACATATGCAGGTCGGGCCGTACCGCGCGCAGCCGCTCGATCAGGCGCAGGTAGCTTTCTGCCGTGTGCTGCCGGTTCATCCGCTTCAGCACCCGGTCCGAGCCCGCCTGCACCGGCAGATGCAGGTAGGGCATCAGCTTCTCGCAGTCGCCATGGGCCGCGATCAGCGCCTCGTCCATGTCGTTGGGATGCGAGGTGGTGTAGCGGATGCGCGCCAGACCCTCGATCTTCTCCAGCGCGCGGATCAGCCCGGCCAGCCCGCCCTCGTGGCCGTGATAGGCGTTGACGTTCTGGCCCAGGAGGGTGATCTCGCGCACGCCGCGCTCGACCAGATCGCGCGCTTCGGCCACAACCCGGTCGGCCGGGCGCGAAACCTCGGCGCCGCGCGTGTAGGGCACCACGCAGAAGGCGCAGAACTTGTCGCAGCCCTCCTGCACGGTCAGGAAGGCCGCCGGCGCGCGCCGCGCCTTGGACCGGCCCTTGAGATGCGCGAACTTGTCCTCTTCGGGGAAATCCGTGTCGATGGCCTTGGCGCCGTTGTGGGTGCGCGCGGTCAGCTCGGGCAGGCGGTGGTAGCTCTGCGGCCCGACGACCAGATCGACCATGGGCTGACGCTTCATGATCTCCTCACCCTCGGCCTGCGCCACGCAGCCCGCCACGCCGATCTTCAGATCCGGACGCGCCGCCTTCAGCCCCTTGTAGCGGCCCAGCTCGGAATAGACCTTCTCCGCCGCCTTCTCGCGGATGTGGCAGGTGTTCAGCAGGATCATGTCCGCGTCGTCAGGGCGGTCGGTGACCTCGTAGCCCTCGCCGCCCATGGCCTCGGCCATGCGCTCGCTGTCGTAGACGTTCATCTGGCAGCCGTAGGTCTTGATGAAGAGCTTCTTCGCGGTCATCGCCTGCTTCCTTCCGGTCACGGATCAGGGGCCTGCACTACAGCACAATCCCCCCGGCTTGCAATGCGCGAGATTTTCACCGAGTCTGCAGCGGACCGCCCGCAAGAAGGCTTCCATGCAGTACCGCGACCTCAAGGACTTCCTGAACCGCGCCCGCGCCGCGCTGCAGACCGGGCCGGTGGCGCTTGTCTTCGCCGAAGACGCGGCAGAGCTGGACACCACGCTCCGGCACCACCGCCATTCGGGCTTCCGCACGGTGCTGCTGTTCTCGCCGCCCCGCTTCGAGATCGCCGCGGACCTGCAGGACAAGGTCCACCGCATCGACACCGACATGACCGCCGAAGGCGTGCTGCAGGCGGCGGTAAACACCCTGATCGCCGCCGCCCCGGGCCAGTGGTTCTACTACTGCTACAACGCCGAATACCTCTTCTACCCCTATTGCGAAACGCGCACGGTGGGCGAGATGCTCGCTTTCCACACCGAGGAACGGCGCGACGCGATGCTGACCTATGTGGTCGACCTCTACGCCGGGGACCTCGCCCGCGCGCCCGGCGCCGTCTCGCTCGACGACGCATGGCTCGACCGCTCGGGCTACTACGCGCTGGCACGGCCCGACCCGGCCAACCACAACCACCCGAAAGAGCGGCAACTCGACTTCTTCGGCGGGCTGCGCTGGCGCCACGAGGAACACGTGCCGCTGGCCCGCCGCAAGATCGACCGCATCAGCCTGTTCCGCGCCAGACCCGGGCTGCACCTGCGCGAGGATCACACCTTCGACGACGAGGAATACAACACCTACGCCTGCCCCTGGCACAACAACCTGACCGCGGCGGTGGCCTCCTTCCGCACCGCCAAGGCGCTGAAGCACAATCCCGGCAGCAGCCATGACATCCGCAGCTTCCGCTGGCACAATTCCATGCCCTTCGAATGGCACTCCCGCCAGCTTCTAGACCTCGGCCTGATGGAGCCGGGCCAGTGGTTCTGACCGCCTGACCCGCCGCTGCGCGGTGTCGCCCGCCTGACGGCGGACGACCGGTGGGGGCTCTGCCCCCGCTCGCTGCGCTCGCCCCCCCGAGGTATTTGAAAGACCAAAGAAGCCACGGGCCCCCTGCTTCTTTGGTCTCGAAAATACCTCGGGGTTCGGGGCAGAGCCCCGACGGGAGTCCGAGGGTGAAACCCTCGGGCGTGAGAGCGCGCCGAAGGCGCTCCGCGAGAGAGGGTGCTACTCCGCGGCGGCCCGCTCCGCCGCGCGGCGCCGGAACAGCAGCCAGCCAAGGAAGGCCGCGACGACACCCCCCGCGACCAGCCCCCCGAACTCCTGCGCCAGCTCGGCGATCTCGGCAATCTCGGCGGAAAAGAAATAGCCCAGAGAGACATACATCCCGACCCAGATCACCTCGCCGCTCACGCTGCCCAGCGTGAACTTGGCCCAGGCCAGCCCCCCGGCCCCGGCGATCAGGTTGGCATAGGGCCCCAGCGGCGCCACCAGCCAGCGCGACAGGAAGACCGCGATGGCCCCCCAGCGCGCCACCGCATCCTGCGCGCGACCCACGCTGCGCCCGATCTTGGGCCGGGCGCGCAGCCGCGCCACCAGCCCCGAACCACCCCGGCGTCCGATGAAGTATCCCACCTGATCCCCCAGCAGGGCCCCAAGGTAGGCGGTGACGCAGATCGCCGTCAGGCTCATGTCGCCCGCGGCCGCAAAGGCCCCGCCCGCCAGCATCAGGAAGGTCGAGGGCACCGGCGCCGCAAGGCAGGAGGTGAAGGTCGCGATGGCAATCGCCCAAAGCCCGTAATCGGCCAGAAGCTGCACCACATCCGGGCTCATCGCTGCGCCTCCCGGTAGGTCGAGATGGCGGCGTCGAGCGTGCGCATCAGCTCTTCGACGGGCACGCCGCGCAGCGCCGCGACCTCGCGCAGGGTCATGCGCCGGGGCGGCGCATCGGGCGACAGCCCCAGCGCCGCGCCGATGACCTCGGGCGGCACGCGCCGCGTATGCGCCACGTAGCGCGGCGTCATCCAGGGCTCCAGATCCTGCCGGTTGCGCGCCTGATCCCAGTGAAAGGCCGTCTGGCCAAGCTGGAAGGCGAAATACAGCGTGACGACAAGGGCCACGCCGAAACCGGCCTTCAAGAGCCTGCGCAGTCTGTCGCGGTTCGCCTCGGTCATCCGCAAGGCCCTTACAGGCCAAGGCGCCCCGACGCCAGAGGGACGGGGGCGCTTTTCGCATCACCGCAGGACGGCCCCTCCCGCGCGGGCGGGCACCCCGGGGGCGCGCCCCCCCTTCCCCGCCCCCCGGCCCGCGCCTCGAAAGGCGCGCGGGACGGTCAGCCGAAATCCTCGGTCACGATCCGGGCCCGGGGCATGCCGACCGCAGCCAGCGCCTTTTGCATGGCACCGATCATCGGGTCGGGTCCGCAGATGTAGCAGGTGTCCCGCCCCGGCACGACAAGCGTCGACAGAAGCTCTGCATCGATCCGGCCCCGGGCCAGCGGGCTGCCCGGCTGGTCGGTCACGGTCCAGTAGCAGTTCAGCCCGGGCATGGCCTCGAACTCCTGCCGCAGGATGATGTCGCGGTCCGTCCTGTTCGAGAAGACCAGCGTATTGCCCTGCAGGGTGCCCGTCCTGGCCAGCTTGTTGCGCAGGATGGCAATGAAGGGCGTCACCCCGGCGCCGCCCGCGATGAAGACCCCCTCGCCCCTGTCCTCGATCGCGCCCCAGGGGCCCCCGATCAGCGCCGTGTCGCCGGGCGCCATCTGGCCGATCCGTTTCGTCACCCCGTCGTGGTCGGGATAGGATTTGATCGTGAATTCAAGATGATCGTCGCCCGGCAGGCTGGTGAAGGTGAAGGGCCGCCGTTCGTCGCGCCAACCGTCCCGGTCCAGCGCGAAATCCGTGGCCTGCCCGGGGGTGAAGTCGAACCCCTCGGGCTTTTCGAAGGTCAGCCGGTGGGTGTCATGTGTCACCGGCTCCGTGCTCTTCAGGGTGATCCTGATTGTCATGGGATCCTCTTTGCCGTTCACCAAGGAACGACACAGGCCCCCCGGCGGTTCCTCAGACCTCCTTCGAGGCGCGCGACCCGTAGGTGCACAGCACCGCGTGCCCGTCCGTGGCGCGGACCAGCCGGTTGTCGCGGAAGATCGCGTGCACGAACCGCTCTTGCCCGTCGCCGGCGTAGACGAAACTGACGCAGGATTCGTCGAAATCCGCCGGATTGCGCTCGAACCCGCGCTCCAGCCCAAGCTGCGCCTCGATATCGGCCTGTGTCGCACCGATGGCCAGCCGCTCCGCCACACCGTCGTTCCCCGGCGCCTCGGCGCGCGGGCCGCCGCCCCCGGCACAGGCGGCAAGAAGGCAAAGAGGGACAAGGGCGACAACTGGTTTCATGAGACAACTCCACTTTGGCAGGCGAAGGCTAGCACGCGGCTTTCGCAACGGAAACCGCCCTGCTCCTCGCTGCCCGGCAACCAGGTTTCGCCGCCCGCCCGGTACTGCGCCAAGCCCCGCGCCGCCCGATCCGGCCCCCGCGGTGCCGCGATCAACGCCCCCCAGATCCGCGGCCCCGCACCGGCCTTCAGGCGCACCGGACCAGCGCAGCCACAGCCGCCGCACGGGGCGTCGCGCCCCGCGTCAGGCCCTGCCCGCCAAACCATGACAGGAAAAGGCCCGGCTCCTTTCGGGGCCGGGCCTGTGACATCAAGGCGGGCTCAGGGCGCGCGCCGGGCCGTCCCGCGCGTTCAGAGGTGATCGTATTGCGGCATGCCCAGCACGTGATAGCCGCCGTCGACGCGGATGATCTCTCCGGTCGTGCAGGCGCCTGCGTCCGAGATCAGGTAGACCGCCGTGCCGCCCACCGCCTCCAGCGTGGCGTTCGCGCCCAGCGGCGCGTTCATGTCGGTGTGCTTGTAGGTCTTGCGCGCGCCGCCGATGGCCGCACCGGCCAGCGTCTTCATCGGCCCCGGCGAGATCGCATTCACCCGGATCCCGTCCGTCCCGAGGTCGTTGGCCAGATAGCGCGTGGTCGATTCCAGCGCCGCCTTGGCGACCCCCATGACGTTGTAGTTCGGCGTCACCCGGGTCGAGCCCATGTAGGTCAGCGTCAGCAGCGTGCCGCCCGCCGTCATCAGCGGATGCGCCCGCCGCGCCACGTCGATGAAGGAATAGACCGAGATGTCCATGGAGTTGCGGAAGTTCCCGCGCGAGGTGTTCAGGATCCGCCCCGTCAGTTCGGACTTGTCGCTGTAGGCGATGGCATGGACAACGAAG
Organism: Ponticoccus sp. (in: a-proteobacteria); assembly: GCF_048381735.1. Classification (NCBI taxonomy): domain Bacteria; kingdom Pseudomonadati; phylum Pseudomonadota; class Alphaproteobacteria; order Rhodobacterales; family Roseobacteraceae; genus Ponticoccus; species Ponticoccus sp. (in: a-proteobacteria). Next base: position 20,414 of record NZ_JBLXGL010000011.1, read on the forward strand.
TCCAGCCGGTCCCAGCGCGCGCCCAGCTTCTCAAAGGCGGCATCCAGCGAGGCATCGTCGGTGACATCCACATCGACCATAAAATCCGACCCGACAGAGGCCGCCAGCGGCTCCAGCCGCTTGCCGAAGGCCTCGCCCTGATAGGTAAAGGCCAGCTCGGCCCCCGCCTCGGCGCAGGCCTTCGCAATGCCCCAGGCGATCGACCGCTCGTTCGCCACACCCATGACAAGCCCGCGCTTGCCCTCCAAGGAAATCGTCATCTCAAACGCCCCGCGTCAGTCCCGGAATTTCGACAGCACCATCGACCCGTTCGTCCCGCCGAACCCGAAAGAGTTCGTCATGACCGAATCGAGCCCGGCATTCTCGACCAGCGCGGTGGCGATCTCTGCCCGCTTCAGGGCCGGGTCCAGCGTTTCCACGTTGATCGAGGGGATGATGAAATCATGCTCCAGCGCCAGCAGGCAATAGATCGCCTCCTGCGCGCCGGTGGCGCCCTGGCTGTGGCCGGTCATCGACTTGGTCGAAGAGACCGGCGGCGTGTCGCCCGCGCCGAAGACCCGGCGCACCGCCTCGATCTCGCCGACGTCGCCCACCGGGGTCGAGGTGCCATGCGCGTTGATATAGCTGACCTTGCGACCTTCGGGCAGGGTCGACAGCGCCAGCCGCATGGCGCGCTCGCCGCCCTCTCCGCTCGGCGCCACCATGTCGGCGCCGTCCGAGGTTGCGCCAAGGCCGGTGACCTCTGCGTAGATCTTCGCACCGCGCGCGCGGGCGTGCTCCAGCTCTTCCAGCACGACGATGCCGCCGCCGCCGGAGATCACGAAGCCGTCCCGGCCCGCATCGAAGGCGCGCGAGGCCTTCTCGGGCGTGTCGTTGTACTTCGAGGACATGGCGCCCATGGCGTCGAAGAGGCAGGACAGGGTCCAGTCCAGTTCCTCGCCGCCGCCCGCGAACATCACGTCCTGCTTGCCCAGCATGATCTGTTCCGCCGCGTTGCCGATGCAATGCAGCGAGGTCGAGCAGGCCGAGGTGATCGAGTAGTTGATGCCCTTGATCTTGAAGGCGGTCGAGAGGTTGGCGCTGATCGTCGAGCACATGGCCTTGGGCACCGCGAAGGGGCCGACCCGCTTGGTCGCGCCGGTCTTCAGCACCGTCTCATGCGCGGTCAGCAGCGCGCTTGTCGACGGCCCGCCAGAGCCCGCCACCAGCCCGGTGCGCGGGTTCACGATGTCGCTCTCGTCCAGCCCTGCATCGGCGATGGCCTGTTGCATGGCGATATGGGCATAGGCCGCCCCCGGCCCCATGAAGCGCAGGGTACGCTTGTCGACATGTTCGGTCACGTCGATCTTCAGCTGGCCGGAAATCTGGCTGCGGAATCCGTGCTCCTTCATCTCTTCGGATGCGGATATCCCGGACTTTCCGGCCTTCAGAGAGGCCAGTACCTCTTCGGCATTGTTCCCGATGCTGGACACGATCCCCAGCCCGGTGACGACGACACGGCGCATACGGCCTCCCTTGCATTTGCTTGCGCCTTACTAAGGGACGCGGGCCGGGTGGCGCAAGGCGGGAAGGGGCGGACCGACACGCTTATCCCCCGCATGGCGGCCCGATTCGTCGCTTCGGCGGCGGGAAATGCGCAGCCCCTGCCCCCGGGGGACGCCGGGCCTTTGCCGTCCAAGGACCACCCGGCCCGCCGGTCCCGGACCTCAATGCAGGCTCAGCAGGACCTGGATGTCGCGACGGCTGAGCGGCGCCAGCAGCGCCCGCTCCTCGGCGTTCAGGCCCTCGCCGCGCGCCACCCTCTGCTCGATCCCCTGCGCCACCTCGCTTGTCGAACGATAGTAGAACTCGGGGTCCGAGGCGCTGAGGTCGCGCATCAGGCGCTCCAGCAGCCGCTTGCGCTTCTCCGCATCCAGATCGCTTCGCTTGTCCTGCAGCACGGGCTTGACCTCCGGTTCGCACGGCCTCTCTTCCCTGCACAAGATAGCGGCGAACGCGCCGCCGTCGACCGCCCCGAGACATTGGAGAGGCCCGCCCGTGTTCCGCCGCCTGACGCGCTGGATGTCACCGCCCCAGAAACCGGCCCGCCACCCGCCCGACCCCGAGGCCGAAGAGGCCCTCGCGGCGGTTCTGGACCGCGATCCCTACCTCTGCCTCGCGGATCGGGGCCTGCGGCTGGTCTCTGTCTTCGACGACCTGCGCTACGACCGCGCCGACATGGACATGCTGAACGGCCCGATGCGCAGGCGACTCGTCGCCGCGCTGGCCCCGCTGGGCGTCCGGCAAGGCAGCGGGTCGCGCCTGGGCTGTCCGGTCACGGGCCTGCGCCTGCATATGCCGAAGTTCCGCGCCCTCGGCGCCTCGCCTTTCGACGCGCTGCGCGATACGGTCCGCGCCCCCACGGACTACGCCGTGCTGACCCCCACGCAGGCCGCCTGCGCGATCATCGACGGCCATTCCACCGACGCGGCCGTGGCGCGCCTGGAGCGGCTGGTCCGACAGCACCCGGTCAACCTGCTGCGGATCTTCGACTTTCTCGACGGAAGCCCGGCGCACCAGGCCTTCCGCCCTGCCATCGGCCACCTTGTCCCGATCCAGCGAGAGGCGGTGCGCAGGGCGCCCCTGAAGGATCGCCGCGCCCTGCGCTGACGCCCTTGACAGAGGCGGTCGCGAAAACCCGCCCGGCGCCGCCATGAAAAAGGCCGGCGCCCAAGGCACCGGCCCGCAACAGTCCGCCCCGGTCGAGGCCGGGCAGCCCTCAGTTCTCGCTGAGCGCCACCTTCATGTCCTTGACCTCGTAGATCACCTCGCCATCGGCCTCGACGATGCCATCGGCCACACCCATGGTCAGCCGGCGCGTCTGCACCGCCTTGGTGAAATCCACCTTGTAGGTCAGCATCTTGCGGTCGGGCCGCACCATGCCCTTCAGCTTCACCTCGCCGACACCCAGCGCATAGCCGCGCCCCGTCCAGCCACGCCAGCCCAGGTTGAAACCGGTCAGCTGCCACAGCCCGTCAAGGCCAAGACAGCCCGGCATGATCGGGTTGCCGGGAAAGTGACACTCGAAGAACCACAGGTCCGGCGTGATGTCGAACTCGGCCCGCACATGGCCCTTGCCGTGCAGCCCCGCGTCGCCGGAAATCTCGGTGATCCGGTCCATCATCAGCATCGGAGGCTCGGGCAGCTGGGCATTGCCCGGCCCGAAAAGCTCGCCGCGTGCACATTTCAGAAGGTCTTCCTTGCCGAAGCTGGTCGGATAGTCGGCCATGTCGGCACGCCCCTTTTGCTGGTCTCCCGTGACCGGGAAAAATCCGGCCCCCTCTAGCACCGGGTTGCGGCGCGGCGCAAGGGTGCGGGCGGTCCCGGCGAAATCTGTTTGAATTCCGCCCCCGCAAGCCCCTATATTCCACAAGGACCCAAGGCAGACGGCATGGACAGGCGATGACCCAGGCAACGGAACGCGGCAAGGCATGGCTGGCGCACAGCGACCTGCGCCCGACCCGTCAGCGCGTCGCCCTCGCCGCGCTGCTGGTCGGCGACGGCCAGAACCGCCATGTCACCGCCGAAAGCCTCTTCGTCTCCGCCCAGGATCAGGGCGAGCAGGTCTCCCTCGCGACGGTCTACAACACGCTGCGCGCCTTCTGCGACGCCGGCCTGATGCAAGAGGTGACGGTGGACGGCTCGCGCAGCTACTTCGACACCAACACCCACGACCACCCGCATTTCTACTGGGAGGACGACGCCCATCTGACCGATGCCCCCTCGGACGAACTGGTGATCTCGCGCCTGCCCAAGGCCCCCGAGGGCGCCGAAATCGCCTCCGTCGACGTGGTCATCCGCCTGCGCCGCAAAAGCTGACCGCCCCCCGGCATCCGGCGGCAGGCCCGAACCGTCCGCCCTTCTTTGGTCTCGAAATACCTCGGGGTCTGGGGCAGCGCCCCAACGGGGGTTTGGGGGCTCCGCCCCCAAGAGGGAATGCGCGCCGCAGGCGCTCCGCAAGGCAACCGCCCCGCCCAAGCCAACCGCCTCGCTAGGGTCCCGCGCCGCCATGCAGCGTCAGGCCAGCCGCAGCCCCGCGCGCCAGACCCCCCGCAGGGACCAGTCCGCCCCCAGCCAGACCAGATCCGCCGACGCGCCGTCCCGGATCCGTCCGCACCCCAGATGCGCGCCGGGGGTGCCGGTGACCATGGCCAGCGCGCGGGCCTCCGGCACGCCGATGCCCACCAGATTGCGCACCGATTGGGCCAGCGTCAGGCAGGCCCCCGCCAGCGTGCCGTCTTCCAGCGTCAGGCGATCCTGCCGCGCCGCGCCACCGGCCAGCGCCACCGTGGTCTCGCTGCGCAGCACCCGGCGCCCGTTCAGCGCAAAGCCCGGCTCCTCCGAGCCCGCCAGCGCCATGCAGTCCGAGACCGCGTGGATGCCGCTGTCCCGGGCCGCCAGCGCCACCCGCAGCGCCACCGGATCGACATGCAGAAGATCCGCGATCACCCCCGCTGAGACCGCCGCATCCAGCGCCGCGCCGACCAGCCCCGGCGCCCGCGCGCGCATCTGGCTCATGGCGTTGAACAGATGCGTGACATGGCGCGCCCCCGCGTCGAAGGCCGCCCGCGCCGCCTCGGCAGAGCAATCGGTATGGCCCAGCGAGACCGCCACCCCCGCCCCGGCCAGCGCCGAGATCTGCGCGTTCGTCACCGCCTCGGGCGCCACCGTGACCATGAGGAAGGGCAAGGCGCGTGCCGCCTCCATCAGTTCGGCAAGGTCCGCCCCGGTCATCGGGCGGATCAGGGCCCCGTCATGCGCGCCCTTCTTCGAGGGTGCCAGATGCGGCCCCTCCAGATGCAGCCCGGCGATGCCCGGCACACCCGCCCGCAGGGCATCGGAAACGGCGGCAATGGCGCGGCTCACCACCTCCGGCCCGGAAGAGATCACCGTGGGCAGGATCGTCGTCGCGCCAAGCCCGCCGTGCACCCGCGACATCAACCGCAGGGTTTCGACCGTCGGCGCCGCGTCGAACATGACCCCGCCGCCGCCGTTGACCTGAAGATCGACGAAGCCCGGCAGCAGGACACCCTCGTCCAGCGGCTCGACCGGGCCTCCGGCGCCGCCGAACCGGCCGCCCGAGATCCGCACCTCGGCCCCGACGAAATCCCTGCCGTCGAAGACACGCGGCGCGCGCAGGGTCAGATCGCTCACACCCGCCTCCCGTGCACATCTGCCGAAGCAGCCAGGGCCCTCCTGTCACGCCCCAGCCGCGCGGCCATCGGCCCGCCCGCCACGGCCCACACCCGGCCAGGCGGCGCGCACCGATGCCGCCGCAGGGCGCAGCGCGCCCCGCCCTGTCCCGGCAGGCCGGTCATGGCAGGCACCCCTCGGCCATCCGGCCCGCAAGCGCCAGTGCCCCGTCGGGCGCCGCCCCCTGCGGCTTCGTCAGCGCCGCGCGCATGGCGGTCGGCAGGGCCCCGGCATAGACCGGCCCCAGCCCGCCAGTCAGGCACAGCGCCTCGCCGCTTTGCCACCCCAGCGCCGTCAGTGCCCCGGCGATGTAGCCGGCGCCGCGCGTGATCAGGTCGACGGCCTGCGCGTCGCCGCCCTCGGCGGCGGCCACCACGCCCGGCGCCAGTTCGGCCAGATCGCGCGACCGCGCCCGCGTGGCGAAGGCGACGATGCCGCTGCGCCCGCCCATCTCGTCCCACAGCCCGCGCGTCAGGTCGGACCCGGCGCCCCAGCCCTCGGACACCCGCAGCGTCGCGGCAAGGGCCTCGCGGCCCAGCCATGCGCCCGAGGCCTCGTCACCCAGAGCCAGCCCGTGGCCGCCGAGAAAGCGCATGGCGCCACCCGTCTGCCGCGCAAGGAAAGACCCGGTGCCGATCACCGCCACGGCGCCGTCGCGCGCCGCCAGCGCATCCACCACGGAGGCGCGCCGGTCCTCTTCGATCACCACCCGGGCAAAGGGCAGCGCCCTGCGCAGGCGCTCTGCGACGCGGGCATCCACGACCCCGGCCATGCCCAGATAGGCCGGCGCCTGCGCAAGCCTCTCGACCGGCAGGTCCAGCGCCTCTGCCAGCGCCTGCACGACGGCCCGCACCGCGGCCACCGCGCCGTCGAAGTCAGAGGTCGCATTGGCGCCCGGGACGGCGCGTGTCACGCGCTTGCCCCCGTAAAGCGCTGCGCCGCGACAGGTCGTGCCGCCGCCGTCGATGCCGATCAGAAGGGGATGGGACATGGCTTGCCTTTGCCTGTGTTCTCGGGCCCGCTGGTACCCGCGGCCGGACTCGAACCGGCACGGCACAAGGCCTGGAGATTTTAAGTCTCCTGTGTCTACCATTCCACCACGCGGGCCAGCGGGAACTCTCTAGCAAGCACATGCGCAGAGGAACAGGCGGAATCCGCCCTCCCGGCGGCGCACTGCCCGCCCCCCCCCGACAGCCGGACGGCAGTGTCGACGGCAAGGGTGGCCCCACGCTGCGGCGATGGTCCGGGCAAAACCGGGTTCGGCGCCGCCCCGGCCCCACGGCTGACAGCAGGACGCGGCGCGGGAACAGCGCCCGCGCCGCCCCGGTCAACGGCGCTGCGGGGCCGCGCCCTGAAGGCAGCACGACCTCGGGGAAACGGCATCGGACCCCGCAAGGACAGGCCCGGCGTTCAGATCAGAGCTCTTCGCCCGGCACCGGTTTCAGAAGCGCGCGCTCCGCCAGCCACGGGTTCACCGCCAGCGCCGCGCGCAGGGCCGCCTGCCCCTCTGCCTCGCGCCCCAACGCCAGCAGCGTCAGGGCATAGCCCGAGAGCGCGCCCACATGGCGCGGGCGCAGTTCCAGCGCGCGTTCGAGATCGGGCAGAGCCAGCGCGTAGTCCCGCCGGATGAAATTCACGAAGGCGCGCTGGTTGTAGCCTTCGGCGTAATGCGGGCAGTAGCCCACCAGCGCGTCGAAGCGATCGAGCGCGCGCAGGAAATCGTAAGAGGCCCGCGCCCGCATGCCCTCGTCCAGCATCATCTGGCTTGGCTCGTCGGGCGCGTCGTCCCACAGCGCCCACATCCGGTTGACGATCAGCCGCGCCGTCCCTTCGTCCGGGGCCGTCAGCAGGCTGTCATAGAGCGGCGCCATCGCGTCCGAGATATCCGGCACCTCGGGGCAGCCATCCGCCAGCGCGGGCAGCGCAAGAACACTCATCGCGACGGCCAGTCTCATGCAGGCAGGATGCAAAGCCGCCTGCCCCAGGGTCAAGTCACTTCGGCGAGACCGTCGTCCTTGACCGCCTCCATGGCCACATAGGTCGAGGTCGAGGCCATGCCCGGCAGGGTCGAGATCTTGTCCGCCAGCACCTGCCGGTAGCTGGGCATATCCGCCGTGCGCACCTTCAGCAGATAGTCGAAATTGCCCGCGATCAGATGCGCCTGCTCGATCTCGGGAATGGCGCCGACGGCGGCGTTGAACTTGGCCAGCGTCGGTTCGCGGGTGTCGATCATGCGCACCTCGACAAAGGCGACATGGTCGAGGCCCAGCCGGATCGGATCCAGCGAGGCCCGGTAGCCCCGGATGATGCCGTTTTCCTCCAGCCGTTTCAGCCGCGCCTGCGTCGGCGATTTGGACAGGCCGATGCGCCGCGCCAGTTCGGTGACGGAAATCCGCGCCTCGCTGGCCAGGGTCGCCAGAATCGCCCGGTCGAAGCCATCCAGATCCGCAATTTCACTTTGCATCGTTTTATCCCCCACTTTCAGGAGAAACGATAAGCTGAATGCGCAAACTTGGTCAATCCGACTGACGAGATTGCGATACTATGGTCGGAATACCCTCCGGAGCCCCATGTTTTGCCCAAGGACACCATGACAGACCTGCGCGACCGTATCGACGCCCTGACCTACGCGCCCGAGGCGCAGGTCCTTTCCGACCTTCGCACGCTGGCCGCGCTCAGCGAAAGCGACCGCCGCGCCATCTCGCAGGATGCCGCGCGGCTGGTGCGCGACATCCGCGGCAGCACCCGCCCCGGCCTGATGGAGGTCTTCCTCGCCGAATACGGCCTGTCTACCGACGAGGGCATCGCGCTGATGTGTCTGGCAGAGGCGCTGTTGCGCGTGCCCGACGCGCGGACCATCGACGCGCTGATCGAGGACAAGATCGCGCCCTCGGACTGGGGGCGGCACATGGGGCATTCGACCTCGCCGCTGGTCAATGCCTCGACATGGGCGCTGATGCTGACCGGCAAGGTGCTGGAGGACACGCCACCGGGGCCGGTGGGCCATCTGCGCGGCGCCATCAAGCGGCTGGGCGAGCCGGTGATCCGCACCGCCGTGGGCCGGGCCATGCGCGAGATGGGCTCGCAATTCGTGCTGGGCGAGACGATCCGGTCGGCGATGACGCGCGGCTCGAAGATGGAGGCCAAGGGCTACAGCTACTCCTACGACATGCTGGGTGAGGCCGCGCGCACCGAGGCCGACGCACAGCGCTATTTCGATGCCTACGCGCGGGCCATCGAGGCCATTGCCGGGGCGGCGAAGGCCAGCGACATCCGCGATAACCCGGGCATCTCGGTGAAGCTTTCCGCCCTGCACCCCCGTTACGACGAGTTGCAGCGCGCGGGTTCCATGGCCGTGCTGGTCCCCCGCCTGACGGCGCTCTGCAAACAGGCCAAGGATGCGCGGATCGGCCTGAACATCGACGCGGAAGAGGCCGACCGCCTCGCGCTGTCCCTCGACATCATCGAGGCGGCCTTGTCCGACCCGCAGCTGGCGGGCTGGGACGGCTTCGGCGTGGTGGTGCAGGCCTACGGGCTGCGCGCCGCCCCGGTGCTGGACTGGCTGCACGCGCTGGCGACGCGGCTGGACCGGCGCATCATGGTGCGGCTGGTCAAGGGCGCCTATTGGGACACCGAGATCAAGCGCGCCCAGGTGGCCGGGCTGGACGCCTTCCCGGTCTTCACCGCCAAGACCGCCACGGATGTCAGCTATATCGCCAATGCCCGCAAGCTGCTGTCGATGACCGACCGCATCTACCCGCAGTTCGCCACCCACAACGCCCATACGGTCGCGGCAATCCTGCACATGGCGGATGACAAATCCGCCTTCGAATTCCAGCGCCTGCACGGCATGGGCGAGACGCTGCATGGGCTCGTGAAGGACCGCGAGGGCACGCGCTGCCGCATCTACGCCCCCGTGGGCGCGCACCGCGACCTGCTGGCCTACCTCGTGCGCAGGCTGCTGGAAAACGGCGCGAACTCGTCCTTCGTGAACCAGATCGTCGACGAGGAAGTGCCGCCAGAGGTGGTGGCCGCCGACCCCTTCGACACCGCCCGGCCCGGCAGCCTGCCGACCGGCGCCGCGCTGTTCCAGCCCGAACGCCCGAACTCAAAGGGCCATGACCTGCGCCACCGCCCGACGCTGCACGCGCTGGACAAGGGCCGCGACGCCTTCCGCGCGCACCGCTGGCAGGCCGGGCCGCTGCTGGCTGTCGAGGCCGCGCAGGGCGCCGATGAAACCGTCACCAATCCCGCCGATCCCTCCGACAGGGTCGGCGCGGTGACGCTGGCCACACCCGAGGGCGCCCGCGCCGCCGCGCAGGCCGCACAGCCCTGGCAGGCCGACGCAGCCACCCGCGCCCGCGTCCTGAACGCCGCCGCCGATCTTTACGAGGCGCACAGGGACGAGCTCTTTGCGATCCTGCACCGCGAGGCGGCCAAGACCCTGCTGGATGCGGTGGCCGAACTGCGCGAGGCGGTGGACTTCCTGCGCTACTACGCCGCCCGCGCCGAGGGCGCCCCGCCGCGCGGCACCTTCGCCTGCATCTCGCCGTGGAACTTCCCGCTGGCGATCTTCACGGGGCAGGTCTCTGCCGCGCTGGCCACGGGCAACGCGGTGCTGGCCAAGCCCGCCGAGCAGACGCCGCTGGTGGCCTTCCGCGCCGTGGAACTGCTGCATGAGGCCGGTGTCCCGCGCGCGGCGCTGCAACTGCTGCCCGGCGCGGGCGACATCGGCGCGGCACTGACCGCCTGCGGCGCGGTGGACGGCGTGGCCTTCACCGGCTCGACCGAAACGGCGCAGGCGATCCACCGCAGCATGGCCGCCCACCTTGCCCCCGGCGCGCCGCTGATCGCCGAGACCGGCGGGCTGAACGCGATGATCGTCGACTCGACCGCCCTGCCGGAACAGGCGGTGCAGGCCATCGTGGAAAGCGCCTTCCAGTCGGCGGGCCAGCGCTGTTCCGCGCTGCGCTGCCTCTACCTGCAGGAAGACGTGGCCGATACGGTGCTGGAGATGCTGAAGGGCGCCATGTCGGCGCTGGAAACGGGCGACCCCTGGCAGGTGGCCACCGACGTCGGCCCGGTGATCGACGCCGAGGCGCGGGCGGGCATCCTGTCCCACATCGAACAGGCCCGCGCCGAGGGCCGCGTGCTGCATGCGCTGGACACCCCCGCCCAGGGGCACTTCGTCCCGGCCACCCTGATCCGCGTGCCCGGCATCGAGGCGCTGGAGCGCGAGATCTTCGGCCCGGTGCTGCATGTGGCGACCTTCAAGGCGGCGCGGCTGGACGCGGTGATCGACGCCATCAACGCCACCGGCTACGGGCTGACCTTCGGCCTGATGACCCGCATCGACGACCGCGTGCAGCATGTGACCGACCGGGTCCACGCGGGCAACCTCTACGTCAACCGCAACCAGATCGGCGCCATCGTGGGCAGCCAGCCCTTCGGCGGCGAGGGCCTGTCCGGCACCGGCCCCAAGGCGGGCGGGCCGCTCTACCTCGACCGGTTCCGCCAGCAGCCCGCGCCGGGCGCGGTGGCGGACTGGACCGACGCCATGGACCCGCAGGCGCTGGAGACCCTGATCGCCCGCGCCCCCGCCGGCGCACCATCCGCCCGTACCGAGCTTCCCGGCCCGACCGGCGAGGCCAACCAGCTGACCGACATGCCGCGCCCGCCGCTGCTGTGCCTCGGGCCGGGACAGGCGGCGGCAGAGGCGCAGGCCCGCGCCGTCCGCGCCGCAGGCGGCAGCGCGGTCACCGCCACCGGCAGCCTGCCGCCAGAGGCCCTCGGCTCCCTGACCGGCATCGCAGGGGTGCTGTGGTGGGGCGACGCCACGACCGGCGCGGCCTGCCGCGCCGCGCTGGCCGGGCGCGCCGGGCCGATCCTGCCACTGATCACCGGCCTGCCGGACCGGGGCCACACCCGCGCCGAACGCCACGTCTGCATCGACACGACGGCAGCCGGGGGCAATGCGGCGCTTCTGGCGGGTCAGGCCTGATCGCGCCGGGGGGCGGGGGAGGTGCAAACCCACCCTGCCCCGCTCACCGGACCGTCAGGGCTTGCCGGGCGTGGCGGGCTCCCGATGACAGGGGGTGCATCGAGCCGACCCGCCCGCTGCCCCCGACCGGAACGCAGAGTTCAAAGCACGCCTTACTCCCGGAGCACTTTTTTAAAGCCAAACCGGCATGGGCCCACCCGCCACCTTGACGCCGCCGCAAAGGATGCCACCCTCGGCCCCATGTTTCCGATCCGAGACCACAATCCCTCGGGACGCGTGCCCTTCGTCACCTATGCCCTGATGCTGACCAATATCGCGGTCTTTATCGGGACATGGGATCTTGGCCAGTCACCCCGCGCGCTCTACGCCTTTTACGCCGAATTCGCGCTGGTCCCGGCCTTCCTGATGGAAGGCTATGGCTGGCAGGGGTTGGTGACCTCGATGTTCCTGCACGGCGGCCTGTTGCACATCGCCGGCAACATGCTGTTCCTGTTCATCTTCGGCGACAACCTCGAAGACGAGATGGGGCACCTGGGCTTTACCCTCTTCTACCTCGCCTGCGGGATCGGCGCCGGCCTGATCCACGTGATCTCGGCGCCCTATTCCACCGTGCCGACCGTGGGCGCCTCGGGGGCCATCGCGGGCGTCATGGGGGGTTACCTGTTGCTCTTTCCCAGAGCGCGGGTCGATATCCTGCTGATCCTCATCGTGATCTTCAGGATCATCCCGGTTCCGGCATGGCTGATGCTGGCGATCTGGTTCGGGATGCAGCTGCTGGGCGGCTGGAGCACCGCGCCGGACGAGGGCGGCGTCGCCTATTGGGCCCATATCGGGGGCTTCGTGGCAGGCCTGATCCTGACCGTCCCGGTCTGGCTGAAACGTGGCGGCCCGGCCTTCTGGAACCGCACCCGCGGCCAGCCGCCGCACCCGGTGGCGCGTTACGACCGCTCGCATATTCCGCGCATCCGCAGGGCGCGCAGAACAACACAGGTCCCTAGGATACGCCGCCGATGAACCCACACAAAGCCATCTGCCACTGCGGCGCCGTCGAACTGCGCGTGACGCTGAGCGACGGGCTGAACAGCGCGCGCCGCTGCGATTGCTCCTTCTGCCGCCGCCGCTCCGTCCCGGTGGTCTCGGCCCCGCTCGACGGGATCGAGGTGGTCCGAGGCGCCGACAACCTCACGCTCTATACCTGGGGCACGCACACGGCCCGGCACCACTTCTGCAAGACCTGCGGGATCTACCTGTTCCACCGCCGCCGCTCCGATCCGAACGAATACGGCGTGAACCTCTACGCGATCGAGGGGATGGACCCGAAGGACATCGAGCCGGTCGACTGGCACGACGGCGTCAATCACCCGTCCGACCGCTGACCCGACAAGCCTCAGCGCGGGCGGAGACCGGGTTCAGAGGTATTTGGACCAAGAAGAAACCCAGGCGCTGTACCCTGCACAGCCCCCTGCCGCCCGACCGATCCGACCCCCTGCATCCCCGGCGCCCTGCCGTCGGGACCCGCGCCGCGACAGGCAAGCCCGGCAGCACCAGGACACCGCCCTGTGTCCCTGGCAACCCAAGGTCACCCGGGCGCCTTCGCTCTGCCCTGTGCTTCTTCTTGGCCCAAATATCCTCCGCCGGAGGCATCCGACAAAAGCCCCGAAGCGCCCCGGCCGGGGCAGCGCGCTCAGGCCGCGCGCAGCAGCTTGGAGAGCGGCGTGAAGATCTCGCCATTGGCACAGAGGATGGAGCCGCTTTCGAGGAAGTTCTGCCCCGCGCGCACGCCTTCGACCAGCGCACCGGCCTCGATAGCGATCAGGCTGCCCGCCGCGATGTCCCAGATCTTCAGCTCGCGTTCCCAGTAGCCCTCGAAGCGGCCCGCCGCCACATAGGCAAGGTCGAGCGCGGCAGAGCCCGAGGGCCGCAGCCCGGCGACTTCGGGCATGACGCGGGCGAGGTCCTTCAGCGTCGCGGGCAGCGTGTGCTTGCCGGCGAAGGGGATGCCGGTGGCGACCAGCGCCTCGTTCATCGCGCGGCGGCCCGAGACACGCAGGCGGCGCGAATCGTTCAGCCAGGCCCCGGCGCCGCGTTCGGCGTAGAACATCTCGTCCTTGGCGGCGTCATAGACCACGCCGGACACGATCTGCCCCTTGTGCTCCAGCGCGATGGAGACCGCCCAGTGCGGCATGCCGTGCAGGAAGTTCGTCGTGCCGTCCAGCGCATCGACGATCCAGCGCCGGGTCGGGTCCTCGCCCTCGGCCTCGCCGCTTTCCTCGCCGACCCAGCCATAGGTCGGGCGCGCGCCCATCAGCTCTTCGCGCAGGATGCGGTCGGCCTCGATATCGGCGCGGGTCACGAAGTCCGAGGTCCCCTTGCGCGAGACCTGCAGGTTCTCGACCTCGCGGAAATCCTTGACCAGAGACCGCCCCGCCTTGCGCGCCGCCTTCATCATGATGTTGAGATTCGCGCTGCCCTGCATGCTCGGGCCCTTTCCGGATGGCCAAAAGAAATCAGGCCGCGGCTATACGCGGCCTGACCGGTCTTGCCAAGGGGCGGCGCGCCTCAGCGGTACACCACGCCCTTTTCGCCGGCAGGCGCATAGGCCCGCGGCGCGGGCTTGTGCCGGGCGTTGTAATACTTCTTCTGGCCGCCCGGGCGGTCGATGTAGTAGCCCGCGTTCGGGTTGCCGCAGCAGATCACACCGCCCACGGTGACGGGCTGCAGCCCGGCCGGACAGAGGTTCGGCGCCTTGTAGGCATGCACCAGCATGTTCGAGTTCGGGTTGTTGGTTCCGTCGCCCATGTACATGTCGCCCCAGGCGAGCGCGGCGGATCCGGAAACAGCAAAGGCCAGCGTGGCCGCAACAAGCGAAAATCGCATAATAGTCCCCCGTGAAGCGTAATATCTGCCGAACAGGCTAGCAGCCCATCGGGGCAAGTCAATTTTTTCGTGTCTTTGCAGGTGGTTTTCCGATCCCCAGGCGGGCCCGGCGCCGATGCCGCGACCGACACGCGCCTTCACGTCCGCGTGGACGCTCTTTGCCGAAGGCGCCAGCGGGTGCAGATTGGAAACAGTCGTCCCGAGGAATCCCGCCATGCCGCACCTGTCCCGCCGCCACCTTGTCCTCACCGGCCTCGCCGCCCCGGCACTGGCCCTGCCCGCTGCCGCCCGCGATCGCGCGCCCGAGGTCTATGCCGAACTCGGTGTGGCGATCGACGGGTCCGACCCCGTGGCCTATTTCGACGGCACGGGCCCCGTCATGGGCGAGGACCACGGCCTGATGTGGCGCGGCGCCACATGGTATTTCGCATCGCATGCCAATGCCGCGCGCTTCGAGGCCGACCCGAAGGCCTATGCCCCGCAGTTCGGCGGCTATTGCGCCTATGCCGCCGCGCGCGGCTATCTCGCGCCGACGGTGCCCGAAGCCTGGACACTGCACCAGGGGCGGCTCTACCTGAACGCCAGCCTGCGCGCCCGCGCCCTGTGGCTCTCCGACATCGAGGGGAATATCGCCAGGGGCCGCGCCAACTGGCCTGCGATCCTGGGCTGAGGCCCGCCGATCACCACGACCGGCCTCTCCGGCGCCCGCAGGGCGCAGGTCGTCAGGGACCGGTGAAAACAGCGACCGAAGGCCAGGGGCGCAGCGCGGCGCGATCTCCGGCCGCTTGCAGACGGTCTCTGCCATGGCCGGAAATCAAAGGGCGGCCCTCCCGCACGAAAACCCGGTCACCGCGCCCCGGAACCGCCCCGCCCGATTGGCCGGCAGGTCAGCCCTTCATCACCCGGTCCGCCTTCTTGCGCACCAGCACCGTCCGCAGATCGTGCATGGCCATCAAGAGCGCATCCGTGACCTCTTCCAGCTGCACATCCGAGGCCTTGGACTGCGCCCATTGGGTTGTCGTGTTCAGGGTATCCACCGCGCGGTGGATATCGTCGATATCGCGCAGGGCCAGCAGCGCCTTGCGTTTGCGCATCCAGGCCTCGATCTCGGCCCGTTCGCCCGCACTCAGGACATGGTCGCCCTGCGGCCTGATCTCGCCCTTGTTGAGGTTGACCACGGCGATCTGGTCCATCTCGATCCGCCGCTGCCGGTTTTCGGTGTCGACGCGAAAGACCGCGGCGCCGTTGTCGCGCACGCGAAAATAGAACTCCGGCAGGTCTGTGCTCACCCCTGTCTCCTCGCTTCAGGCCGCCCGACTGTCACCCAATGCAGCCGCGCAGTCCACCGCCCCATGGCAAAACACCCGCATCTGCTTGCCTGGCTTCACAATGACCCCGGAAGCGACCAGTCCAGGACATGCCTCCGGCACGATGCCGCCCCAACCGACCGGCCCGCCTCCCGTTTCTTCTGTCCGGAAATATCCCGGGGGTCCGGGGGCTGGCCCCCGGCTGGTCGCCCGGACCGAAGGGCCGGGCGAAACCCCTCAGGACAGCCCCTCGCAGAACCGTTTGATCCGGGCGCAGGCCTCTTCCAGCACCGCGTCCGAGGTCGCGTAGCTGACGCGAAAGTTCGGCGACAGTCCGAAGGCCGCGCCGAAGACCACCGCCACGCCTTCCTCTTCCAGCAGCGCGGTGCAGAAGGCCTCGTCGTCCACGATCGCCACCCCGCCCTTCGAGGTCTTGCCGAGGCAGCCCTCGATCGAGGGGTAGACGTAGAAAGCCCCCTCGGGCACCGCGCAGGCGATTCCCGGACAGGCATTCAGCCCCGCCACCACCAGGTCGCGCCGCCGCAGGAAATGCGCCGCCCGTTCGGCCAGGAAATCCTGCGGCCCGTTCAACGCCTCGACGCTGGCCCATTGCGAGATCGAACAGGGGTTGGTCGTGGACTGCGACTGCACCTTCAGCATGGCCTTGATCAGCGCCTCGGGGCCTGCCGCGTAGCCGATCCGCCAGCCGGTCATGGCATAGGCCTTCGAGACGCCGTTGCAGGTCAGCGTGCGGTCATAGAGCCCCGGCTCGACCTGCGCGGGGGTGACGAATTCGAACCCGTCGTAGGCAAGGTGTTCGTACATGTCGTCGGTCATCACCCAGACCTGGGGATGGCGCATCAGCACGTCGGTCAGCGCCTTCAGCTCGTCGCGGGTGTAGCCCGCCCCGGTCGGGTTGGAGGGCGAGTTGAAGATGAACCACTTGGTGGCGGGCGTGATCGCCGCCTCCAGCGCCTCGGGGGTGATCTTGTAGCCCCGGGCGCGCTCGCCCTTGACGATGACCGGGGTGCCCTGCCCCAGCCGCACCATGTCCGGGTAGCTGACCCAGTAGGGCGCCGGGATCACCACCTCGTCGCCGGGGTTCAGCGTCGCCATCAGCGCGTTGTACAGCACCTGCTTGCCGCCGGTGCAGACAATCACCTGGGACGGAGCGTAGCGCAGCCCGTTCTCGCGGGCGAACTTGGCGCAGATCGCCTCTTTCAGTTCCGGAATGCCGTCCGGCGGGGTGTATTTCGTTTTTCCGGCCTCGATTGCCGCAATCGCGGCAGCCTTGATCGTGTCCGGCGTGTCAAAGTCGGGCTCACCGGCGCCCAGCCCGATCACGTCGCGCCCCGCGGCCTTCAGCTCACGCGCAAGCTGCGTGACGGCGACCGTGGGCGAAGGCTTTACCGCGGCCAGGGTGTCGGAGAGAAAAGGCATCAGGGCCACCCGTTTGTCTTGTTGCGCCCCATGTCTTAGGGTGCGCCCAACGCGCGCACAAGCCGCCGAGAGGAGAGATTTCCCGATGCAGGACATCACCGATTACTACGGCCCCGAGGTTGCGACCTTCGGCGACCGCGTCGCCGCCGCGCGCGAGGCGGCGGGCATGACGCCGGAAGTGCTGGCCAAGCGGCTGGGCATCAAGCTCGTCACCCTGCAACGCTGGGAAGACGACGTCTCGGAACCCCGCGCCAACAAGCTGTCGACCCTGTCGGGCGTGCTGAACGTCTCGATGGTCTGGCTGATCACCGGCGAGGGCGAGGGCGTCGAGGCCCCGGCGGAATCCCTGCCCGTCGACCTGCGCGAGATCCTCGACGAGATGCGCAGCCTGCGCGCCCAGATCAAAAGCCGGGCCGACACGCTGGGCCGTCTGGAAAAGCGCCTGCGCGAATTGCTGAAGGAACAGGCCTGATGGCGCAGGAAGATCACGAGACGCGGCTGAAGCGCCTGCGCATGCGCTCGATGCGGCGCGGCATCAAGGAAATGGACATCCTGCTGGTGCGCTACGCCGACGCCCGCCTGTCGGCGCTGGATGCCGGGGAACTGGACGCCTACGAGGCGCTTCTCGACGAGAACGACCAGGACCTCTACCAGTGGATCTCGGGCCAGCAACCCGCCCCGCAGGCCCATGCGCCGATGGTGGCCGACATTTCCCGGGTCGCGGCGCGGGGCTGAGCCAGAGCCGCCCCCACGCAATCCCGCGCGTCCGAAACCAAAACCGCGAACCAGCCTGCCGCTGCGTCCCGCCCCTACTTCTTTGGTCTGAAAAATACCTCGGGGGGCGAGCGCAGCGAGCGGGGCAGAGCCCCACGCGGGGTCATGCGGCAAGCATGACCCTGGCATGACGCCCCTCCCCCGCCAGGGATGCTCCGACCGCTTCGGCGCATCGGGCCTCCCTCCGCGGCCACAGCCCCTCCCGCTTGAAGGGCCGGCCCCCGCCTCAGCCCTGACAGACGCGGCCAGCGCCACCGCGCACCGCCTGGTCCGGCGCCGCAGACCCGTTACCCCCCAACCGCCCTAACCCCGCATTAACCAGCCCCCGGAGAATGCCGCGAATTTTCGCACTCTTCGCTGCGGTTTAACGCGATATTCGTGTTTTCGCCCGAAACATCCCCAAGGACAAAAAACAGGCGGAGACCACCATGAGCATTCATGCGTCCATGAACAGCGGCCCAAAGCAGGGCTTCATGGCAAGCTACCTCGATGCGTTGAGCCTTGTGGAGCGGTTGCACCGTCTCCTGCTCGACGTCATCAAGGACGAGTTCGAAAGACTGGGCATCATCGACGTGAACGCGGTGCAGGCCCTTCTGCTCTTCAACATCGGCGAGAACGAGGTCACGGCGGGCGAGCTGAAATCGCGCGGCTACTACCAGGGCTCGAACGTCAGCTACAACCTCAAGAAGCTGGTCGAGATGGGCTACATGCACCATCAGCGCTGCGAGATCGACCGCCGCTCGGTCCGGGTCCGGCTGACCCAGCGTGGCCGCGAAATCCGCGGCATCGTGGCCGAACTGTTCCTGCGCCACGCCGACGGGCTGCAGGGCAAGGGGGTGATCAGCCTGGAAGGGATGGACGACATCACCTCCTCGTTGCGCCGGGTCGAACGCTACTGGACCGACCAGATCCGCTATATCTACTGACGCCCCTTCCCTGTCGCCCCCGATCCGGCAGACCGCAAGACCGGCGACACCGGTGGCAGAACGCCACAAGGGCCAGCGGACCGCCCCGGCCAGAGGCCCGAAGACCCGCCTTCGCCCCATGCGCGCCCCCTCTGGGATCGCCCGGACGCCCCCCGGCGGCGGCCATGGATCGCGCCCTGCACCGGCTACCGCGCCGAGACCACCAGCACCTGAAGCTCTTTCTTCAGCTTGCGCACCATCGCCTCCTGAAAATCCGCAAAGCCGCTGGCCGTCTCGATGAAGGCCTCGGGGCCCTGCACCACGTAGGCCTTGTAGTAGGCCCAGAGCGGCCCCAGCACACCCGTGTCCCCCTCGGCGCCGATCACAAGACCGTTGATCACGATGCCGTCCGGGCGCACCGCGCGCGGGTGCGGGCCGGTGTTCGACAGGCCGTCGCCCGAAATGTCCAGCACCCGCCGCCAACAGCCGGCCTGCGACGCCAGAAGCCCCTCCCCGAACCGCTTTGCCGCGCCAAGCGCGGTCGAGGGATCGCTGCCCAGCCGCTCGACCCGCCGCAGCCGCGCCGCCACCGCCGCCACATCCGCGGCGCCGGAGATCATGACCCAGTCCACCAGCAGCCGCTGCGCCTGCGGCCCGGACCATTCGTAGACCGCAAAGGCCACCGGCGCCTCCGGCAGCGCGGCAAAGGCCGCCACGACGCCCGGATCCTCCAGCGCGCCCGCAAGCCCGTCCAGTTGCAGCCGGTATTCCACCGCGTCGACCGAGCCCGAGACATCCAGCCCAAGCGCCAGCGCCTGCCGGCAGGCCGCCCCGGCGCCCCCGGCCCAGAGCATCAGCAGGAGGACAAGCGCCCTCACCCCGGGCCGTGGACCGGCGCGCGCCGGACCTCGCCGACGATCCGGTCCTGGATCTCGCGGTACAGCTTGCGGGTCATCGCCTCGCGGAACCCCTCGTAGCCGGGGGCGACCTCCAGAAAGGCGCCCGGACCGCGCAGCACCTCCATCTCGAAGTGGTCGTAGACATCCGGGTCGGCGCCCAGAACCGCAAGGCCATTGACCACGATCTCTTCGAAGGGGAAGTGCCGGTAGGCCAGCTGCGGCCAGAACCCGTCGTTGGTGATGCCGTCGCCCGACACGTCGATCACCTGCCGGTCGCAGGCGGGTGCCTCGCGCATCAGCGTCGCCCCGTAGCCCAGGGCATAGCCAAGGGCGGTTGGATAGCGCCGGTAGGACCGCTGCACGCCGCGCAGCCGCGCCGACACCCCGGCGATGTCCTCGGCGCTGCGCAGCACCACCCAGTCCTGGATCAGCACCGACTGGCGCCGCCCGCTCCATTCGTAGATCGCCAGCGCCACCGCGCCGGGGTTGCCGAGGATGGCGCCCTGCACCTCTTCGGCCTGCAGGGCGGCGGCGATCCCGTCGCGTTGCAGCACGTATTCCGCGTCATCGACAGAGGACGACACGTCCAGAGCCAGCACAAGCGCCAGCCGACAGTCCTGTGCCAGCGCCCCGAGGGGCGCCAGCATCAGGCCGAGGGCAAGCGCCGCCGGCCTTACCAATGGCCCGTGTTTTCCATGCTGGCCCAGGGTTCCGCCGGGGCCTTGGCCTCGCCTTCCTGAAGCAGCTCGATGGACACGTTGTCGGGCGAGCGCACGAAGGCCATGTGCCCGTCGCGCGGCGGGCGGTTGATGGTGACGCCGTTGTCCATCAGGTTCTGGCACATCTCGTAGATGTCCGGCACCGTGTAGGCGAGGTGGCCGAAGTGCCGCGAATCCGAGGGCAGCCCCTCGTCGCCGTCCCAGTTGTAGGTCAGCTCCACGTCCGCGTGGCCATCCGCCTGCTCCGGCGGGCACAGGAAGACCAGCGTGAACCGGCCCTTGTCGTTTTCGATCCGGCGCCGTTCGGTCAGGCCCAGCAGCTCGTAGAATGCGATGGACGCGTCAAGGTCCTTCACCCGCACCATGGTGTGCAAGTACTTGATTCCCATAAGGTCTCCCTTCGCAGCCCGGCTTGGGCCGCTGTCGTTCCTAGAATACCGATCTCAGGCCAAGGCGCAGGTCCGTGCCCTGAGTCTCGTAGATGGTATAATTGGACTGTCTGTCGCGGAAGGAAACCCCGACCTCGGGGGCGAAGCCGTAGTAATCCAGATCCGGCAGCGTCACATCCAGCGACACAGCCCATTGCCTATCCTGCCTCGGATCGGTCCAGAAGGTCGTTGGGCCCCGGTCGTAGTCCACGGCCTCATAGCTCAGCGCCAGGCGCGGCAGCATGCCCCTCACCGGCTTCGTCCGGGCATAGGTCAGCACCGCACGCCCGGTTTCCCGCGCAACGGACCGCGAGTCGGACTCGGTGTCGGCCCATCCCAGATCCAGCCTCAACAAACCCTGTCCGACCTCTTTGGACAGGGTGACGCCGTAGTCCCGCGTATCCGAATCGAGCACCGAGAAATCACGCCGCTCTTCGGTCTCGAGGCCAAGGCGCCCACCAAGGACCATCCCCGGCGCCACCGCGCGCCCATAGCTGAAGTCCAGCCGCACCGCGTCCGACAGCGTCTTCCCGGCCAGCCATGTGCGCTGCAGCGAGAGCTCTGTCAGCGCCAGCCAGCGACCATCAGAGGCCCGCGCCTCGTACCCCGCCGAAAGCCGCAGCTCTTCTTCCCGGTAGTCGTCCGCATCCACGCCCGGCACCTTGTCACGGGCGTCCTCGGAGAAACGCAGGCGGGTCACATCGAGGTCGACGCCAAAGTTCAGCCGCCGGTTCTCCGCCAGCGCGACACGATAGACGTAGCCGGCGCCGATGCCGTATTCCACACCCGACAGCGGCACGGCGGTGGGGTTGACGAAGGGCAGCCCGGCGAAGGTAAAGCTGTTGGACTTCGGCGCGTTGTTCAGATTGTCCGAGGGCGCGACGCTGACATCCAGCGACAGCCGCCACGGCGTGATCCGGCGAACATGGCGAAAATCGCGGATGGCCACCGCCCGGCTCGCTTCATCCGGGGCAATCTGCGCAGCCCGGCGCAGCCAGTATTGCGCGATGGCCCGATCCCCCTTGGACGACCGCGTCTGCGCCTGGATCATCGCGGCGAAGAAGCGGTCCTGCGGTGTCGAGGCCGCCGCCCAGGCGGCGCGCGCCGCCTTCACCGCCTCGGCATCGCGGCCCAGGTCGCGCAGGGCGCGGGCGCGCAGCATCAGGGTCTGCGGATGGTCCGGCGCCCCCAGAAGGGCGCCGTCCGCAAGGATCAGCGCTGCCTCGGGCCGACCATCGGCGAGAAACCCGGCCGCCGCGCCGCGCGCCTCGTCAAGGCTCAGCCGCGTCTCTTCCGCCTGCACGGCCGAGATGCACAAGCCCAAGGCCAGCGCCGGACCGGCGACCAGGGACAGCCAGCGCTGGGGCCGCGAGGCCCAAGGCAGGGGGCCGCGCAAAAGGCGCCCTGCCCTCTGCCAGAGGGGGCTCGGGTTGGCCACGGATCAGCGTTCGCCGACGAAGGAGCCGACTTCGCGGACGGTGACCTCGACATACTCTCCGCTGACCGGATCGATGCCGACGGGCGTCTCGCCCTGCACCACCACGATACCGGCCACTTCCTCGCCGTTCGGACCGGCAAACAGACCGCTCCATCTGCCGCCGATCTCACCTGCCGGGGTTCCGGCATCCGGGCCGTTTCTCCGCACCATTTGCATGTTGCCGGAGTCGATCGACCAGTTCTCGAAGTTGATGGTGTTGGGGTCCAACCGCAGGTAGGTCGCGTCCCCCACGGTGTCGCCCGTGGCGTTGGTCTCTGTCAGTTCGACCCCCATCGCGTCGAAGACCTTGCGATCCAGCACAAGGCCGCGCACGCTGCCGGTCTCGTCGTAGTCCTCGATGTCGACGGTGATCTCCGTCGTACCGGTGACATACTGGATCTGTTCCTGCGGATTGCGGGTATCGGGATAAAGGGTCCGGACCCCGGCGTATTCCCCGCTGAAGACGTAGGTTGCATTGGCCACGGGCAGGGCACCGGTGCCGGACAGCCGTTCGACCCCGATGCCGCCGACATCCACCGGCCGCTTGAACACGGTGGACCGAGAGCCCGCCGCAGCGGTCTGCACGTAGTCCGTGCGCCGGAAAACCGCATAATATTCGTCGACCGTAGCGGCATTCTGATAGGCATCGTACCGCGAACCGGCGGCGCGCAGCCGCGCGCTGGCGGTATCGTCGCGGTCAAAGGGGTTCCTGTCGTCGAAGGTCATGTTGTTGAGCACCAGCTCGCCGGTCGCCGGGTCGAAATCGATATCGTTCATCGGGGCCGTTGCCGAGGCCCCCACATCCGCACCGTACTTGTCGGGCGAAGGGACCGGCTCCGGTTCGGGCTCGGGTTCCGGTTCGGGGACAAGCGGCTGTTCACCGACCCCGACACCATCGGTATCGCCAGAGGACAGCGGGTCGTCGTCGCCGCCACCACTGGACGAACTGCACGCCGAAAGAGCGCCCGCAACCGCGAGCGTGAGAAAAATGCGATACATATGACTGCCTCAGGTCTTGCCCAATTATTTTGAAAAAATCTGCGGGGCGGGCGGTAAAAAGTCAATTCTGCCTGCCTTTTGCGCGCCACATGTGAGGCAAATTCGCCCCACACCCGCCAGGCCTTCGGCTTTACGGACTGACGCGGCCACTGTATCTTGTGGGAACCGCCCCCCCCCACCCCTTCCATTAGAGGCCGTCCATGCTGCTGAATTCCCCTCTCCCCGCCTCTTTCCCGCCGTCCCGGCAGGAGGGCTGATCGTGCGGCATCCCGAATATCAGTACCTCGACCTGATGGAACGCGTGCTGGAGCAGGGCGATGCGCGGGTCGACCGGACCGGCGTCGGCACCCGGTCCCTGTTCGGCGCCATGCTGCGGTTCGACCTCTCGGAAGGCACCGCGCCGATCCTGACAACCAAGCGGGTCTACTGGAAAACCGCCGTCAAAGAGATGCTCTGGTTCCTCACCGGCGGCACCAACCTCCAGCCGCTTTTGCGCGAGAACGTGCGGATCTGGACCGACTGGCCGCTGGACAGCTACCGCCGCGAAACCGGCGAGGCGATCTCTCAGGAAGCCTTCGAGCAGCGCATTGTCGAGGACGATGCCTTTGCCGCGCGCTGGGGCGAGCTGGGGCCGGTCTACGGCAAGCAGTGGCGCCGCTGGCTGGGCGCGGACGGGCGCGAATACGACCAGATCGGCACGCTGGTGCAGACCCTGCGCGAGAACCCGTCCAGCCGCCGGATGCTGTTCCACGGCTGGAACGTGCCGGAACTGGGCCAGATGGCGCTGCCGCCCTGCCACATGGTCTACCAGTACCACGTCACCTCGACCGGACGGCTGAACTGCCTGCTCTACCAGCGTTCGGTCGACCTGTTGCTGGGCGCGCCCTTCAACTTCGTCGGCGCCACGGCGCTGCACCTGATGCTGGCGGATCAGGCGGGCCTGACCCCCGGCGAGCTGGTCTGGGTCGGCGGCGACGTGCACCTGTACCAGAACCACCTCGATCAGGCGCGCGAACAGCTGACCCGCGAACCGCGCCCCCTGCCCCGCATCGCGCTCACCCGCCGCGGGCAGGGCATCGACGACTACCGGATCGAGGATTTCACGGTAGAGGGCTACGACCCCCACGCCGCCATCAAGGCAGAGGTCGCGGTCTGACGGCCTGCGGATTCAGCCCGGTCAGACCCCTTGAGCAACCGCAGGCGGGGTAGGCCCGCCCGGCCCGCTTCGCCATACAGCGAACCGAAGCACGGGGCGGCATCGGAAAGATCGGCGCCGCTCCGGTATCCTGACACCGGCCAGGACGGCGACAGGCGCCTCCGCCCCTGCCGGTCAGTGTGCGCGCCCTAGGATGCAGGCACCACGGCGCAGTCGCGGGACACCCCGTGCCGCTCCAGTATGTCGCCAACCAGCCCCGAGCGCGCCGCCTCATCGACAAAGGCCCGCAACGCCGCCGCCGCCTTCGGGCGGCCCTGCGGCACACCCATGGCCTGACGGATCGACATGAAGGCCGGGGCCAGCACGCGGGCGCCGGGACGCGCCGCGGCCTCTCGTGCCATGACCGCGCCGATGCCCGCCACCGCCGCGACCGCCCCGTCGTCCAGCGCCGCAAGCATGGCGTGGATATCCGGGAAATGGACAAGCCGCTCCGCGCCCTCCTGCCGCTCCAGCGTCAGGCTGTAGGCACTGCCGACCACGGTGCCCACCGCCGCCCCCGAGGCCACAAGCGCCCCCGCATCCGCCGCATCGCAGCCCGGTCCGGCCAGGTAACAGCCGTCGATCTGCACGTAGGGCTCTGAAAAGGCGATGGTTTCCGCCCGCTTCGGATCGACCGCCAGAAAACACAGGTCCCAGACGCCGGAGCGGGCCGTGTCGGAAACATCCACCGCGCGCGCCATTTCGACGAAATCCACCGCCAGGCCCAGCCGCGCGGCCAGCGCCTGTGCAAGATCCACCGTGATGCCCCGGGGCCGCCCCGCCTCATCGCGCCCGATCAGCACCCCGTTGCCAAAGTTCAGCGCGGCGCGCAGCCGCCCTTCGGGACAGAACTCGCGGATCGTCTCACCGTCCATCGACATGGCATACCCCTTCTGGTGCCGCCGGGCGCAGGGCCCGGCCTCAGGCCGCCAGCCCGCGCCCCTTCAACAGCGCCTCGACCCCCGGCATCCGGCCCCGGAAGCGGGTGTACAGCACCTCTGCCTCGACAGAGCCGCCGCGCGAGAGGATGTAGTCCTCCAGCCGCCGCGCCACCTCGGGGTCGAAGGCGCCACCGGCCTCTTCGAAGGCCGCGAAGGCGTCGGCATCCATGACTTCCGACCACATGTAGCTGTAGTAGCCGCTGGAATAGCCGTCGCCCGAGAAGACATGCGCGAAATGCGGCGTCGCGTGGCGCATGGCGATGGCATGGGGCATGCCCATCTCTTCCAGTACCTCGGCCTGCTTCTGCATCACGTCGGCGGGCGGCTGGCCCTGGTGGAACTCCAGGTCCACCAGCGCCGAGGCCACGTATTCCACCGTCTGGAACCCCATGTCGAAGGTCGCGGCCTTCAGCACCTTGTCCAGCAGGGCGGGCGGCATCGGCTCGCCGGTCTCGGCATGGGTGGCGAATTCCCCCAGCACCTCGGGCACCTCCAGCCAGTGCTCGTACAGCTGGCTGGGCAGTTCGACGAAATCGCGCGCCACCGAGGTCCCCGAGACAGAGCCGAAGGTGACATCCGACAGCATCTGGTGCAGCGCATGGCCGAACTCGTGGAACAGCGTGCGCGCATCGTCATAGGACAGCAGCGCGGGCTTGCCCCCGGACGGCTTGGCGAAATTGCAGACGTTGACCACGATGGGCGTCTTGGCGACGGGCCGCTTCGCCTGCTCGCGGAAGGTCGAACACCAGGCCCCCGACCGCTTGGAGGCCCGCGCGAAATAGTCGCCGATGAAGACCGCAAGATGCTGGCCATTGCGCGTCACCGCCCAGGCCCGGCAGTCGGGGTGGTAGAGCGGCACCTGCAGCGGTTCGAACGACAGCCCGAACAGGCGGCTGGAACAGGCAAAGGCCGCCTCGATCATCCGGTCCAGTTGCAAGTAGGGCTTCAGTTCCGCCTCATCGAGATCGTGCAGAGCGCGGCGCCGCTTCTCGGCGTAGTAGCGCCAGTCCCAGGGCTCCAGCGGGCCGGACAGACCGTCGGCCTTCAGCATCGCTTCCATCTCGGCGGCATCCGACAGGGCGGCAGCCCGCGCCGGTTCCCAGACCGCCATCAGCAGCTCGCGCACCCGCGCGGGCGTGCCCGCCATCTCGGTCTCCAGCTTGTAGGCGGCGAAGTCCTCGTATCCCAGCAGCGCCGCCCGCTCCTTGCGCAGCGCCAGCGTCTCGGCGGCGATACCGCGGTTGTCGGTCTCACCGCCGTTCTCGCCCCGCATCACCCAGGCCCGCCAGGCCTTCTCGCGCAGCGCACGCCGGGGCGAGAACTGCAGGAAGGGCGTGATCAGCGACCGCGACAGCGTCACCAGCGGCGTCTCGAAACCCGCCGCCTCACCGGCAGAGCGCGCGGCATCGACGACGAACTCCGGCAGCCCCTCCAGATCCGCCTCGGACAGGGGCATGGACCAGGCCGCCTCGTCCGTCAGCAGGTTCTGCGTGAACTGCGTGCCCAGCACGGCCAGCCGCGACTTCACCACCGCCATGCGCTCTGCCGCATCGCCCTCCAGCGCCGCCCCGGCCCGCACGAAGCCGCGATGCGTCAGGTAAAGCACCCGCTCTTCCTCGGGCTCCAGCGCCTCGCGCCCGTCCCACAGCGCCTCGATCCGGGCAAACAACGCCTTGTTCGAATAGATCGCCGAGGAATGCGCCGCCAGCTTCGGCGAGAACTCCCGCTGCAAGGCCTGCCGCGCCGCGTTGCTGTCGGCGCCCGCAAGGTTGAAAAACACCCCCAGAACCCTGTCCAGCGCCGCGCCCGCCCCCTCCATCGCCTCGACGGTATTGGCGAAACTCGGCGGCTCCGGGTTGTCGGCAATCGCCTCGATCTCGGCCAGATGCTCCGCCAGCGCCGCCTCGAAGGCCGGCGCGAAATGCGCATCCTCGATGGCGTCGAAGGGGGCGATCCCGTAGGGCGTCTGCCAGGGCATCAACAGCGGGTTGGTCATCACGTCTCTCCTGTCTGCCCGTCAAAGCTAGGCGACCCGGGCCGCGGCTTCAATCGCGCCCCCTGTGCTTCTTCTCTGCCCAGGTCCCCAGGACCCCGCCCCCCGACAGGCGCCACCGTCTCGACCGGGCGCCGCCCGAACCCCGGCACCCCAATCCGACAGGAAGCACCCCCGTCAGGCTTCTTCTTGGTCCAAATACCTCTGCGCCACGCCAGCCGACCGGCGCCCGGTCAGGACGCAGTGCCCCCGCAGGCCGGGCAATCGGCACGCCGCTTCAGCGTGATCTTGCGGGTCTCGCCCCAGAGCGCGTCGTAGATCAGCATCTCTCCGCGCAGGCCCTGCCCGGCGCCGGTGATGCGCTTGATCGCCTCGACCGCCATCATCGTCCCGACGACCCCCGGCAAGGGCCCCAGCACCCCCGCCTCGGCGCAGGAGGGCGCCAGCCCCGCAGCCGGCGCTGTGGGGAAGATGCATTCGTAGCAGGGCCCGCCCGAGGCCGGATCGAACAGGTTGACCTGCCCCTCCCACTGGCTGAGCGCGCCCGAGATCAGCGGCTTGCCCGCCGCCACGGCGGCACGGTTCACAAGGTAGCGGGTGTCGAAATTGTCGGTGCCGTCCAGCACCAGATCGTAGTCTGCCATCAGCGCGGCGGCGCTGTCCGGGTCCAGCCGCCGGTTGTAGGGGCGGACGGCGATATAGGGGTTCAGCGCCTCCATGGCGGCCTGCGCGGAAAACACCTTGGCCATGCCGATGCGCTGATCGGTATGGATCACCTGCCGTTGCAGGTTGCCACTGTCGACCACGTCGTCGTCGATCACGCCGATGGTGCCGACGCCGCCCGCCGCCAGGTACAGCAGCACAGGAGAGCCCAGCCCCCCCGCGCCCACCACCAGAACCTTCGCCTCTTTCAGCGCCTTCTGGCCCGGTCCGCCCAATTCGCGCAGCACGATGTGGCGGGCGTAGCGCTCCAGCTCACCCTCGCGGAACAGGCCGGGACGCGGCGGCGGCGCCTCGGCGGCCTCTTTCCGCACCGCGCGCGCCTTCAGGCCACGGACAAGGCGGGCATACCCCAGCGCCAGCGCGCCGAGGCCGCCGAGGATCAGCCAGGGCGCCGCGCTGCCGCCGGTCGCCGCGCGCAGGGCATGACCCTCCGGCAGGGCCACCTGCGCGATCAGCACGGCGACGTAGAGGATCGCGATCATGTAAAGCCGCGCCGCGCGGGGCGTCTTCATCACATGGCCAAGCCCCCAGAGCCCCGCCGCCAGCGCCAGCACCAGCAGCATCAGCCGCGCCCCGTCGAGCCAAAGCCGCCCTCGCCACGCACCGTGTCCGGCAGGCTGTCCGCCTGCGTGAAGGTGGCACGGACCACCGGCGCCACGATCATCTGCGCAATGCGGTCGCCATGGGCGATGGTAAAGGGCTCTGTCCCGGCATTCATCACGATCACCCCCAGCGCACCGCGATAGTCGCTGTCGATGGTCCCGGGCGAATTCGGCAGGGTGATCCCGTGTTTCAGCGCAAGGCCCGAACGCGGGCGGATCTGCACCTCGTAGCCCTCGGGGATCGCCATCCGCAGCCCGGTCGGCACCAGCGCCCGCCCGCCGGGGGTCAGCACCACGGTGCCCCGGTCCGGCAGGTTGGCGCGCAGGTCGGCACCCGCCGCACCCTCTGTCGCATAGGCGGGCAGGCCCAGCGACCGGTCCGCCTCCTCAAGCCATTGAAAGGTGATTGCGACGCTCATGCCCGGCCCTCTCCGCCTCTGGGTGACGGCCCTGCGCCGCCGGTTTGGTATAGACCGCAGCCGGTCATGACGTGTCCCCGTCCCGGGGGCCGGGTTTGCGGGCGCTGCCCAGTGCCCCGGCGATCCGCTCGGCCAGCCTGCGGGCCACCTCGGCCTTCGAGGCGCGGGGCCATGCCTCGGCCCCCTCGGCGGTGATCAGGGTCACCGCGTTTTCCGTCCCGCCCATGATGCCCGTCGACGGCGAGACATCGTTTGCAACGATCCAGTCACAGCCCTTGCGGGCGCGCTTGGCGGTGGCATTGGCCACCACGTCATCGGTTTCCGCGGCAAAGCCCACGACCAGCGGCGGGCGGCCCTCGGTCAGGCCCGAGACCCCGGCAAGGATGTCCGGGTTCTCGGCGAAGTCCAGCACCGGCAGGGCGCCGTTCCGCTTCTTGATCTTGCTGTCAGAGGCGCTGGCCACGCGCCAGTCCGCCACGGCGGCGGCAAAGACGCCCGCGTCCACCGGCAGGGCGGCCATGACCGCATCGCGCATCTCTTGCGCGGTTTCCACCTCGACGACCTGCGCGCCCTCTGGACGCGCCGCGTCGGCGGGGCCGGTGACAAAGACCACCTCGGCGCCCAGCCGCAGCAGGGCCTGCGCGATGGCGGTGCCCTGCGCGCCGGAAGAGCGGTTGGCGATGTAGCGCACCGGGTCGATGGGTTCATGCGTGGGGCCAGAGGTGACAAGCACGCGCCGCCCCGTCATCGGGCCGTCGCCCAGCCGTGCCTCGATAGCGGCGACGATTTCCAGCGGTTCGGACATGCGGCCCGGGCCATGCTCACCGCAGGCCATGTCGCCCGCGTTCGGACCGACAACCGCCACGCCGTCGCCCTGAAGCACCGACAGGTTGCGCTGCGTGGCCGGATGCTCCCACATGCGCACATTCATCGCGGGGGCGATCAGCACCGGCGTATCGGTGGCCATCAGCAGCGTCGAGGCCAGATCGTCCGCCCGGCCCGTCGCAATCTTACCCATCAGGTCCGCCGTCGCCGGGGCCACCACCAGCAGGTCCGCGACGCGGGACAGCTGGATATGGCCCATCTCGGCCTCCTTGGTCAGGTCGAAGAGGTCGCGGTGAACCTCTTCCCCGGCCAGCGCCGACACCGACAGGGGCGTCACGAACTGCTCTGCCGCGCCGGTCATGACCGGGGTCACGGCGGCGCCGCGTTCGCGCAGGCGCCGGATCAGGTCAAGCGCCTTGTAGGCGGCGATGCCGCCGCCGATGATCAGCAAAATGCGTTTGCCCCGCAGCATGGCGCGCCCTTTCTTCAGCCCGGGCCGGACCTTAGCCGCCTTGGCGGAAAGGGCAAGGGCAGCCCGGCGGCCCGAGGCCCGCGCAGCGCCCGAACCCTCAGCCGCCGACCTGCGGCGCATAGGTGCCGAAACACCAGAGATTGCCCTCGAAATCGCGGCAGCGGAATTCACGGCTGCCATAGTCCCGGTCGGTCAGCCCTTCGAGGATCTCGACGCCCGAGGCCTGAACCCGCTTGAACAGGTCGTCGGGGTTCTCGACCGCAAGATACAGCGACTTGCCGCCGTTCGCATCCGGCCCCGGTGTGCCCACCTCGGCGCCATAGGCATCGTCGCGGGCCTGCCCCAGCATCAGGATCGACCCGCCCAGCGCCAGTTCCGCATGGGCGACGGTCTCTCCCTCGCGGTGGGTGTTGACCTCGGCAAAGCCAACGACCTCGGTCAGCCAGCCAACCATCCGGGCGCAATCGCGATACCGGAAGGTCGGGTAGAGCTTCTGCCTTGGTGCCATGGACCCCTCCTGTTCCTGCGGCGTGCAGTTCAGCCCCGTACCTTCCCGGCCCCCGTCACGTCTTGAAGGCGTCGCAGGGATCGCCGCGATCCACCGCCGGTTCAGAGCGCACAAGATCGAAGATGCCGTCCGGGATCGGGGCGCCCTCTTCGCCCTGCGCCACGGCGAAGACGGTGGCGCCGGTGCCCTCCAGCGCGGCGACGGCCAGGGCCCCGGCACCCCAGTCCAACCGGGCGTGGCCGTTGCCGGTGATCACCGCCACGGGGCCGCCGGTTTCCTCCAGCGCCCGTATCGCGGCCTCGGCCAGCAGGGTGTCGCGCACCCGCTGCACATCGACCATCTGGGGCAGCATCTCGGGCGGCAGCGCGCCGCAATGGGCCGCCTGCTGAAGCACAAGGCGCTCTTCCTCTTCTTCCGGGGGCAGGTCGGTGGCCAGCAGAGCCGCGAGGTCCTCATTGGCCAGCTCGACCGAGGTGCGCCCCTCCTGCATGACCGCCCGGGCGCGCTCTCTCGGCAGTTCCGCGCCGTAATGGTCGGCCTCGGGTTCTGCGGTGAAGATCGGGTGATACATGGCAAAGTCCGGCCAGCCGGTGCCGGACCATCCCAGCGCCTCGTCCAGCGCCGCCCGATCGTCAAGGATCTCGGGCGTGATGGCCGAAACCTCTGCGCTGTCGAGCATTTCCCAGACGATGGCCTTGGGGTTCAGGGCATCGACCGCCTCTGCCTGCCATGCGTGATGGGCGGGGTTATCGTGGACTTCCCCCAGGAAAACGATGTCCGCCCGGGGAAACTCCTCGGCCGGACAGGCCGTCGCCGTGACGGCGACAAGAAATGCAAAGGCTCTCATGCGAGGAAGTTCTTAACCTCGCCGGACTGCGTTTCAAGCGACTTGCGCATCTTGGCGAAGGCCGCAGCCTCCAGCTGGCGCACGCGCTCTTTCGACAGGCCGAGTTCGGTGCCAAGGCTTTCCAGCGTGCGGCTTTCCTCGCGCAGCTTGCGCTCGCGCACGATGAACCGCTCGCGTTCGTTCAGCGCGCCCATGGCATGCACCAGCCAGTCGCGCAGCTGCTCGTTGTCATGGTTGGCCTCGACGATCTGGGCGGCCTGCTCGGCATCGTCCTGCAGCGTGTCGATCCACTCGCGCCCCTCGTCCTCGACCGACTGGGTGGCGTTCAGAGAGTAGTCAGAGCCCGACAGGCGGCCCTCCATCATCTCGACGTCGCGCAGCGGCACACCGATCTCGGTTGCGATCATGTGGCGCAACTGGTGCCCGTCGAGGTTTTCACCCTGAGCGGCGGCCTCGCGTTCGATCTTGGCCTGC
Organism: Ponticoccus sp. (in: a-proteobacteria); assembly: GCF_048381735.1. NCBI lineage: Bacteria > Pseudomonadati > Pseudomonadota > Alphaproteobacteria > Rhodobacterales > Roseobacteraceae > Ponticoccus > Ponticoccus sp. (in: a-proteobacteria). The sequence goes on from NZ_JBLXGL010000011.1 coordinate 52,471, forward strand.
ACGCGGCGCATGTTGAAGAACAGTGACTTCTGCGAAGAGGTGGAGCCGGTGCGCACCATCGACCAGTTGCGCATCACGTAGTCCTGGATAGAGGCCTTGATCCACCAGACCGCATAGGTCGAAAAGCGCACGCCGCGATCCGGGTCGAACTTGTCGGCGGCCTTCATCAGGCCAAGACCGGCCTCCTGGATCAGGTCGTTCATGGGGGCGCCGTAACGCTTGAACTTCGCCGCCATCGAGATCGCCAGCCGCATGTAGGCATTGATCAGCCGGTGCAGGGCCTGCACGTCGCGATCGTCGCGCCAGGCATAGGCCAGCTGCAATTCCGTCTCGGCGTCCAGAAGTTCTGCCTTCATGGCCCGGCGGGACAGTGTTTGATCGTTGAAGCCATCGAGTGCCATGCACTTCCCCCTGTACCCTAACCGCTTGTCAGCGGCTTTGATCGTACTACGCACGAAGCCGCCGGTTGGTTCACTTTGGGTGGAACTTTTTTGCGCGAAGGCCATTCATTCCGGTTTGTGATGCCCTCGAAAACCAAAGATCATTGGGAGCGGCGCGGAAAGTCAGGCTAAGAAAACACGCATGTTTTCAGGAGCCTCACAATGACCGACACGCTTTACATCGGCGATTACACCTATTCCAGCTGGTCCCTGCGCGGCTGGCTGCTGTTCCGGCGCTTCGGGTTGCAGGCGAAGACCGTCCTGGTGGACTTCACCGCCGGGTCCGTGGCCGAACAGGTGGCGGAAATCGCCCCCGCCCGCACCGTGCCCTGCGCGCGGCTGTCCGACGGCGCGCTGGTCTGGGACAGCCTCGCGCTGGCCGAGGAGCTTGCAAGCCGCCATCCCGGTGCCGGTCTCTGGCCCGCCGATCCGGCCCTGCGCGCCACCGCCCGCAGCCTCGCCGCCGAGATGCACGCCTCGTTCGACGCGCTGCGGGGCGACTGCCCGATGAACCTGCGCGCCGCCTATACCGGGTTCCAGCCGTCAGAGGCGGTGCGCGCCGACCTCGCGCGGGTCCAGGCGCTCTGGTCCTGGGCGCTGGAGCAGTCGGGCGGGCCCTGGCTGTGCGGAGACTACTCGGCGGTGGATGCCTTCTATGCGCCGGTCGCCGCGCGGATCGCGGGCTATGGGCTAACGGTCGGCCCGCAGGCGCAGGCCTATGTCGCGGCCCATCTGGCCGACCCGGCCTTCCGCCGCTGGCGGGCCATGGGGCTGGTGCGCGGCGCGGAGCTGCCGTGGTACGCCAGGGACCTCGACCGCGCCGACTGGCCCGGCCCCGCGCCACTGGCGGCACAGCCCGTGGACACTGGCCCCGCCGTCAACGCCGCCTGCCCCTATTCCGGCGATCCGGTGACGCATTTCCTGTCCTTCGAGGGATCGCTCTACGGCTTCTGCAACGCCTTTTGCCGCGACAAGACCGCCGCCGACCCCGAGGCATGGCCCGCCTTCATGGCGCTGGTGCAGGGCACGCGTTAACCATTATGTAACCAAGGTGAAGGCAGGATGGCGGGGCCGCAGCGGAGTCACCCAGCCATCACCGCCCTGACCCACACCGTCGCCTTCGAGGGCATAGAGGCCCGCCCGGTCGAGGTGCAATGCGCGGTCTCTGCCGGGATGCCGGGCTTTGCCATCGTGGGCCTGCCGGACAAGGCCGTGTCCGAGGCGAAGGAGCGGGTGCGCGCCGCGCTTGACGCCATGTCCATCGCGCTGCCGTCGAAACGGATCTCGGTGAACCTGTCGCCCGCCGACATGCCCAAGGAGGGTTCTCACTTCGACCTGCCCATCGCGCTGGCCCTGCTGGCGGCTCTGGACATCCTGCCGCAGGATCTGGTGGCGCAGACCATGGCGCTGGGAGAGCTGTCGCTGGACGGGGCCCTCGTGGCCGTCGCAGGCGCCCTGCCCGCCGCCATGACAGCAGCCGAACACGACCGCGCCCTGATCTGCCCCCGCGCCTCCGCCCCCGAGGCGGCCTGGGTCGAGGCCTGCGCGGTGCTTGGCGCGGGCAGCCTTCTCGAGATCGTCCAGCACTTCGGCGGGCAGGCCCCCATCGCCCCGGCCCAGGCCGGGGAAGTGACCAGCGAAACCGCCCCGCGCGACCTGCGCGACGTCAAGGGACAGGAACGGGCGAAACGGGCGCTGGAAATCGCGGCCGCCGGGCGCCACCACATGATCCTGATCGGCCCGCCCGGCGCGGGCAAGTCGATGCTGGCCGCCCGCCTGCCCGGCATCCTGCCCCCGCTGACCGCGCGCGAGGCGCTGGAAACCTCGATGATCCACTCGGTCGCGGGCCTGCTGCGCGATGGCGGCGTCTCTCGGGTGCGCCCCTTCCAGGAGCCGCATCATACCGCCTCGCGCGCCGCCATCGTCGGCGGCGGGCGCTCCGCCAAGCCCGGAGAGGCCAGCCTTGCCCACAATGGCGTGCTCTTCATGGACGAGTTTCCCGAATTCACCCGCGACGTGCTGGAAACCCTGCGCCAGCCGGTCGAGACCGGCGAGGTCGTGGTGTCGCGGGCCAATGCCCATATCCGCTATCCCTGCCGCTTCCTGCTGGTGGCCGCCGCGAACCCCTGCAAATGCGGGCATCTGGCAGAGGCCGCCCGCGCCTGTTCCCGCGCGCCCACATGCGGCGAGGAATACATGGGCCGCATCTCCGGCCCGCTGATGGATCGCTTCGACCTGCGGATCGAGGTGCCGCCGGTGGCCTTCACCGATCTCGACCTGCCCGCCACCGGGGACACATCGCAGGTCGTCGCGGCCCGCGTTGCCCAGGCGCGCGCGGTGCAGGCGGCGCGGTTCTCCGGCTGCGAGGGCCTGCGCACCAACGCCGATGCCGAGGGCCGCATGCTGGAAAGGATCGCCGCCCCCGACGACGACGGCCGCGCGCTGCTGCTGAGGGCCGCCGACCACATGGCGCTGAGCGCCCGCGGCTATCACCGCATCCTGCGGGTCGCGCGCACCATTGCCGACCTCGACGGCGCCGACACGGTCGGGCGGGCCCATGTGGCCGAGGCGCTCAGCTACCGGCTTCTGGGCGCGAAAGAGACCTGAGCCACTGCGCCAGCGCGCGCAGGGTGGCGCGGCCCTCGGGCAGCATCCCGTAAAACAGCGGCCAGACATGCGGCAGGTCGCGCTCGACGGTCAGGCTCACGGCGGCGCCCTGCCCGCGCAGCCGCTCCGCCATGCGCAGGGTGTCGTCGCGCAGGATCTCGGTCGCGCTGACGGTCAGCCAGACCGGCGGCGCCCCGCCGAAATCGGCGAAGAGCGGCGAGGCCCGCGGATCGTCGGGCGCCGTGACCCCAAGGTAGAGCGCCGCGCAGTCGCGGGCGCGGGTGACCGGCAGCATGACATCGCGGGCGGCGTTCTCGGCGCAGCTGTCGCCCGAGAGCGTCAGGTCGGTCCAGGGCGAAAAGGCGAACAACCCCAGCGGCTTGGGAAGGTCGGCGCGCAGGATCTCCGACAGCAGGCTCAGCGCAAGGCCGCCCCCGGCGCTGTCGCCGCCAAGGATCACGCCTTGCGGATGATCCGCCACCGCGCGGTAGACGGCCAGCGCGTCCGTCAGCGCGGCGGGACAGGAATGCTCCGGCGCCAGGCGGTAGTACGGCAGGCACAGCGGCAACCCCGCCGCCCGCGCCAGCCGCGCCGCCAAGGCGCGATGGGTGACCGGGCCGCCCATGACATAGGCGCCCCCGTGCAGGTACAGAAGCAGCGGGCCGGGGCTGTCGGGATTGACCCAGAGCGTCGGACAGCCGCCGGTGCTGCGGCTGTCGAAGGTGGTGCCGAACGGCGGATGCAGCCAGAGCCGGGCCTTCATCTCGGTCAGGCGGCGCAGCGCCCGGATGTCCTGCGCCCGCCCGAGGTGGCGCTTTTCGGTCAACGGCAGCCAGAAGTTCAGCAGCCGCGCCGGAAGACTCATCCCAGCTTTGCCTCGATCGCCTGCCAGATCTTCCCGGCCACATTGGTGCCGTCGAACCGCTCCATCTCCTGGATGCCGGTGGGCGAGGTCACGTTGATCTCGGTCAGCCAGTCGCCGATCACGTCGATGCCGACGAAGACCTGTCCCTTCTCGCGCAGGACCGGACCGATCCGGGCACAGATCTCGCGGTCGCGGTCGGTCAGGGCGATCTTCTCGGGGCGACCGCCGACATGCATGTTCGACCGCACCTCGCCCGCTGCCGGAACGCGGTTGATCGCCCCCACCGCCTCGCCGTCGACGAGGATCACGCGCTTGTCGCCCTTGGTGACGGCGGGCAGGTATTTCTGCACGATCAGAGGCTCGCGCGAGAAACCGGTGAACAGCTCGTAGAGGGACGAGAGGTTGCGGTCGTTCTCGTCCAGCCGGAAGACCCCGGCCCCGCCATTGCCGTAGAGCGGCTTGAGGATGATATCGCCGTGACGGGCCTTGAAGGCGCGGATCGTTTCCAGATCGCGGGCGATGGCCGTCGGCGGTGTCAGGTCCGGGAAGTTCAGGACCAGCAGCTTCTCGGGCGAATTGCGGACCCAGAAGGGGTCGTTGACCACAAGCACGTCGTCCTTCAGCCGGTCCAGCAGATGGGTCGTGGTGATGTAATGCATGTCGAAGGGCGGATCCTGCCGCAGCCAGATCACGTCCATCTCGGACAGGTCGACCTGCACCCGCTCTCCCAGAACGGCGGGCTGCGCCGCGACCCGCTGCACGGTCATCCAGTGCCCGCGCGCGGTGATCCGACCCTCTTCATAGGCAAGCTGGTCCGGCCCGTAGTAGAACAGCTGGTGTCCGCGCGCCTGCGCCTCTTCGGCCAGACGGAACGTGCTGTCGGCGTTGATGTCGACCCCGGCAATCGGGTCCATCTGAAAGGCGATCTTCATGGGCGCTCCTCGTCTGTCGCCGCCCATAGATGGCGCAACGCGCGGGAAGGCGCAATGCCGGGGGTCGTCAGTAAAACAGGGCGTTCTCGATCACGCGCATGTCACCCCAACGGTTCAGCAGAACCACGTCGAACCGGACCTCGGTGCGGCTGCCGCGCGGCTGGGTTCCAAGGAATTCCTCGGCCGCAGCCTGCAAGCGCCGCATCTGGCGCGGTGTCAGCCGCTCGATGGCGCGGTCGAAACTGCGGCTTTTCTTCACCTCGATGAAGACGAGCCCCGCGCCGTCGCGGGCGATCAGGTCAATCTCGCCCCCCTTGCCGCGCCAGCGGCGGCGGGCAATGGGAAAGCCCCGCCGTTCGTAATCCTGTGCCACGCGATGTTCGGCAGCCAGCCCCTCGTGGTAGCCGCGCGCGCCCCGCAATTGCCGGTCGGTCGGACGCGACCCGGCGGGGGCGGGCACCGGTTCCGAGGGGATCCTGTCGAAATCGAAACAGAGCTGTGTCATTCATCCGTCTCCGCCGAAAGCCGCATGGCCAATTGGTAGACCGGGCGCCGTTTCACCCCGAAACGGGCAGAGACGTAATCCGCCGCATCGCGCACCGACATCGTTTCCAGCGCCTTGGTCACCTCTCGTTCTAGGTCAAAGTCATTACCGGAAGATGAATCGCCCTTGGCGATCAGCACGACGATTTCCCCCTTGGGGGGCGTTTCGGCGTAATGCGCCGCGAGCTCGGACAGCGTTCCCCGCCGCGCCTCCTCGAAACGTTTCGTCAATTCGCGGCAGACCGCCGCCTCGCGGTCCCCAAGCATCTCGGCGGCGTTGCGCAGCATCGCCTCCAGCCGCCGGGGCGATTCGTAGAAGACAAGCGTCGCCTCGACCCCCGCCAGCGCCTGCAAGGCGGTCTTCCGCGCGCCCGCCGCGTTCGGCAGGAACCCGGCGAAGAAGAAGCGGTCTGTCGGCAGGCCGCCCAGCGTCAGCGCCGTCACCACCGCCGAGGCCCCCGGGGCGCTGGTGACCGCATGCCCCGCCTCCCGCGCCGCCCGGGCGAGATCGAAGCCGGGATCCGAGATCATCGGCGTCCCCGCCTCGGAGGCATAGAGCACCGCCCGGCCCGCCGCCATCTCACCCAGCAGCCGCGGGCGCATCCGCGCGCCGTTGTGTTCGTGATAGGCCAGCAGCGGCCGGTCCCCCACGGCGATCCCGTGCAGGTCCATCAGGTGGCGCAGGCTGCGGGTGTCCTCGGCGGCCAGCACATCGGCGGCCTTCAGCAGGTCCAGCGCGCGCAGGGTGATGTCCCGCGCGTTGCCGATCGGCGTTGCGATCAGGTACAGGCCCGGCGACAAACCTCCGCCGATTTTCCCCTTGTCGGCATTCGTCACTTGGACCCCCCTGACCGCAGCACTATGATCCCCGGTAAATCGCGGGCGCTCGCCCCGCCTCCGGAAAACGAGGGAGTAATTTCAACCATGTTTGCCTTTCTGTCCCCGCTGCGCAAGGCGTTGCGGCCAGCCGTTCTGGGGCTTTCCGCCCTGGGCCTTTCTGCCTGCGATGTCAACCTGGCGCCGTCTCTCGGCGGGGGGCCGGCCATCGATCCCTCGCAGCCGATCCCGGTTGCGCTTCTGGTGCCCAAATCCGACGGCGGTGCCGCGCCGGTGGCCGCCGCGCTGGAAAACGCCGCCCGTCTCGCCATCGCCGAGCAGGGCGCGCAGATCGACCTGCGCGTCTATGACACCGCCGGGCGGCCCGAGCTCGGCTCTGCCCAGGCCCAGAAGGCCGTCGACGACGGCGCGCGGATCATCCTCGGCCCGCTGTTCGGAGAGGTCGCGAACGCGGCCGGTCTGGCGGTCGCCGACGAGGGCGTGAACGTGCTGGGCTTTTCCAACAACGCCTCGATCGCGGGCGGCAACGTCTTCATCCTTGGCCCGACCTTCGCCAATACCGCGCAACGGCTGATGGCTCATGCCAAGCGGCAGGGCAAGTCGCGCATCCTGATCGTGCATTCCAACGACGTGCCCGGCCAGTTCGGCAAGTCCGCCATCGAGCAGGCCGCGAAAACGCATGGCGTGCAGGTTGTGGGCGCCCAGCCCTATGCCCTTTCGGTCGAGGGCGTCTCGGCCGCCGCGCAGGCCGCCGGACAGGTGGTCCAGTCCGGTGCGGCTGACACCGTCTTCATCACCACCGACGCGACCAATGCCGCGATGCCGATGCTGCTGCGGCAACTGCCCGAGAACGGCGTCACCTCCGCCCAGGTGCAGTTCGTCGGCCTGACCCGCTGGGACGTGCGGCCCGACCTCTTCGAGCTTCCCGGCGCCGAGGGCGCATGGTTCGCCCTGCCCGAAAAGGCCCGGCAGGACAGCTTCAACCAGCGCTACGCCGCCGCCTATGGCACCGCGCCGCACCCGCTTGCCGGCCTTGCCTACGACGGCATCGCGGCAATCGCCGCGCTGGCCAAGCAGGGGCGCGGGGACGCCCTGTCGACCCGGGGGCTGACCTCTTCTAGCTTTACCGGCACCGGCGGTGTATTCCGTCTGATGAACGACGGCACGAACCGGCGCGCGCTGGCGGTGGCCACGGTCCGCAACAAGCAGATGGTGATCCTTGACCCTGCCCCAAGCAGTCTCTCCTCGGCAGGCTTCTGACCGCGACACGAACCCGGTGCCGGACGACCTGATCGCCCCGGCATCGGATATCTTCGACCTGGACGCGGTGCGCACCACGCTCTTCGCCAGGCTGAAACCCGGCATGGCCGAGGGCACGGTGCGCAAGGCCGTGGTCGAGGCCCTCTCCGAAACCACCGAGCAGGGTCGCGACGTCATCGCCGCGGCCTTTGCCAGGGAACCCTTCGGGTCTCGGCGCACCACCCGGTCCTACACCTGGATCACCGATTGCGTGGTGCGGCTGACCTTCGAGATCGCCACGCAGGTCCTGCATCCCAGGGCCAACCCCACGCAGGGGGAACGCCTGTCGGTCCTCTCGGTCGGCGGCTACGGGCGTGGCGAGATGGCGCCCTTTTCCGACGTCGACCTGCTGTTCCTGACGCCCTACAAGATCACCCCCTGGGCCGAGAGCGTCATCGAGTCGATGCTCTACGTCTTCTGGGACCTGAAGCTGAAGGTCGGTCATTCCTCGCGCACGGTGAAGGACTGCATCCGCCTGGGCGGCGAGGATTTCACCATCCGCACCGCCATGCTGGAACACCGCTACATCACCGGCGACCGTGCGCTTGCCGACAAGCTGACCAAGGCCCTGTGGACCGACCTCTTCAACGGTTCGGAACGCGATTTCGTCGCCGCCAAGCTGGAAGAGCGCGGCGCGCGGCACCGCAAGCAGGGCCTGCGCTACATGGTCGAACCCAACGTCAAGGAAGGCAAGGGCGGGCTGCGCGACCTGCAGTCGCTGTTCTGGATCATCAAGTATGTGCACCACACCGACGACGTGTCCGAACTGGTGCGGCGCGGGGTCTTCCGCCCCGACGAATACGAGGAATTCGTGCAGGCCGAGCGGTTTCTCTGGGCGGTGCGCTGCCACCTGCACCTGCTGGCGGGCCGGGCTGTCGAGCAGCTGACCTTCGACATGCAGGTCGAGGTGGCGCAGCGCATGGGCTACAACGACCGACGCGGGCGCCGCGCGGTCGAGATCTTCATGCAGGATTACTTTCGCCACGCCACCACCGTCGGCGACCTGACCCGCATCCTGCTGACCGCGCTGGAAGCCGACCACACCAAGGACGCGCCGCTGATCCTGCGCATCCTCAAGCGCCAGCCGCAGGTCAAGGACGGCTATGCCGTCGTCAACAACCGCCTTGCGATCTCGGACGACAGGCGCTTCCTGGAAGACCGGCTGAACCTCTTGCGGCTGTTCGAAGAGGGGCTGCGCACCGGGCTGCTGATCCACCCGGATGCGATGCGGCTGGTGAAGGCGAACCTGCACCTGATCGACGCCGGCTTCCGCGAGGACAAGGAAGCGCGGCGGCTGTTCATGGACCTGCTGCTGAAGCACGGCAACCCGGAGCGCGCGCTGCGGCGCATGAACGAGCTGGGGGTACTGGCGGCCTTCATCCCCGAATTCGCGCCCATCGTGGCGATGATGCAGTTCAACATGTACCACCATTACACGGTGGACGAACACACCATCCAGTGCATCCGGCACCTGTCCGAGATCGAGCACGGCGACCTGAAAGAGGCGCTGCCCGTCGCCTCGACGATCCTTGACGAAGGGGTCAACCGCAAGGTGCTGTATGTGGCGCTGCTGCTGCACGACATCGGCAAGGGCCGGGACGAGGACCATTCCGCGCTTGGTGCCCGGATCGCGCGCAAGGTGGCGCCGCGTCTGGGTCTGAACAAGGCCGAATGCGCCACGGTGGAATGGCTGGTGCGCTACCACCTGCTGATGTCCGACATGGCGCAGAAGCGCGACATCGCCGACCCGCGCACCGTGCGCGACTTTGCCAAGGCGGTGCAGACGCGCGAGCGGCTGGACCTGCTCTGCGTGATGACGGTCTGCGACATCCGGGGCGTCGGCCCCGGAACCTGGAACAACTGGAAGGCGGCGCTGATCCGCGCGCTCTACCGCCAGACCCGCCGCGCGCTGGAAGGCGGGATGGAGGATCTCAACCGCGAGAACCGCGGCACCGAGGCCCGCAAGCTTCTGCGCGAGACCCTGTCGGACTGGGAGCCCTCCGCCCTGCGGACCGAGACGCAGCGCCATTACCCGCCCTACTGGCAGGGGCTGCACATCACCGCGCATGTGGTCTTTGCCAGGCTTCTGAAGGACATCAAGGACGACGAGGTCAAGATCGACGTCCACCCCGACGAGGACCGCGACGCCACGCGGGTCTGCTTTGCGCTGCAGGATCATCCGGGCATCTTCTCGCGGCTGACCGGCGCGCTGGCGCTGGCCGGGGCCAATGTCGTGGACGCGCGCACCTTCACCACCAAGGACGGCTATGCCACGGCGGCCTTCTGGGTGCAGGACGCAGAGGGCTCTCCCTACGAGGACCTGCGCATCCCGCGCCTGCGCGAGACCATCCGCAAGACCCTTGCCGGTGAGGTGGTGACCCGCGAGGCGATGAAACCGCGCGACAAGCTGAAGAAGCGCGAAGAGGCCTTCCGCGTGCCGACCTCGATCACCTTCGACAACGAGGGGTCCGAGATCTTCACGATCATCGAGGTCGACACCCGCGACCGCGCGGGGCTTCTGCACGATCTCGCCCGGACGCTGGCGGCGCAGCATGTCTACATCGCCTCGGCCATCATCGCGACCTACGGCGAGCAGGCGGTCGATACCTTCTACGTGAAGGACATGTTCGGGCTGAAGCTGCACAGCCGCGTGAAACGCGAGCTGATCGAGAAGAAGCTGCGGCAGGCGATCGAGGAAGGCGCGGCGCGGGCGCGCGGCTGATGTCCGGGCCCGGGGGATTTCGCCCGGCTGACGCCGCGCGACCGGCCGGGGGCTTTGCCCCCGGACCCCCAGGATATTTCCGGACAGAAGAAGCGGGAGGCGCGCGCGCCGGGACGGCACCGCCGGCATGCGTCCAGGGCGGATCGGCGCGGCCCCGGGGCTTCCTGTGCCCGAACTGCGGTTGCCGGGAACCCTTGGCGCCCCTGCCCCGTTGCATGTCCGATGCACGCCACGTCGCATGCGCGATGTAGCGCCCCTTCCGGGCAACCCGGCTTTCGGATAGGGCTTCGCCAAACGACGGACCGAGGACAGAATGAAACCAATCCGCCTGATCGCCGGGATCATGACCGTCGGGTTCTGGACCCTGCTGAGCCGCATTCTCGGGGTTGTCCGGGAAATCATGATCCTCGCGCTGATCGGGCCGGGGCCGGTGATGGATGCCTTCGTGGCGGCCTTCCGGCTGCCGAACATGTTCCGCCGCTTCTTTGCCGAGGGGGCCTTCAACGCCGCCTTCGTGCCGATCTTCTCGAAGAAGCTGGAGGCGGACGAGAACCCGACCCGCTTTGCCACCGATGCGCTGAACGGGCTGGCCTTCGTGCTGCTGATCCTGACCGGCCTCGCGCTGGTCTTCATGCCCGGGCTGGTCTGGCTGACCGCCGGGGGCTTTGCCGGGGACGGGCGCTTCGGGATGACGGTGGACTATGGCCGCGTGGTCTTTCCCTATATCCTGCTGATCTCGCTGGCGGCGCTGTTTTCGGGCGCGCTGAACGCCACCGGCCGCTTTGCCGCCGCCGCCGCCGCGCCGGTCTTTCTCAACATCATCGTCTGCAGCGCCATGGGGCTGGCCACCCTGGCCGGGGGCGCCGTGATCGAATGGCTGATCTGGGCGGTGCCCCTGGCCGGTGTGGCGCAGCTGGCGCTGGTCTGGATCGCCGCGGACCGGGCCGGGGTGCGCCTGCGCCCGGCGCGGCCGCGCTGGACGCCGGACATGAAGCGGCTTGTCGTGGTCGCCGTGCCCGCGGCCCTTGCCGGCGGGGTGATGCAGATCAACCTGCTGGTCGGCCAGCAGGTGGCCTCGCATTTCGACAAGGCCGTGGGCTGGCTTTATGCCGCCGACCGCCTGTACCAGCTGCCGCTGGGCGTGGTGGGCATCGCGGTGGGCATCGTGCTGCTGCCCGACCTGTCGCGGCGCCTGAAGGCCCGGGACGAGGCCGGATCGCGCAATGCCTTCTCGCGCGCCGGAGAGCTGTCGCTGGCGATTACCGTGCCCTGCGCGGTGGCGCTGATCGTGATCCCGGTGCCGCTGGTCTCTGTGCTGTTCGAGCGCGGCGCGACCGGGCGCGCGGACACGCAGGCCATCGCGCTGGCGGTGGCGATCTACGGGCTGGGGCTGCCCGCCTTCGTGTTGCAGAAGGTGCTTCAGCCGCTGTTCTTCGCCCGCGAGGACACCCGCAGCCCCTTCCGCTACGCGGTCTGGGCCATGGTCATCAACGCCCTGGTCGCGATCGGTCTGTCGCCCGTGCTGGGCTGGATCGCCCCGGCCATCGCCACCACCGCCGCCGGCTGGATCATGGTCTGGCAACTGGCGCGGGGGGCGCGCGCCATGGGCGACGTCGCCTCTTTCGACGCGCGGTTCCGGGGCCGCATCCTGCGCATCTGCGCCGCCTCGGCGGTCATGGGGGCGGCCCTTTACGGCGCGGCGCTGCTGCTGTCGCCCTGGCTGGCCCTACCCTGGATCCGGGCCGCCGCCCTCTTTGCGCTGATCCTCGCGGGCACCCTGGTCTATGCCGTGGCGGGACAGGTCCTGGGCGCCTTCAGCTTCTCGGAGATCCGCGCCATCACCCGCCGCAGAAAGGCCTCGTCATGACGCCCCAAGCCCTGATCACCGCCGCCGAAGGCTTTCCCGCGCTGGAGCGGCTGGTCGCCTCGGCCACCGAAGATCTGGTGATGTCGTTTCGCATCCTCGACCCCAGAACCCGCCTGCGCGACCCGGGCCTGCGCGAGCGCGGGCTCGAGACATGGTCGAACCTGATCTCGTGGACCGCGCGGCGCGGCGTGTCGATCCGGCTGCTGATCGCGGATTTCGACCCGATCTTCACCTCTGGCCTGCACCGCAACGCCTGGGCCTGTGCCTCGGGCTTCGCCGATGTGGCCGGGGAGAACACGCAGATCCTCTGCGCCACCCACGGCCAGCAGGCCGGGGCGCTGTGGCGCATCGCGATGATGCGCAAGATCAACGAGACCATGGCCCGGCTGCGCGACGAGGATCCCGCGCGCCTGACGCCGGTGCAGCGCGACATGCTGAAGCGCGGCCCGGTCCTGCGCCCGGTCACCCTGCACCAGAAATTCGCCATCGCCGACGGCGAAGGCTGCATCATCGGCGGGCTGGACATCAACGAACGGCGCTATGACACGCCGGACCACGACCGCGCCGCCGAAGAGACCTGGCACGACATCTCCGTCGAACTGGCGGACAGGGACTTTGCCGGTGCGCTCTTTGGCCATTTCGCCGATTGCTGGAACGCCGCGCTGCGCTGCGGATCGCCGTCGCTGGCCACCCGGGCCGTCCCGATAGAGCTGTCCCGGCGGGCGCAGTCGCGCCCCGAGGTCAGGCTGCTGCGGACCTTTTCGAACCCCTGCCCCGGCCCGGCCCGCATCAGCCCGCGCCCCAGGGCGATGGACCACGAGACCGCGCATGAAAAGCTCTTTGCCGAGGCAGAGCGCTTTGTCTACATCGAGACACAGTTCCTGCGCCATGCGCCGATCACCGAGGCGCTCTGTGCCGCCGCCGCCCGCGCACCGGACCTGCAACTGGTCGCGGTCCTGCCCGCGGCGCCCGAGCGGGTGCTCTTCGAAGGCGACCGCAGCATCAACGCCCGCCATGCCCACGGCCTGCAGGTCGCGCAGATGGACCGGCTGCGCACCTGTTTCGGCGAACGCTTCGCCGCCTTGACGCCAGCCCAGCCCCGCCCGCGCGACGGTGACGAGCCCGATCTGGAAGAGGCGGCGCCGGTCTACCTGCACTCCAAGGTGACGATGGTGGACAACAAGGCCGTGATCATCGGCTCTGCCAATCTCAACGGGCGGTCGCTGCGCTGGGACAGCGAGGCCTCTGTGCAACTGCGGGACGCGGCCTTTTGCAAGGCCCTGTTCCAGCGGCTGACGGACAAGTGGCTGCGGTCACGGGCCGAGGGCGCCGACCTGACCCGCGCAGGCACATGGGCGCGGATTGCCGAGGCCGAGAAGGCGAAGAAGCCCGCCGACCGCGAGGCCTTCCTTCTGCCCTACCCGATGCAAAAGGCGCGGCGCTTCGCGCGACGCATCCACCTGCTGCCGGACGACATGTTCTGAGGCGTGCGGCCCCGCAGCCGGCGGCCGCGATTCTGAACGGCCTGCGCACCCGGGGCAGGACTGCCCTGCCGCGCCATGGCGGCAAGGGTTTCGCGGCACAGGTCAGGCCGGGGGCCGGTCGCCTGCGGCCCGCGCCTCAGCGATTGCGGACCGCGGCGATCAGCCGGGCCAGCCCGCCGGGCACCAGCGCCGTGGTCAGAACGAAGCCGGTGACGAAGCCCGCGAGGTCGGCAATCCAGTCCTGCCCGCCGCCGAAGAGCACCGCAAAGACCAGCTGGATCCCCATCAGGAAGCCGATCAGCTGAAAGGCGCGGAACTGGCCGCCGCCCTCGCGCCCCAGCCGGACCCAAAGCAGGTATGTGAAGCCCCCGATCAGGCCGTAGACTGGCGGATAGGCCCCCAGCAGCCAGGGGTCGGAGCCCAGAAGGCCGAAGGCCAGCGCCCCGGCGATCGAACAGAGGACGAAAAGCAGGCAGACCCGCAGGCTGCCGATGACCTCTCCGACCACCTTGCCCATGGCCAGAAGGATCACCACCGCAAACAGCGCATGAGAGAAACTGGCGTGAAAGAAGGGATAGGTGACGAAGCGGATCAGGTGCTCGGGCGGAAAGCTCCCGTTCTCCAGCATCCAGTCGAAGGCCCGCCCGGAAAAGCCGAAGCGTTCCACCAGCGTATTGCGCCAGCCGACCGCGTTCGGTCCGCCAAGCAGCCCCCGCGCGCCGAGGTTGAAGGCCAGTTCGAACCCGGCCATGACCAGCGCAAGGGCCGCCACGACGGGCGGCAGCGGGTTGACCGGGGTCTCGTTCACGGGATGGGTCATGCACGGGCCTTTCTTGACGCTCTCGCGGCGCATGGGTAAGCCAGCCCGGACCCGATTTCCACCACGGAGTACACAGATGTCCGAGGACACGACCCAAACCGCTTTCACGCCGCGCGTCTTCTCGGGCATCCAGCCTTCGGGCAACCTGCACCTTGGCAACTACCTTGGCGCGCTCAAGCGCTTTGCCGACAGCCAGACCGCCGGGATCCAGTCGATCTTCTGCATGGTCGACATGCATGCCATCACCGTCTGGCAGGACCCCGCCGCGCTGCGCCGCCAGACGCGCGAGCTGACGGCGGGCTTCATCGCCTCGGGCGTCGACCCCGACAAGTCGGTCCTGTTCAACCAGAGCCAGGTTTCGGCCCATGCAGAGCTTGCGTGGATCTTCAACTGCGTGGCGCGCATGGGCTGGATGAAGCGCATGACCCAGTGGAAGGACAAGGCCGGCAAGAACCAGGAGAACGCCTCGCTGGGGCTGTTTGCCTATCCCGCGCTGATGGCCGCCGACATCCTTGCCTATCACGCGACCCATGTGCCGGTGGGCGAGGACCAGAAGCAGCACCTGGAACTGACCCGCGACATCGCGATCAAGTTCAACAACGACTTCGGCGTGGATTTCTTCCCGATCACCGAGCCGGTCATCGAGGGCACCGCCACGCGCGTGATGTCCCTGCGCGACGGCTCGAAGAAGATGTCCAAGAGCGATCCCTCGGACATGAGCCGGATCAACATGACCGACGACGCGGATGCCATCGCCAGCAAGATCCGCAAGGCCCGCACCGACCCGGACGCCCTGCCCTCCGAGGCCGAGGGGCTGGAAGCCCGCCCCGAGGCGCGCAATCTGGTGAACATCTACGCGGCGCTGGCGGATCTGTCCGTGGACGCTGTGCTGCGGGATGTCGGCGGCAAGCAGTTCTCGGAGTTCAAGCCGATGCTGGCCGATCTCGCCGTCACGCGGCTTTCGCCGATCTCGACAGAGATGGCGCGGCTGATGCAGCAGCCCGACGAGATCGACGCGATCCTGCGCCACGGCGCCGAACAGGCCCGCGCCATCGCCAATCCGATCCTCGAAAAGACCTACGAAATCCTCGGCATGGTGCGCTAGGCGCGCCCCATGCGCGCCGCCGGACCTGCGTTCGGCGGTGCGCCTGCCGACAGCATCCATGCCCGCGCGCTGTCTAGATCCGCAAGGGCAAAGCTGCGCAGGGCAAAGCCCCGCGACAGCGAGACCGAGAGGACCGGACAGAACCAGCCGATGTCGGACACGATCGCGACATGGGTGACGGCCGCAAGCAAGGCCTTTGCCCGGGGCCGGGCGCAGGCGGTTTCGATCCGGCAACCCAGCCCGTCCTCGAAACCCGCGAAACTCTCGATCACCTCGATGACCTTCAGGGGGCCGCAGCGGTCGCGCAACGCCGCCAGGGGCGCGCAGAGGGCCGCGTAATCCGCCCATCCCAGCGGGCCGCGCAGGGTCAGGATCGCGGTGCCAGGGGCCGCGTCTTCGGCATAGTGAATCGGCATGTGTCGGTTCTCCCGGGCCTCACATGCCCCGGCAGACCCCGCGCTGCCTTGATATGCATCACATAGGCGTTTCCCGATCCGACAGCCGCGCCGCCAGCCGCAGCGCATGGACCGGGTCGCGGGCCACGGCAGGCAGTACCGGATCATAGGCGGCGCGCAGCACACCGGCGATCTCGGGCCGCAGGATCACCGCGCCCTCTGCGGTGCGCGCCAGCGGCGAGCGCTCCGCGAAGGCGGTGTCGGACCACAGCAGGAAGGCCTGTACCGCCTGAGACAGGGCCAGCGTCTCGGCGGGCTGGGCCGCAAGGGCATCGTCCATCCGCAGGAAGGTGAAACAGGCCCGGATCGCGCCTTCGGCGTCGAAGCGGAAAACCCGGTACTGGTTCGCGCCGGCCGCATCCAGCCGCGCCACCAGCGCCTCCAGCCCCTCGATCATCTGGCCAAGGGAAGGCACGTCCAGAAGCTCTGACCAGTCGCGGAAGAAGAACAGCATCAGGTTGGCGCCAAGTTCCGGGTCGGTCTCTGTCAGGGGATGCCCGGACAGGGCCGCGACGGCCTCCAGCGCGCCCTTCACCACGGTCAGGGTCTCCTCTTCGACCCCAAAGACGATGGGCGCCACGGGCCGCCCCCAGCGCGCGCAGAGAAAGCTGCCGTCAGAGCGGGTGAACAGGGGCTGGATCTCTTCGGGGGTCATGGCGTCTCCTCTGCGGTCCTAGGGTCAGGGCAGATACGCCAGCACGGAACGGCGGGCAAGGTTCCCGCGCCAGCCATGCAAAGATGAGACAGCCGCTATGCCCTTTCCGACCTAGTACCATGCCGCAATGCAGCATAACTCTGCCCGCAAGGGAGGATAACTTGTTCCCGGAATGAGGCATCCCATGGCAATGACCAACACAGCATACGCGCCGCGCACCAATGTTTTCGCCCGGATCGGCAACCGCATCATGAACGCTCTGGTCATGGTGGCAGAGGCCAACGGTCGCGTGAAGCAGATCGAGCACCTGCAGTCGATGAGCGACGCAGAGCTCGCCCGCCGCGGCATCAAGCGCGACGAGATCGTTTACCACGTCTTCCGCGACCTTTCGCACGTCTGAGACCACCCGCGTTTCACATCCCTCGTGAAAACGGCAAAGCCGCGCCCCACACCGGGGCGCGGTTTTCTCGTTCTGAACCGGCGGATGCGCTCTGCGCATGGCGTCCCCCTCGGCAGGCCCTTGCCGGGGCAAGTCCACCCGGCCCCCAGGACACTCGCCCCCTTGCGGGATGGGCCTTTTCCGACGCGCAGCCCATCGGTCGATTGGCAAGCGAAGCGGTCCGTGCCCCTGCAGGCAACATCCGCCCCCTCGGACAACGAAAAAGGCCGCCCGATGGGGGCGGCCTCTGGTCTTTCGGGAAGCGCGGAACGATCAGTTCTGCGCGTAGAATTCGATGACGAGGTTCGGTTCCATGACAACCGGGTACGGCACGTCCGACAGGCCGGGGGCCCGCAGGAAGGTCGCGGTCATCTTGGAGTGGTCGGCCTCGATGTAGTCCGGCACGTCCCGCTCGGCCAGCTGGGTGGCTTCCAGCAGCGCGGCCATCTGGCGCGACTTCTCGCGAACCTCGACGACATCGCCCTCTTTGACGCGGTAGGACGGGATGTTGACGCGCTTGCCGTTCACCAGCACGTGGCCGTGGTTGACGAACTGGCGGGCGGCGAAGACGGTCGCCACGAACTTGGCGCGGTAGACCACGGCGTCGAGGCGGCGCTCGAGCAGGCCGATCAGGTTCTCACCGGTGTCGCCCTTGACCCGCTCGGCCTCGGCGAAGATGCGGCGGAACTGCTTTTCGGTCAGGTCGCCGTAGTAGCCCTTGAGCTTCTGCTTGGCGCGCAGCTGAAGGCCGAAGTCCGACAGCTTCTGCTTGCGGCGCTGGCCGTGCTGGCCGGGGCCGTATTCGCGGCGGTTGACCGGGGACTTCGGGCGGCCCCAGATGTTTTCGCCCATGCGGCGGTCGATCTTGTACTTGGCAGAGGTGCGTTTGGTCACCGTCTGATCTCCTTTTTATTGGCCTTTCGACCTGATCCGAAAACCGGTTCCCACGTTTCTGGCCGAAATCGCGTTTGCGTCTCGACCGTTGCGTGGACCGGACCCGGGCCGGGCCTCTTGCCGTGTCAAAGGGCGTTGTCCTCTCCCCGGACCGGTTTCCCGGCGACCCGGGTTGACAGGAATCCCCTTGCAGGGCCCACCAACACCAGTGAAGCGGCGCTTATACGGGCATTCGGCCCGGAGTCAAGCACGACACCGGCACCGCCGCGATTTGAAGCAAATACGGACATTTACGGCCTTTTAACGCCTGTGGCGTCAACTGGGCCGCAGGGATCGTGACGGAGAGCAGGGATCGTGACGGAAAAAAGCTTGGCCCGGGACCCGGACACATATGACGGGGCGCCGCGCAATGCGCTGGATCACGCGGTGACGGCGCGCGATGCCACCGTGCTCGACATGGTCCGCCGCGCGATCAGCCACCGCGAGGTGATGCTGGCGTTTCAGCCGGTCATGCAGGCGCGCGTGCCGGGACGGATCGCCTTTCACGAAGGGCTGATCCGCGTGCTCGACGAAACCGGGCGGGTGATCCCCGCCGGGCAGTTCATCGACACGGTCGAGGATACGGAATACGGGCGGATGCTGGATTGCATCGCGCTGGAACAGGGGCTGGCGGAACTGTCGCGCGTGCCGGGCCTGCGGCTGGCGATCAACATGTCGGCCCGGTCGATCGGCTACAAGAAGTGGATGCGCACGCTGTCCCGCGGCCTGCAGGGCGACCCCACCGTGGCGGAGCGGTTGATCCTGGAGATAACCGAACAATCCGCCATCACCCTGCCGGAACTGGTGAAATCCTTCATGCGCGACCTGCAGGGCAAGGGAATCGCCTTCGCCATGGACGATTTCGGCGCGGGCTTCACCGCCTTGAAGCACTTCAAGGATTTCAGTTTCGACGTCCTGAAGATCGACGGCCAGTTCTGCCGCGACATCGCCCGCGACCCGGACAACCAGGTGCTGGTCTCGGCGATGATCCGCATTGCCGAACAATTCGACATGTTCACCGTCGCCGAACGGGTCGAGACGCGGGCCGATGCCGACTGCCTGACCGAGCTCGGCGTCGATTGCCTGCAGGGCTACCACTTCGCCGCCCCCACCGTGCGCCCGGCCTGGCGCGATCCGCCCCCCGCGGCCAAGCGCTCTGCGACCGGCTGACGGGACCGCCGCGCCAAGGCTGCCCCCGCTCCGTGCGATCCATCGGCAAGGAACAGGCCACCGGCCCCACCCGCCACAGCGCCCCCTGATTCTCGGCATCGGGGCAAGCCAAACCCTACCGTAAGGTCAAGCTGAGACACCCTGTCCTGTTACCGGCTTCCCGCGCCCTTGCTATTGCAGCATCGCATCACGTCACGGTGGTTTCGCCGCGCGTGGAAACACGGTATGCCCGATCACACACGATTGGCTGGAGGACATCACATGACCAACGTCGTTATCGCCAGTGCCGCCCGGACCGGGGTCGGCAGCTTTGGCGGATCTTTCGCAAACACGCCCGCACATGACCTTGGCGCCGCCGTGCTCGAGGCTCTGGTGGCGCGCGCCGGGATCGACAAGTCGGAGGTCTCCGAGACCATCCTCGGCCAGGTCCTGACCGCCGCGCAGGGCCAGAACCCCGCGCGCCAGGCCCATATCAACGCCGGCCTTCCGCAGGAAGCCGCCGCCTGGGGCATCAACCAGGTCTGTGGCTCGGGCCTGCGCGCCGTGGCGCTTGGCGCCCAGCACATCATGCTTGGCGACGCCTCTGTCGTCTGCGCGGGCGGCCAGGAAAACATGACCCTCAGCCCCCACGCCCAGTGCCTGCGCGCCGGGCAGAAGATGGGTGACATGCAGTTCATCGACACGATGATCCGCGACGGCCTGTGGGACGCCTTCAACGGCTACCACATGGGCCAGACCGCCGAGAACGTCGCCCAGCAGTGGCAGATCAGCCGCGAGATGCAGGACGAATTCGCCGTCGCCAGCCAGAACAAGGCCGAGGCCGCGCAGAAGGCCGGCAAGTTCGACGACGAGATCGTGCCCTTCACCATCAAGACCCGCAAGGGCGACATCGTGATGGACAAGGACGAGTACATCCGCCACGGCGCCACCATGGAAGCCATGCAGAAGCTGCGCCCGGCCTTCACCAAGGACGGCTCTGTCACCGCGGCCAATGCCTCGGGCCTGAATGACGGCGCCGCCGGTGTCCTGCTGATGTCCGCCGACGCGGCCGAGAAGCGCGGGATCGAACCGCTGGCCCGCATCGCCTCTTACGCCACCGCCGGTCTCGACCCCTCGGTGATGGGTGTCGGCCCGATCTACGCGTCGCGCAAGGCGCTGGACAAGGCAGGCTGGTCGGTCGACGATCTCGACCTGATCGAGGCCAACGAGGCCTTCGCCGCGCAGGCCTGCGCCGTGAACAAGGACATGGGCTGGGATCCGGCCAAGGTGAACGTGAACGGCGGCGCCATCGCCATCGGCCACCCCATCGGCGCCTCGGGCGCGCGCGTCCTGAACACCCTGCTCTTCGAAATGAAGCGCCGGGACGCCAAGAAAGGCCTCGCCACGCTGTGCATCGGCGGCGGCATGGGTGTCGCGCTCTGCGTCGAACGCCCCTGACATCAGGACGCGGTGGACCAGCAATGGGCTGCATTTCAGCACTGGCCCCGGTCCGTCATCCGGTTGGCGCGCAGACGCGCGCCAACCCTCCCAAACTTGTTCCCTTCGGGCAAAAACGATTCGCATTTCAAGGCCGGACGGCTCTATCGGCCCCATCCCCCAAGCCCCTGTCGACCCCTGTCGCCCGGCATACATCGGGCCCCTGTCGCCCCCCTGCGCGGACACCGGTTTCAATGACCGGTGACGGTCCGCTGCGCGCCAGACCGGCGCCTCGCTAGAGCAATGGAACGGAGGCCCCTGCCATGACGATCGGTTTCGACGATCAGCAGAGCCTCCGGGGGTCAGGCCCCCGCGAAACCGTGACGCAGCCCACACCCGAAAAATATCGGCGCAATAAAGTTGCGCCGGAAGGCCCCAGCATATAACGATTCGAACTGACGCCAGAACTGGAGGATACCATGGCAAGAGTTGCACTCGTCACCGGCGGAAGCCGCGGCATCGGAGAGGCGATTTCCAAGGCGCTGAAGGCGGAGGGCTACGAAGTGGCCGCCACCTATGCCGGAAACGACGAGAAGGCGAAGGCCTTTACCGAGGCGACCGGCATCAAGACCTACAAGTGGAACGTGGCGGATTACGACTCTTCCAAGGCCGGTATCGCGCAGGTCGAAGCCGACCTTGGCCCGATCGACGTGGTCGTCGCCAATGCGGGCATCACCCGCGACGCGCCCTTCCACAAGATGACGCCCGAACAGTGGAACGAGGTGGTCGACACCAACCTCACCGGCGTCTTCAACACCGTTCACCCGGTCTGGCCCGGCATGCGCGAGCGCAAGTTCGGGCGGGTCATCGTGATCTCCTCGATCAACGGTCAGAAAGGCCAGTTCGCGCAGGTGAACTATGCCGCGACCAAGGCGGGCGACCTGGGCATCGTGAAGTCCCTGGCGCAGGAAGGCGCCCGCGCGGGCATCACCGCCAACGCCATCTGCCCGGGCTACATCGCGACCGAGATGGTCATGGCGATCCCCGAGAAGGTCCGCGACAGCATCGTCGCCCAGATCCCCGCAGGCCGCCTTGGCGAGCCCTCCGAGATCGCGCGCTGCGTCTGCTTCCTTGCCTCGGACGACGCGGGTTTCATCAACGGCTCGACCATCTCGGCCAACGGCGCGCAGTTCTTCGTGTAGCCCCCTCATGCCCCGCATGAAGGGGCAGCCGGAGACAGTGTTCTTCGGCACAGCCGAAAACACGGTCCGGTCGCTTCGGATAGGCCCCGCCCCTCTCGGTCGGGGCCTTTTTTGTGCGCCAGCGCACCAACAGGCCGCTCATGTGCGTCTTTTCCCAGTCTCAGGCGCGCTATATCCGTAGATCAAAGAGGAGAAGCGCCATGCTGAAACAGATCAACGGATTGCACCATGTGACCTCGCTGGCCAGCGGGGCGCGGACCAACAACCAGTTCTTCACCAACACCCTTGGCCTGCGCCGGGTGAAGAAGACCGTGAACTTCGACGCGCCGGACGTCTATCACCTGTATTACGGCGACGAGATGGGCACGCCGGGCACCGTCATGACCTATTTCCCCTTCCCCGGCGCGCGGCGCGGACGCCCCGGGGCAGGTGAGGTCGGGACCACCGCCTTTGCCGTGCCCAGGGACGCCCTGCCCTGGTGGGAAGAGCGCCTGTCGGGCCGCGGCATCGAGGGGCTGGCCCGCAGCCAGCGGCTGGGTGAAGAGCGCCTGCTGTTCAAGGGCCCGGATGGCGACGGCTTTGCGCTGGTGGCGCGAGACGACGACCGCGCGCCATGGGCCGCCGAGGATGTGCCCGCAGACGTGGCGATCCGGGGCTTTCACTCGGTCGACATGCGGCTGGACCCGCGCGGCGCGGCGGCGAGCGCGGAACTGCTGGGCTTCATGGGGTATCAGAAGGACGACAGCGCCGACACCGTCACGCGGTTCCGGGTGGCGGGCGGCAATGCCGCGCAGGTGGTGGACATCACCGAGGTCGACGCCGCCCCCGCCGGACAGGGCGCGGGCAGTGTGCACCACATCGCCTTTTCCGTGGACGACCGCGCCGCCCAGCTGGAGGTGCGCAAGGCGCTGATCGACACCGGCTACGACGTGACCCCGGTGATCGACCGCGACTATTTCTGGGCCATTTACTTCCGCTCGCCGGGCGGGGTGCTGTTCGAGGTGGCAACCAACGAGCCGGGCTTCGACCGCGACGAGGACGCCGCGCATCTGGGCGAGGCCCTGAAGCTGCCGCGGCAGCATGCGCATCTGCGCGACACGCTGGAGAAGGTTCTGGAACCGATCCCGGATTGAGGGCCGAGGGGGCGGAGGGGGCTCTGCCCCCGCTTCGCCCCCCGAGGTATTTGGAAGACCGAAGAAGGGCGCGGGCTATGGGAGGGAAATCAGGGTGCTGCGCGCGGGACCGGGCGGGCAGGACGCTGGTTTCCGAAACGGACCTGCCCTGAGGCGGACAGGTCCGGGGATGGGCCGCCTAGGCGGGCACCCCAGAGGAGAGGCGCGTGATCTCTTCCTTGATCCGCAGCTTCTGCTTCTTAAGATCCGCGATGTGCAGGTCGTCGATCCCGGGGGCGCGCTGCGCCTGTTCAACGGCTGTCGACAACGACTGATGCTTCTTCTTCAGTTCCTGCAGGTGCGAACTCAAGCTCATGGGATCCTCCTTACGAGTGGGGTGAGGCCTTCAGTCCAGCACATCAAAAGACACAAGTCACGCTGCGAGTGCAGCATGTTTTCACACAAATGTAACAAAACGCGCTTTCTCAGCGCAATTTTGCCGGGAAAATAAGCGGCTCTCCTCGCCTGAAGACGCCTTCGAAGCGATCCGTGTATCGATTGCCGCAGCTTTCGTGGCTGTCGAAGGCATGGATCACCGCCGGAGCGTGGAAGCGGAACTCTGCCCGGCCCTCCTTGCGGGCGCGGGCGAGAATCAGCCGGGGCGCCCTGCCCTCGCGCGGCAGCAGCGGCCACAGCTCCAGGGCACCCAGGTGCCGGTCCAGCGCCGCCAGCAGTTCGGGCAGCCGCTCGGCCCGCTGGATGAAGGTTGCGAAGCCGCGCGGCTTCAGCCGGCGCGAGGCCGTCGCGACCCATGTCTCGAGCGGGGTTTCCCCGGCGCGGGCGACCTCGCGCGCCGTATCGCTGGCGGGCACGCGGCGGCGGGCCTCGAAATAGGGCGGGTTGGCGATCACCGCGTCGAACCGTTCGGCCCGCATGGCGGCGGGCGGCGCGGCCAGATCGCCTTCCCAGATGTCGCCGGCCAGCCCGTTCTCGGACAGGTTCCGGCGAGCCAGCGCGGCATAGCCCGGCTGCAGCTCGAGCCCCGCCAGCCGCAGCCCCGGCACCCGCACGCCCAGACAGCA
The DNA here is from genome assembly GCF_048381735.1 of Ponticoccus sp. (in: a-proteobacteria). Lineage (NCBI taxonomy): Bacteria > Pseudomonadati > Pseudomonadota > Alphaproteobacteria > Rhodobacterales > Roseobacteraceae > Ponticoccus > Ponticoccus sp. (in: a-proteobacteria). Next base: position 76,456 of record NZ_JBLXGL010000011.1, read on the forward strand.
GAGCGCCGGCGCCGCGCCGCAGCCCAGTTCCAGCACCGCCTGACCGGGTGCCACCGCGACAGCCGCCGCCAGCAGCACCGGATCGGTGCCCGCGCGATACCCTTCGCGTGGCTGGAAGACATGCACCCGCCGCCCCAGCATGGCGTCGCGGGTCAGATCCGCCTCGGCGAAGGGGTCAGTCCTCAAACCGCACCCCGGCCTCGCGCAGCAGGCGCCGGGCGGCCTCGGCCTGATCGCGGCGCACCATCAGGCGGCGCGGCAATATGCCAATGGAGCCTTCGAGGACGCTCATGTTTACGTCCAATTCAAAGCTGTCTATATCCTCACCGTCCAGAATGGACCGGACCAGCGGGATCAGGGTGATGTCGTTGGTGCGCAAGAGCTCTTCCATGAGCGCGATGTAAGGACAGGGCCCGGCCCTTGTCGAGCCTTGCAGGGGAGATTGATGAGTTTGGACACGAGCCTGTCGAAACCGCATGAGCGGCTGGCCCAGCTGCTGGCCGATGACCTGGCGCAGGTCAACGCGCTGATCCGCGAGCGGATGGCTTCGAAGCACGCGCCGCGCATCCCCGAGGTGACCGCGCATCTGGTCGAGGCCGGGGGCAAGCGGCTGCGGCCCCTGCTGACGCTCGCCTCGGCGCGCCTGTGCGGCTACGACGGGCCCTACCACACCCATCTAGCCGCGACGGTGGAGTTCATCCACACCGCGACGCTGCTGCATGACGACGTGGTCGACGAAAGCGCCAAGCGGCGCGGGCGTCCGACGGCCAACCTGCTGTGGGACAACAAGTCGTCGGTGCTTGTCGGCGACTATCTCTTTGCGCGGTCGTTCCAGTTGATGACCGAGACCGGCAACCTGCGGGTGCTGCGCATCCTGTCCGACGCGGCGGCGACCATCGCCGAGGGCGAAGTGCTGCAACTGACTGCGGCGCAGGATCTGAGCACGACCGAAGCGATCTACCTGCAGGTGGTGCGCGGCAAGACGGCGGCGCTGTTCTCGGCGGCGACCGAGGTGGGCGGCGTGATCGCCGCACGCCCCGAGGACGAGGTGCAGGCGCTGTTCGATTACGGCGACGCGCTGGGGATCGCCTTCCAGATTGTCGACGACCTGCTGGATTACTGGGGCGGCGATGCCACCGGCAAGAACGTCGGCGACGACTTCCGCGAACGCAAGCTGACGCTGCCGCTGATCAAGGCCTTCGCCGCTGCGGACGAGGAAGAGCGCGCCTTCTGGAAGCGGGTGATCGAAAAGGGCGACCAGCGCGATGGCGATCTGGAGCACGCGCTGGCGCTTCTGAACCGGCACGGTGCGCTGGAAGCCACCCGGCAAGAGGCGCTGGCCTGGGCCGAGAAGGCGCGCGCGGCCATGGGGCGCCTGCCCTCTGGCGAGATGCGGGACCTGCTGATCGACCTCAGCGACTACGTGGTCAGCCGCGTCAGCTGAGCGTTGCGGCGGTGATCCACCAGCCGGGGTGCTTCAGGCGCAGGGCCGCTGCGGCGGTCTCTGCCGTGGCGCGGTCGTCGTAGAGCGCAAAGCAGGTGGCGCCCGATCCGGACATACGGGCAAGGCGCGCGCCGGGGGTCGCCGTGAGCGCCGCAAGCACCTCGGCAATGACCGGCTGCACGGCGATGGCGGGGGCCTGCAGGTCGTTGCGCTGCGTTTTCAGCCAGGCGATCGCGGCGGGCGTTCCGCCGTCCTCCGGCATCGCGTACATCGGGGGATTGTCCTTGCAGGTCAGCGCCTTGAATACCTGTGGCGTGGGCACGTCCACGCCCGGGTTCACCAGCACCGCCTGCATCGGCGCCATGGTCAGCGGCAGCACCCCTTCGCCGATTCCGGTCATCCGGGCGGCGTGCCCCAGGCTGCAGACCGGCACATCGGCGCCCAGCCTTTCCAGCCCCTCGACGGGGAAGGGCCTGCCGTAGAGGTCCTGCATCGCGCGCAGAACCGCGGCGGCGTCGGACGATCCCCCGCCGATCCCGGCGGCGGCGGGCAGGTGCTTGTCCAGCGTGATCGCCACGGCGCAGCCGAACCACTCCGCCGCCTTCCAGCACAGGTTGCGCGCATCCTCGGGCACACCGGCGGCGCGGGGGCCGGTCACGGTCAGGCGCATCTCGGGCGCATCGGCGACAGTGACGCGGTCGCCTACATCGGCAAACATCACGAGGCTGTCCAGCAGGTGGAAGCCATCGGCCCGCAGGCCGGTCACATGCAGCGTCAGGTTGACCTTGGCCGGCGCGAAGGCGCTACTCGGAGGCATCGGCCCTCAACAGCGGCGGTTCTCCATCCTCGGACAGGACCGCATCCAGTCCCAGCTCGATCTTGCGGCGAATGCGGTCGACGTCGGCCTCTTCGGCGGAATCGCTCATATCCGCGAAGGACAGCGCGCGTTTCCACATGAATTCGGCCTCGCGCTGGCGCCCAACGGCCCAGTAGACGTCGCCAAGGTGGTCGTTCACGATGGGGTCGATGGGCATCAGTTCCGCCGCGTGCTCCATATGCGGCACCGCCTCTTCGTAGCGGCCAAGGCGGTAGAGCACCCAGCCGAGGCTGTCGACGATGTAGCCCGAATCGGGGCGCGCCGCGACGGCGCGTTCGATCATGTCCAACGCCTCGTCGAGCTTCAGCTCTTTCTGGACCAGCGAATAGCCAAGGTAGTTCAGCACCTGCGGCTGCTCGGGGTTCAGCTCCAGCGCCTTGCGGAAATCGGCCTCTGCCTCGGGCCACTTGTCCTGCCGCTCATAGGTGATGGCGCGGGCGTAATAGAGGAACCACTGGCGCGCGGTTTCCTCCTGAAAGGCGTCGATGGCCTTGGAATAGGCCTCTGTCGCGTCCGTCAGCCGCTCTTCCTCCCGGTAGAGGTCGCCCAGCGTGCTGTAGAGCGAGGGCAGATCCGCATGATCCTCGGCCATGCCTTCCAGCAGGGCAATCGCCTCTCCCGGCTTGTCCTGATCGCGCAGCGCATCGGCCTGCCCGAGAACCGCAGCGTGCCAGGCGCTGTCGTCCTGCGGAACGCGCTTGTAGGTGGCGACGGCCAGATCGTACTGGCCCATGTCGGCGAGGATCTCGGCGGTCAGCAGCAGCGCGTCGATATGGTCTTCCCGAAGGTAGGTGGCCATCTGCACGTACAGCAGGGTCAGGTCGTCGCTGCCCTCGTTCGAGAGCGCGCCGCCGAGGGTATAGAACACCTCGGCCATGCCGTCGCGCGGCGAGCCGACCTGCGTGAAGGCCAGCTTGTCCCCCCCGGCCAGGCTGTCGCGGATCTGTTCCAGACCCGGGTCCAGATTGCGCCCGAAGGCGGTGTCCAGAAGGCTCAGCGCCTCCTTGTTCTGGTCGAGCTGGCTGAGGATCTGAAGCCGGGCGATGACGCCGCGCCGGGTCGAGGCCATGCCGGATGTCCCGTCCCCGGAAAACAGCGCGTTGGCGCTGTCGAAATCGCCGACCGAGGCCAGCGCCAGCGCCTTGTGATAGGTCGAGAAAGAGGCCAGCCCCGGCACCTTGGCGACCTCGTCGAAGGCGAGGATCGCGGCGCTCATGTCGCCCTGGCCCAGCTGCGCCCATGCCTTGATCAGCCCGTCGGCCAGCGGACCGGCGCCGCGCTTGTCCTCGATGGCCTTCAGGATCGGGCCGTAGTTCTCGGCCCGCGCATCCCGGGCGATAATCGCCATCTGCGCGATCTGGCTGGCGTAGCCGTCCTGCTGCATGCGGTCGGCCAGCGTCGAGGCGCGGTCGATCTCGCCCAGCGAGAGGTTCGCGAGAATGCCGAGTTCCAGCAGTTCGGGGCGCCCCGGATCGAAGGCCAGCGCGCGGCCGTAGTAATGCGCCGCCGACTTGAAATCGCCGTGGAAGCTGGCCTGCCGCGCGGCAAGGTAATCCCCGGCGATCCCGTTTGCCGCCACCGGCAGCGGGGCCGCAAGGAACAGGGCCGCAAGGCCCGCGCGAAGTCCGTTTGCCATAGCTGCCACGATGAATGCCTCCGTTGGTCTGTGCGCGAAAGCCTAGCGGCCCCGGGGCCGTGGTGCAATCGCGACAATCCCCATCCCATGGGCCCGGGCCTGCCCCCACACCCGCACGTTTGCGTGAGCCCCGCCCTCCGCGCCCCATGCGGGCGGGTCCGGGGCCGGGCCGCGCCTGCCCCGCCAGGCCTCGACCATGCCGCGCCTGCCAAGGCGCCCCGAAGCACGCGGCAGCCTTTCCACATCGTCACCCTGCCTGCCCGGGCCGGGGCCGCCTGTCGCGCCCCGACCCCCATGCAGACACTGCGCCCGATTGTTTAAGAAAAGGTCAAACCTCTTACATATTGGGGTAGTTCGGCCCGTCCCCACCCTGCGGCACGGTCCAGTGGATGTTCTGGCTGGGATCCTTGATGTCGCAGGTCTTGCAGTGCACACAGTTCTGGAAGTTGATGACGAAGCGCGGCTCCTTGCCCTCTTCGCGCACCACCTCGTAGACGCCCGCCGGGCAGTAGCGCTGCGCCGGTTCGTCGTAGTTCGGCAGGTTCTCGGCAATCGGAACCTCTGCGTTCTTCAGCGTCAGATGCGCGGGCTGGCTTTCCTCGTGGTTGGTGAAGCTGAACGAGACGTTGGTCAGCCGGTCGAAGGACAGCGTGCCGTCGGGCTTGGGGTAGTCGATGGGCTTGTGGGCAAAGACCTTGCCGGTCGCCTCGGCATCGGACTTGCCGTGCTTCTGCGTCCCGAAGAGCGACAGGCCCAGCAGTTCATTCGTCCACATGTCGAAACCGCCCAGCGTCAGCGAGGCGGTCAGGCCGTATTTCGACCACAGCGGCTTGACGTTGCGCACCTTCTTCAGGTCCTTGCCGATGGCGCCCTCGCGCACCTCGGTCTCGTAGGCGGTCAGCTCGTCCGAGGCGCGGCCCGCCTGGATCGCCGCATGTGCCGCCTCTGCCGCCGCCTTGCCGGACAGCATGGCGTTGTGGTTGCCCTTGATGCGCGGCACGTTGACCATGCCGACAGAACAGCCCAGCAGCGCCACGCCGGGCGCAACCATCTTGGGCATCGACTGGTAACCGCCCTCGCTGATCGCCCGCGCGCCATAGGCCACGCGCTTGCCGCCCTTCAGCAGCTCGGCCACCATCGGGTGGTGCTTGAAGCGCTGGAATTCCATGTAGGGGTAAAGGTAGGGGTTCTTGTAGTTCAGGTGGACGACGAAGCCCACGTAGACCTGATTGTTCTCAAGGTGATAGATGAAGGACCCGCCCCCGGCGTTCGCGCCCAGCGGCCAGCCCATCGTATGGGTGACGGTGCCCTCGCGGTGCTTGGCCGGGTCGATCTCCCAGATCTCCTTCATGCCAAGGCCGAATTTCTGCGGCTCGTGCCCCTCGGACAGGTTGAACTTGCCGATCACCTCCTTGGACAGCGACCCGCGCACGCCCTCGCCGAGGAAGACGTATTTGCCCAGAAGCTCCATCCCCGGCTCGTAGCCGTCGCCCTTGCTGCCGTCGGGGTTCTTGCCAAACTCGCCCGCGACCACGCCGCGCACTTCGCCGTTCTCGCCGTAGACGAGTTCCGAGCAGGCCATGCCCGGGAAGATCTCGACACCCAGCGCCTCGGCCTGTTCGGCCATCCAGCGGCAGACATTGCCCATCGAGACGATGTAGTTGCCGTGGTTGTTCATCAGCTTGGGCATCGGCCAGTTCGGCACGCGCACCTGCCCGGCCTCGCCCAGCATGTAGAAATTGTCCTCGCGCACCGGCACGGTGATCGGCGCGCCCTTCTCCTTCCAGTCGGGGATCAGCGCATCCAGCCCGCAGGGATCCAGCACCGCACCCGACAGGATATGCGCGCCAACCTCGGAGCCCTTCTCCAGCAGGACGACCTGCAGATCGGCGTCGAGTTGCTTCAGGCGGATCGCGGCCGACAGGCCCGCGGGGCCGCCCCCCACGATCACGACATCATATTCCATCGACTCCCGCTGCATGTCCGTCATGTGGCCTCTCCCTTCCGATGGGTTTGCGAAACAAAATTTCAAAGGGAGTTAGCGCGGCAGCGCGGCACGGGTCAATCGGAACACGGCGTCGTGTCGCCCGTTAGCGCCCAAAGCGGTCCCGGCGCGCCGCTTTTTGCACGCCCTGCGCCGCTGTCTTGGCCGATGCAGGGGCAAAGCGCGGGCCGCTCCCCTGCGACCGCCGGCAAGACATAGGCGTGCCGTCAAAGACTGCCAGCCCGACCCGGTGGCTATCCCGCGCCCCGCGCCCCCGGCTCTCCGGTCGCGCGGATATCCGCCCAGCCGCGCGGCCTTGCACAGAGGCCTCCTCTGGCCCCAGGGCCGCGCGGCTGGGCAGTCCTTTGCAGGTTGCAAAAATCCTTCTGGCGGGTTAGGCCACGTGGCTTTACATCCGCCTCACGGGCGGCAAAACTCCCGAAACTCTGGTTTCCAAGGCGACAGGCACCCCATGGAAAAGATCCTGATCACCCGCGCGGGTTTCACCGCGCTCGAACGCGAATTGAAGCAGCTCAAGTCCGTCGAGCGGCCGTCGGTCATCCAGGCGATTGCCGAGGCGCGCGAACTGGGCGACCTGAAGGAGAACGCCGAATACCATTCGGCGCGCGAGAAGCAGGGCTTTATCGAAGGACGCATCAAGGAGCTTGAAGGCGTCATCGGGCTGGCCGAGGTGATCGACCCGACAACCCTGTCCGGCGCGGTCAAGTTCGGCGCCACGGTCACCCTGGTGGACGAGGACACCGACGAGGAAAAGACCTGGCAGATCGTCGGCGAGCACGAGGCCTCGATCGAGAAGGGCCTGCTGAACGTCAAATCGCCCATCGCCCGCGCCCTGATCGGCAAGGAAGAAGGCGACAGCGTCGAGGTCCGCACGCCGGGCGGCGAGAAATCCTACGAAATCCTTTCCGTCTCATTCAAATAGGGGCAACGGGGGCGCCATGGCCGAGACAAGGGAAGCCCGCCCGACGATGCCGGGGTTCTACACCCGCAGTGTCGAGGGCGTGACGCCGATCGAGATCGCGGCGACGGCGGCGACGGTGCTCTGGCTGGCCCTGTCGGGAGGCTTTTTCCTGCTTGGCGATGCCGGGGCCGCGACCGGCGGCATGCATTTCCTGCTGGTGCTGATGATCGTCGTGCTGCCGGTCTGCCTGATCTGGGTGGCGGCGCTGGCGGCCCGCTCGGCGCGGATCATGCGGGACGAAAGCGCGCGGCTTCAGGCCTCCATCGACGCGCTCCGGCAGGCCTATATCGCCCAGTCGCAGGGCGGCAAGGGCGAACCGCCCCACCCCGCCATCATGAAGCGGCTGGACGAGATCGCAGGCGCCCAGCGCAATTTCGAGGCGACGCTGGCCATGGTCGGCGGCGTCCGCACCGCCGAACAGGCTTCGGTCTCCGCCCCGCCGCCGCCGCGCGGTGCCGATGACCAGCAGATGCTGTCGCTCGGCACACCCGCCGAGGCCATGCAGCCGCCCCTGTCGAAGGCCGATTTCATATCCGCCCTGCACTTCCCGGAAACCGCAGAGGACAAGGCCGGCTTCGCCGCCCTGCGCCGCGCGCTCAAGGACCGCAACGCCGCCAAGCTGATCCAGGCCTCGCAGGATGTGCTGACGCTGCTGTCCGAGAACAGCGTCTACATGGACGACCTGCGGCCCGACATGGCCCGCCCCGAGACCTGGCGCAGCTTCGCCGCGGGCGCCCGCGGACGCGCCATCGCCGGGCTGGGCGGCATCCACGACCGCTCTGCCATCGCCCTGACGGCGGGACGGATGAAGGAGGACCCGATCTTCCGCGACGCCGCGCACCACTTCCTGCGCCGCTTCGACCAGCAGTTCACCAGTTTCGCAGAGCAGGCGACGGACGAAGAGATCACCGCCTTCTCCGCCACCCGCACCGCCCGCGCCTTCATGCTGCTGGGCCGGGTCGCGGGCACCTTCGACTGAACACAGCCCCCGGCAGCCAAGCGCAAGCCCCCGATGCGTGACCGGGCCTCGAACCGCGAAGCCTCCCGCCGATCCCGCTGCCCCACGGGGCGACGCGCCCCGCGCAAGCCGCCGCAGCCCCCCGGCTCAAGCGCACCGCCCCCTTCTTCGGTCTTGCAAATACCTCGGGGGTCGCCATCCTGGCGCCATCGGTCCGGGCGACGATGGCGACGGGCAGAGCCCCCGACCGGTCGCCGGGCATCGGCGCGGCGAAACCGGACGCATCCCCTACAGCCCGAAGGACCCGAAGGGGATGTAGCGCACCGGCACACCCGGCTCGACGATCATGGCGCCGTCGGGCAGTTCCACCAGCCCCTCGGCCCAGCTCAGCCCGGAAACGCGGCCCGATCCTTCCGACCGGAAGACCTCGGCCCGTCCGTCGCGAATGCGTGCGCGCAGGTATTCGCGCCGCCCCGGTTTCTTGCGCTTCGAGAACCCCGCGGGCACGTCGAAGCCCTGCGGCTCGGACCAGTCGGCCCCCGCCAGCAATGCCAGCGCGGGCCGCGCGAAGATCAGCGTGCAGACGAAGGCCGCCACCGGGTTGCCCGGAAGGCCGAAGACGGGGGTCTTCCGGTTCCACAAGCCCAGGGCCAGCGGCCGCCCCGGCTTCAGCGCGATCCGCCAGTCGTTCAGCGCCCCCGCCTCGCGCAACAGCGCCGAGACATGGTCCTCGTCCCCGGCAGAGGCCCCGCCCGAGGTCAGCACCGCGTCCACGTCCGCCCCGTCCAGCCGCGCCCGCAGCGCAGCCCGGTCATCGCCGACATGGCCAAGGTCCACCGCCTCGTGACCGAAGCGCGCCAGCAGCGCCAGCAGCATGGGCCGGTTGGCGTCATAGGTCTGCGAGACCCGGGCCGCCGTGCCCGGCGCCACGATCTCGTCCCCGGTCGACAGCACACCGACCCGCAGCGTCGCCCGCACCGGCAGCGCCCCGTGCCCGGTGGCGGCGGCAAGCGCGAGGTCGGCGGGGGTCAGCAGGCGGCCCGCCTGCAGGCAGGGCGCCCCCGCCTGCATGTCCTCGCCCGCAGGGCGGGTATTGGCCCCCGGCTTCACCGGCAGGCGGAAGGCCAGCCGCGCCCCGTCGGTGCGGGTGTCTTCCTCCAGCACCACCGTATCGACGCCCTCGGGCAGCAAGGCCCCGGTCAGGACGCGCACCGCCTGGCCCGCCGGCACGGCGCCCGCAAAGGGCGCGCCCGCAGCGGCCCGCCCGGGCACCAGCGGCAGGACGACCTCTTCCGTCCCGGGCAGGGACTCCACCGCGAAACCGTAGCCATCGACGGCGGTGTTGGGATGCGGCGGGTTGGCGCGCCGGGCCGTGATCTCCTCTGCCAGCACGCGCCCGCTGGCGGCGGACAGCGGCACCGTCTCGACCGCCGTGACCGGGCGCAGTCCCGCGCGCAGATGCGCCAGCGCCTCGTCCACCGGGGTCCAGGACACCCCTCGCGGCAGGGCAAAGCAATCGTTTGTCAGCGGCGGCGGCTTCAGCCCGCCGGACTCGTCCGGCGCCTGCCGGGCCTCTGGCTCTTCGTCCAACCCCAGGTCGCGGGCGATGAAATCGGCGATCGAGGCGGTATCGTTCAGGTCGAAGACCGGGCGGTCGATCTCCAGCGGCACATCGCTGGCCACCGCGCGGACCGTCGGATCGCCCGGCGCGATCAGCGGATTGCCGGGGGCGGCGCGAAAGGCCTCTATCTTGGGGTGGCCATCGCGTTTGTAGCCCTCGACCAGCACCAGGTCGCAGGGCCCCAGACCCGCCAGCAGCGCTGCCAGCGAAGGCTCCTCTCCCTCGGCCAGCTCGGTCATCCGCGCCGCCCGGCGGGCCGAGGCCAGCACCACCTCGGAGGCCCCCGCCACCCGGTGGCGGTGGCTGTCGGTGCCGGGGTGATCGACGTCAAAGCTGTGATGCGCGTGCTTGATCGTGCTGACCCGCAGGCCCCTGGCGACGAAATGGCCGATCAGCCGCTCCATCAGGCCGGTCTTGCCGCCGTTCTTCCAGCCGGTGACTCCGTAGACATTCACAGCATGGCCTCCGCCCGCGAGAGATCCTCGGGGGTGTTGATGTTGAAGAAGGGGTCGAAGCCCGCCGCGGGAAAGACCGTCTCGCGCCCGCCGTGGCGTTCCGTCCACAGAACGACCTTGCGCAGCCCGTCCCGCAGGGACGCGCGCAGGTCGTCGCGCAGCGCCACCGGCCAGAGACCGAAGGTCGGGTGCCGGATCAGGCCCGAGCGGGCGCGGCTGCGGGTCTCGGCCTCGCCCTCGGTCGCGGCCAGCACCAGCGGATGGGCCTGCCCCTCGGCGGCCAGCAGCAGACGCGGCACGAGGTCTTCGGGAAAGAAGGGCGTGTCGGCGGCGACGCTGACCACCGCCTCGGCGCCCTGTTCAGCGGCCCAGTCCAGCCCCGCCAGAACCCCCGCCAGCGGCCCGGGGAAATCCGGCAGCGGATCGGGGCGCACCGGCAGGCCGGAGGCGGCAAAGCGCGCCGCATCGCCATTGGCGTTCAGAAGCACCGCACCGACCTGCGGCGCCAGCCGTTCGGTCACCCGGTCCAGAAGGCTCCGCCCGCCAAGGCTCAGCAGCGCCTTGTCGCCGCCGCCCATGCGCGTGGCCAGCCCGCCCGCGAGTATGACGCCAAGTGGTTGTTTCACGGCTTGCGCTTCCCGTCCTTGTAAGCGGTGGGTATCAGGTCCGAGAGCGGGCGAAAGGCCATGTCCTCGCCATCGGGCACCGCCACCAGCGCGCCCGCCGCGTAATCCAGCATCAGCTCGCGGCAGGATCCGCAGGGCGGGATGACCTCTCCGCGCCGATTGACCGCGCCGCAGAAGATCACGACATCGTCCGGGTCGGCGGCCTTGGCCATGCCGATGGCCACCGGTTCGGCGCAGATGCTGGCGCGCGGCAGCGTGCTGTCGAGGTTCATGCCGATGTAGCGCCTGCCCGAGGCGGTCAGCACCACGGAGGCGACCGAGTGCCAGTCGCCGCGCTGGCGGTCGCGGATGAAGTCGCGGGCGGCGGCGATGGCCTCCCGCAGTCTTGTGTCGCTGTCCATGTCGTCCTTCATGCCGCTGCCTCCGCTATTCCGGCGCGCACCCCCGCCCTGCCGGGACGCTGGCCGCCGCCAGCCGGACAGGCAGTGTGAAGACCCGGGGCCTCCGCCGTCAAGGGCTGTGCCGGGCGCGGCACGGGGCCTGGCCCGCGGACAGCACCCGCCCCGGTCATTCCGCACTCTTGCGGCGGGACTTGCGGTCTTCTTCCGGCACCGCGTCCGGGTCGATGTCGCGGATCAGGCGTTCCTCGCCCGCGAGGCAGACAAAGCGCTTGCCGCGCATCCGCCCGATGCAGGTGAGGCCGACCTGCCGCGCGATCTCGACCCCCCAGGCCGTAAAGCCCGACCGCGAGGCCAGCACCGGAATGCCCATCAGCGCGGTCTTGATCACCATCTCGGAGGTCAGCCGCCCGGTGGTGTAGAGGATCTTGTCGTCGGGCGAGACGCCTTCGCGGAACATCCACCCGGCGATCTTGTCGACCGCGTTGTGGCGGCCCACGTCCTCCATGTAGACCAGCGGGCGGTCGCCCTGACAGAGCACCGTGCCATGGATCGCCCCGGCCTCCAGATACAGCGAGGGCGTGGTGTTGATCCTGGCCGCCAGGGCGTACAGCCAAGAGGTCCGCACCGGCGCGGGCGGCAGGGTCACCGCTTCCAGCCCCTCCATCATGTCGCCGAAGACCGTGCCCACGGCGCAGCCCGAGGTGCGGGTCTTCTTTTGCAGCTTTTCCTCGTAGGTGGTCTCGGAGGCGGTGCGGACGACCACAGTTTCCAGCTCTTCGTCGTAGTCCACGCCGGTCACGGTCTCATCGTCGCCCAGCATCCCCTGATTGCGCAGGAATCCCAGCGCCAGGTACTCGGGGTAATCGCCGATGGTCATGGCGGTCACGATCTCCTGCCGGTTCAGGTAGATCGTCAGCGGGCGCTCCTCGACCACTGCTGTCTCGATCGCGGCGCCGGTATGGTCGGTGCCCGAGACGCTGCGCGTCAGGCGGCGGTCCCCGGCAAGCGGTGCGATGAGGTAGTCGGAGGCGGGCGATTGCATCTGGTCGAGGCCTTGGATAGGGCAAGAGGGCAACAGGATCGGGGGTCAGTCATGGCAAATGGCGGGGTGAAGTCAAGCTACTGGCGCGGTGTCCGCGACGGGCTGCCCTTCCTGATGGTGGTCGGCCCCTTTGCCGTGCTCTTCGGCGTTCTGGCGACAGAGGCCGGGCTGACGGTACTGGAATCGCTGGGCTTTTCCATCGTCGTGATCGCGGGCGCCGCGCAGTTCACCGCGTTGCAACTGATGTCCGAACAGGCGCCGACGCTGATCGTGATCGCCTCGGCCCTGGCGGTGAACCTGCGGATGGCGATGTATTCCGCCTCTATCACGCCCTACCTCGGCGGGCTGAGCCTGAAGAAGCGGATCCTCGCGGCCTATTTCCTTGTCGATCAGACCTACGCTGCCGCGGCCATCGAATACGAGAAGCGGCCAGAGATGACACGGGCTGAGCGCTACGCCTATTTCATGGGGGTCGCGACGCCGATCTGCCCGCCGTGGTACGCCTTCACCGTCATCGGCGCGCTGGTCGGAGAGACCTTTCCGCCGGGCCTCGGCCTTGATTTCGTGCTGCCGCTGGCCTTCCTCGCGATGCTCGGCCCGGCCCTGCGCACCGGCGCGCATCGGGTGGCCGCGCTGGTCGCGGCGCTGGCGGCGCTGGCCCTGGCCGGGCTGCCCTACAACCTTGGCCTGATGGTTGCGGCGGCGCTCGGGATGCTGGCGGGGGCCGAGGTCGAACGCCGTGTCGAGATGCGGGAGGCAGCCCGTGGATAAGTCAGCACTCTGGATCGTCATCGCCGCGCTGGGGGTCGGATCCTTCGCGTTGCGCTTCGTGTTTCTGGGGCTGGTGGGCGACCGGGCCATGCCGCCCTGGCTGCTGCGCCACCTGCGCTACACCGCCGTCGCGGTCATGCCCGCGCTGGTGGCGCCGCTGGTGCTCTGGCCCAAAGCGACGGAGGGCGAAACCGACCCGCTGCGCCTCTCGGCGGCCTTCCTGACGCTGGCCGTGGGCTACCTGACAAAGAACCTCTACGCGGCCATGGGCATCGGGGCGGCGGTCATGCTGGGCGGGGCCTGGCTGGGGTCCTGAGGGCCTTTCCCCCGCCGCGAACAGACCGACGCCGACGCGACGCCGCGCCTGTCGGGGCAGAGCGTGTTTCGACCTGAGGACCCTGGGTTCGGGGTGGCTACGGCGACACGCCGGAACCTGAGGCATCCCGTGACACCAATGCCCCGAGAGCGCGGCAGGCACTCGGCGTCACAGGGGAGAGGCGGAACGCTTTACCGTCTATCGGCCTGCGGGACGCCTCGCCCGAGGGGCACGCTGCTGCCAGACGGGGGGCTTTCGGGGGCCCAAGGGCTGCCCCCGGCGCCGACACGCGGCCCGCGCGGGACACAGCTTTCAACCGGATGTTCACCGAATCGCCCGACTGTAGAGGGCGGTCGGGAGGGGGAAACCCGTTAGCCTTTCATGAAGGCTGCGGACGGGTCCGCCCTACCCTCACCCCTCTGCGGTAAGGGCCAGCCGCGCGTTCCGCTTGCGCTCTTCATAGGCCTTCACCGCAAGGCTCTTGTCGTCGTCGTCCATCTCGCGGCGCACCCGTTCCGTGACGCCGGGCAGGCGAGAGAAGTCATCGGCAAGCTTGTTGGGATACCATTGCGACCCGATGTTCTGGAATCCCGGCAGTTGCCGCAGGATGCCAGAGGTCGCCTTGCTGCACTGCGCGGCAGGCACGGCACCGTGGCCCTGCACCAGCTGAAGGGCGCGTTCCGCCACCTCGGGCGCCACGGTCGTCTTCTGGATGCGCACGCGATAGGTCTCGCGCGCATGGGCGCTTTCAAAGACCTCCTCGACCTCGGGTGTGATGCCGTAGAGGACATCGTCGATCTCTGGCACGCTCTGGAAGCGCACGGACCCGGCGGGGTCGAAGACCACCCGCTGCGAGGGTGCATTGATCATCATCGCCGTATGAGCGCCCGAGTCGCTGCGGTTGTTGATCATCGTGTACAGCGTGATCTCGGACGGGCCGTCGTGGCGATAGGCGGCGCGCGCCGCCTCTTCCGCGGTGGCGTTCGGCCCCGACACATTGCCGGCGCAGCCCGACACCAGAACGGCGCAGGCAAGGGCCGCGAAGAGCGCGCGGATCGTCATAGGTCCACCCCTGTCATGTCTATAATTCCCGGGCAGGGTCGCGCGGCACAGCGCCGGACCCAAGGCACGAATGCGTCATCCCGGGAAGAAGCGCGCGGCCTGTGGCAATCCTGCCCCGCCGCGCGCGTGGCGTCAGGCGTTGAAGACCGCCATGAAGATCACCAGGCACAGGATCACGATCATCGCGCGGATGGTGAAACTGATGAAGCCCTCGAAGGTCTTTTCCTGGACGGTGATGTCCATCGAGCCGTGCTTGTGTTCTGCCATGGTCCCAAGTCCCGTGATTTGCGTTTGCCCGGTGACCTAGCGCAGATTCGCGCCCCTGTCACTGCGCCATTCTGCGCCCTTTCCGCCCCAACCGGCACGTCAGCCCCCCCCCCTAGGGCTCACGGAAGGCCTCGCGCGATTTGTAGAGCGGCTTCAGCAGGTATTGCAGCACTGTCTTCTCGCCGGTGTGCAGTTCCGCCTGTGCCTGCATGCCGGGGCGGATTTCCATCGCGGCCTGCCGGTCGCTCAGGTCGTTCAGGTCGACGCGGACCGTCACCTTGTAGTGCGGCTGGTTCTCGGGGCGGCGCTCGTCCTTGAAGGTATCCGCCGAGATCACGTCAACCCGGCCCTTGAGCGTGCCGTAGATGGTGTAGTCATAGGCCGACAGTTTCACCGTCGCCTCCTGCCCCGGGCGGATATTGGCGATATCCTCGGGGCGGACCCGCGCCTCGACGAACAGCTCGTCGTCCATGGGGATGATCTGCATGATCTCTTCGCCCGGGCGCACGACGCCGCCGATGGTCGTCACCGACAGCGTGTTCACCACCCCGTGCATCGGCGAGGTCAGCACCGTGCGGTTCAGCTGATCCTGCGAGGCCTTCAGGTTCTGCCGCAGCGTCGCCAGTTCCCTGAGCGTCTCGGAATACTCCTCGGCCCGGCCCAGTTCGGTCTGCGTCACGATCTCGTCAAAGGCTTTCTCGGCATCGGCATGGGCCTTGCGGGCGCGTGTCACCTCGATCAGCGCCACCACCTTCTTGTCCAGCAGGTTCTCCATCAGGCTGCGCTCGGACGCGGCCTGTTCCAGAACCCGTTTCGCGCCCGCGCGCCGGGACAGGTAGTCCGACTGCCGCGCCGCCAGAAGCGCCTGTTCCGAGACCACCAGCTCACGCGACCGCTCTGCCAAAGGCGCGGGGACTTCGACGACCGAAGCCCCCGCCAGTTCGGCCTCGAGCCGCAGGCGGCGGATCTCGAGGGCGGTGATCTGGTCCTGCAGGTCGTCCACCGACGACCGGAACTGCGTGCCGTGCAGGCGGGCAAGGATATCGCCGCGCAGCACCTCGTCGCCCTCCTTCACCAGCAGCTCGGAGAGGATGCCGCCTTCGAGGTTCTGGATGATCTGGGGGCGCGAGCTGCTGATGATCTCTCCGTCGCCGCGCACGATCTCGTCCAGCCAGGCCATCGAGGCCCAGAGGAGGAAGGCCAGAACGGTCGCGGCGCAAAGCCAGACGGTCAGCGACGGCCCGCGCATCCGGGCGCCCAACTGGGCGGTCAGGTCGGTGGTGCTCAGGGTCATCTGGAAGGCCTCCGCGACGGCTTTGGGCGCAGCACTTGCCCCGCGCCCGGCACCGGGACGAACCGGAGGACGCGGCAAGGGGCCATGGCGCGGGCCACCGGCGCGCCGCGCAGATCATGGCCCCTCAGTGCCGACAGGCCCACGACCGGGCCGAGACGCGGGATGCCGGACCCCGCGCCCATCTCAGGCGGCCCCCTGCGTGCTGCGCAGGTGGTCGAGCACCCGATCGCGCGGCCCGTCCACCGCCAGCCGCCCGTTTGCAAGGATCAGCGTGCGCGAGGCCAGTTGCAGGATCGGCACGCGGTGCGTGGCGATCACCGCCGTCCGCCCGGCCAGCCAGCCTTCGAGCCGCGAGATCAGCGTCTTTTCCAGCGTCTGGTCCAGCGCGGCGGTGGGTTCGTCCAGCAGGCAGATTTCCGGGTCCTGCAACCACAGACGCGCCCAGCCGATGCTCTGGCGCTGCCCCACCGACAGCCCCTCTCCGCCGTCGCGGATATCCAGATCCAGCCCCTTGGGATGGACCTTCACGAAGGGACCCAGCCCGGCGAAATCCAGCGCCTGATACAGCCGCCCGTCGTCGCGCTCCAGCATCGACAGGTTCAGGTTGTCGCGCAGGGTGCCCTGAAACAGCCGCACCTCCTGCCCCAGATAGCCGATCGACCGTCGCAGGTCGCGCGGCTCGATCTGGCCCATCTCGGTGCCGTCCACCAGCACCTTGCCCGAGGCGGGCGCATAGAGCCCCGTCAGCATCTTCAGTAGCGTCGACTTGCCGGACCCGTTGGCGCCCAGCACCGCCAGCACCTGCCCCGGCTGGATCACGAGGTTCTGCAGATCCACCGCCGGCGCGCCCTCGGGGTCGTAGCGGAAAGTGGCGCCCTGCACCTCGAAGCGGCCTTCCAGCTTTTCGCGCCGCAGGTAGCTGCGCGCGGGCGCCCGGTCCTGCGCCACGCCCGCCAGCCCGTCGAGACCGTCGAGCGCCGCCCTGACGTTGCCCCAGCGCGCGAGGATGCCGGACAGCTGCGTCAGCGGGGCCAGCGTGCGCGAGGACAGGATGCCGACGGCGAGGATGCTGCCCACGGTGAACTCTCCGGCGAAGACCAGATAGGTCCCGGTGATCACGGCACAGACATAGGTCGCCTGTTGCAGGCCCTGGCTCCAGAAGGTCAGCGAGGCCGCCAGCCGCCGCTGGTCCGAGCTTTTCAGCGCCTGCACGGCGGTCAGCTCTTCCCAGATCCGCGCAAACCGGGCCTCGGCGCGCTGCGTCTTGATGGTGTCGAGGTCGCCCACCGCCTCCATCAGCAGCCGCGCCTGCCGGGTCGAGGCACCCTGCATTTCCCTGGTCAGCCGGATCATGCGGCGCTGCATCAGGAAACCCGGCACGACCATCAGGATGCCGCCCGCGATCAGCACCCAGACCACCGATCCGGCAATCGACCAGACCAGCGCGAGAAAGACGAAGATGAAGGGGATGTCCGCCATCGCCCCCACGGTCGAGGCGGTGAAGAACTCGCGCACCGAGCCGAAGTCGCGCATCGCCGAGAACAATTGCGAGGGTGAGCGTCCGGCCAGATCCGACCGCATGCCCAGCAGCCGCCCCATCAGCAGACGCTGCGCGCCCATTTCGATCTGCCGCCCTGCCCCGTCCAGCAGCCGCGAGCGCGCGACCTTCAGGAAACCTTCCATCAGCAGCGCCAGCGCGGCGCCCGCCGCCAGCACCCAAAGCGTCGCCTCGGACTGGTGCGGGATCACCCGGTCGTAGACCTGAAGACTGAACAGCGCCACCGAGACTGCCAGAAGGTTCGCCACCAAAGACCCCAGCGCCACCTCGCCAAAGGCCCGGCGGAAGGGCGCGAACTGGCCCCAGAACCAGTGCTGTTCCGCCTCGGCGCTGGCGTGGATCTCGGCCAGCATCTGCACCGGCGCCTCGGCCCGGACCACCTGCCCCGCGAAGGGGCCGCGGAACTCCGCAAGCCCGACCTCGGCCTGCCGCGAGGCGGTGGTCTCGTCGTAGATCGTCAGCCAGTCGCCGTCGCGCGCCAGAACCAGCACCGCCTGCCCGTTCGTCATCAGCGCCAGCGCAGGCCAGTCGGCGGCCTCCAGCAACGGCACATCCTGCACCCGCGCCAGAAGCCCGGCTGCCTCGGCCCCGGCCTTCAGAGCATCGCCGTCGAAACTGTCGTTCGGTCCGGCGTTGCGGGTCAGGGCCTCCAGCACGTCGGGGCTGCGCGCCTCGACCCCCAGACGCCCGGCCAGCACCCGGATCAGCGCGGCCCGGGACCGCGCCCGGTCGGAATGGCGCGGCGCCTGCGCCACACTGTCGGCGGGCACCGGCACCATGCGCAGCGCCGCCCCCGCGCGACCGGCCATGCCCCGGAGGCCCTGCGTCACAGGCGTGCCCCCTCGGCCAGCGCGCCTTGCAGGCGGGCCAGTTCCAGCGTCGCGCGGGCGGCCTTGTAGCGCAGGTCTATCTCGGCCTCCAGGGCGGTGGCGTAGATCTCGTAGACGCCAACCACATCCATGACCTGTCGCTGACCGCCCTCGTATTGCGCCCGGAACAGGTCGAGGTTCGTCCTGGCCTGAGCGGTCAGGACAGCCGCCTCCTGCCCTTGCCGCCGGTACGCGTCGCGCTGGATACGCTGCGACTGGATCTGGCGCGCGGCCACCTCGCGGGCCTCGCCCACCCTGCGGTCGGCGCTGACCCGTGTCGCCTCGATGGCTTCGAACTCTGCCATGGTCCCCAGCGAAAACAGCGAATCCGTAGTCAGTTCCAGCCCGCCGGTGACCCGCCCGTCACGGCCAAGCGCGCCGGTCGCCGCAAGGCCCGGCAGGTGCCCGGCGCGGGCGATCTTCGCCTCGGCGATGGTGCGTTCGCGTTCGGCCCGGGCTCGCAGCACGCCCAGCGCCTCTCCGGCGCCCGGGTCACGCAGGCCGCCGATGCCGGACAGCTCTGCCAGCGGGCGTGCTGACATGGCGTTCAGTTCCGCAAGCGCC
Source organism: Ponticoccus sp. (in: a-proteobacteria) (assembly GCF_048381735.1). Lineage (NCBI taxonomy): Bacteria > Pseudomonadati > Pseudomonadota > Alphaproteobacteria > Rhodobacterales > Roseobacteraceae > Ponticoccus > Ponticoccus sp. (in: a-proteobacteria). Next base: position 95,183 of record NZ_JBLXGL010000011.1, read on the forward strand.
ACCGCCGCGGCCTCTTGCGCCTCGCCGGACCGGGCCCGCATCGAGGCCAGCTTTTGCCGCACCACGTTGAGGTCGGACATGTCCGAAACACCGCCCTTCACGCGCTCGAGGATGACCCATTCGAAATGGCCCATCTCTTGCAGAGCGCCCCGCAGATGCGCCGCAAGGTCACGGTTCTGCTGCGCGGTCAGGTACAGAGACAGCGCGTCGCCCACCCGCCTGTTGCCGTCCTCGACAAGGGCAACGGCGGCGATCTCGACATTGGCCTTGGCCAGATCGCGCTCCGCCACCCTGCGCCCGTTGTCGAAGAGCACCTGGTTGATGACCAGTTCCGCCACGAAGGCGCCCAGCGACTCCAGCGAGACGCGCGGCCCGAACCGCGGCATCCAGTTCTTCGCCGCCGCCTCTGCGCGCAGTTGCGCGACGCGCAATTCCGCCTCTGCCACGCGGGCGTCCGAGGCGATCACGGCATCGGCGACCCGCGCATAGGGCGTGCCCGGCTCGATGGCGGAGGGACGCAGTTGCAGGGCGTGTATGATCTCGGAGGCCTGCGAGGGCCGGGTCACGGCGGGCTGCGCCTGGGCCGCGCTGGCCAGGGGCGCCGGGTCGGGTCCCCTGAACCGGCTGACCGTGCCCTCGGCCATCTCCTTCATGCATCCGGGCAGCATCGCCAAAGTGACGATCAAGCCCAGGCTCCGCCTGCGTCTGCTCATGTCGTGCCCCCGTTACGGCGCGTTTTATGGTTATCGGGATCCGGGGCCCGGTTCTGCCGGGCCTCCGGACGCTGTGCCTGTCAGACCACCCCGGTCACGGCGGCGATCTCGTCCTCGATCAGCAGCGTCGCATCGCCCAGCGAGAAGACGTTGAAGGTGGTGCCCTCCACCTCCTTCGTGCCCTCGGCCTCGGCGCCGGTGATCGTGACGCTGTCGTCGGGCCCGCCGCGCACCGTCACGGTGTCGGTGGTGGAAGACAGCGCCATGATCTGCGCCTCGGTGATGGTCAGCTGGCTGTCTTCGGCGAAATGCAGGTCGATGGTGTCGACCTGATAGCCGGACAGCGCCTCGGCGATGTCGTCGGACATCAGGACATCGTTGGTCCTGGGATCGTCGGTCACAAGATAGCTGCCGGTGGTGTTGCCCGCCGCATCGGTGGCCGCCAGCACAAGATGCGTGCCATCGGCCACATGGCCGTCGAGGTTGATATAGGTCTGGCCGATCCCCGGAATGTCGTCGCTGCTGCTGACATCCACCGCCGTCACCAGCGGCCTGCCCGCCGGGTCGGTCACCTGTCCCAGAAAGACCGTATCCTCCGAAATCTCGGTGCGGATCAGGTCCACGCCCGCGCCGTCGCGGCCATAGCCGGTCCAGCCCGGCGCATCCGGGGCATCCGTGTCGATCGTGATGCTGTCGGTCAGCCTGCGGGTGTTGCCTGCCGCATCCGTCGCCTCGACCAGCAGCGGCGCGTCCAGCGTGCCCTCGGGGATGGACCCGGCGGGAATGTCCACCGTCCAGTTGCCCGCGGAATCGACCGTGGCCACATGCGCCACCCCGCCCAGCGTGACCGATACCGTCGATCCCGCTTCAACCACGCCGGTCAGGGCAAAACCCGCCTTCGCCTCGAGCGCGTTGACCACGCCGTCTGCGCCGCCCGGCGTGCCACCCAGCGTGAGGTTCCGCACCAGCGTGTCCACGTCGACGCTGCCCGAGGCGGTCTCGACATTGCCTGCCGGGTCGGTGGCGGTCGCCGTGACGGTCAGGCTGCGTTCGCCGGCCGGGATCTCGGCGACCGAGAACGCCGCCGTCCAGGACCCCTCCGGGGCAACCGTGGCGGTCCGGGTCACGCTGCCCAGCGTCACGGTGACGGTGCTGCCGGGTTCCGCCGTGCCGGTCAGGGTCACGCCATCCGACCGCTCGACGGCATTGACGACGCCGTCGCCCCCGACCGTTTCGGTCATCACCGTGACATTGGTTTCGGTGTCGATGGCGATGCTGCCGGTGACCGTCGCCACGTTCCCGGCGGCGTCGGTGGCGGTGGCGGCAATCTCCATCGCGGTCTCGCCCTCGGGGACATCGCCGGTGGGCAGCGTCACGGACCATGCGCCATCCTCGGCCACCCTGGCCGCGTGTTGCGCGCCGTTCGCGGTGACGGTGACGACAGAGCCCGGCTCTGCCTGCCCGGTCAGCACCACGCCATCGGCGCGCTCTGCCGCGTTCACCACGCCGTCGCCCCCGACAGTTTCCGTTTCGACCGACAGTGCGATCTGGGTGTCGACGATGAAGCTGTGGTCCACCGTCGTGACATTGCCCGCCGGATCGGTGGATGTGACGGACGCGACCGTGTCGTAGGTGCCTTCGGGCAGGGCGTCCAGAACGACGCTCCACGCGCCGTCCGCACCGACCGTGGTGGCGTAGTCCTGGCCCTCTGCGGTGACCACGATGGCGGCGCCGGTCTGGCCGGTTCCGGTCAGCGTCACGCCGCCCGCCTGCTCGACCGCGGAAATCAGGTCGTCCCCGGTCAGGGGCAGCTCTGTCAGATCCAGCCTGTTGAGGGTATCGATCTGCACGGCATCGGTGACGGTTGTCGTGTTGCCATAGGCATCACTGCTGCTGATCGTCACATCGGCGGTATATTCGCCCGGCGGGCACACGGTGTCGTCGAACCTGACGCCCCATGCGCCGCCGTCGGACACCGTGACGGTCTGCGTCGTCTCGCCCAGGGTGACGGTCAGCGCGGCGCCGGGCTCTCCGGTGCCGGACAGGGCGACGCCACCCGCGTGGCTGGCCGCGTTGAAGAGATCGCCGGTCGAGACAAAGCCCTGTTCAAGGCCCAGCGCCGGGGGCGTGGTGTCGATGGTGAAGGAGGGGCCGTCAAGCTCGGTCACGGTGCCGCCGGGATCGGTCACCACCACGTCGATGTCATCGTAGTCGCCATCGGGCGGGAAATCGTCGCCGTCAAAGACCGCCTCCCATGTGCGGTCCGGGTCGGCCACCACGGTCACGGTCTCGCCGCCGATGGTGACGTCGACCACAGAGCCCGGATTGCCGGTGCCCGAAATCACGATCGCCGGGTCGTCGCCGCCAGCAATCACATGGCTGCCCTCGGAATCATCGACGGTCGGAGCGATCCAGGGCGTGTCGTCGCCGCCGCCCAGGGTCTCGTCGCCTCCCACGGTGTCATCACCGCCGCCCAGGGTGTCGTCGCCACCCACGGTATCATCGCCACCCAGGGTATCATCACCGCCGCCAAGGGTATCGTCGCCACCGCCCAGGGTGTCATTGCCACCGCCCGGGGTGTCATCGCCACCGCCCAAGGTATCGTCGCCGCCGCCCACGGTGTCATCACCGCCACCCACGGTGTCATCGCCACCGCTCAGGGTGTCGTCGCCGCCGCCCAAGGTATCGTCGCCACCGCCCAGGGTATCGTCGCCGCCGCCCAGGGTATCGTCGCCGCCGCCCAGGGTATCGTCGCCGCCACCCACGGTGTCATCGCCACCGACCACGGCGTCATCGCCACCGCCGCCGCCATCATCATCGCCGCCGCGCCCCAGCAGCAGGGCACCGCCGGCGGCAGCGGCGGCACCTGCGCCCATGCCGCCGACCCCAAGCCCCGCCCCGCCCAGCAGCCCGGGCGCCAGCATGCTGACCTCTTCCTCTTCGCCGGTATAGGGCACATCCGCCGAGACCATCGGCTCGTCGACAAAGATCAGGTCGTCCAGGGAGCTCCACTTGCCCCATGTCTCGCCCGGCCCGTATTGCGCGAACAACGCCCCGCCCTCGGCCTCGATGAAGCCGACTTCGTTCAGGACCCCGTTGGAACTGACGAAAAAGCGGCTGGCCCCGGCGGTGCCCGCAGCGTCGAAATAGCCCTCCAGCACGATGACGCGGCCATCGGCAAGGGTGATCAAAAGGTCATTGGCCGCCCGGTCGTAGCCGCGCAGATCGGACTGCGCCACGTTCAGGGAAATGTCGTTTCCGGACCCGGCTTCGATCAGAAATGCCCGATCGCTTCCACCCACGAAACCATGCTCGACCGCACCCACAGGGGTACGGATCACGAAATTGATCGCGTTCATATAAAAATACCGCTCTGCCTCTGCGCCCATAATTTTTTTTGGGCTGTTTTGCTCGGGGTCGAACCTACCCGAATTCCGACACATTCTCTAGATGGAACCTGTCACGCTGCGCTGGAAACGGGGATATTCGCCCCATCCGCGCCGCATTCAGGGAATTCTGTGGCATATTTGCGGCAAAGACAGCGCAAACATGCCTCAATGGATGTACGCGACCTGCCCCGTCTCTACCGCACGTTGTGCCGCAAGACCCATGCGTACAGCCCATGCGCCATCGCTCAGGGACACCGACCACGGGCCACGCCCCCGCAGCGCCTCTGCAAAGGCCCGGTGCTGGTGAAAGGTCGCGCCATTGTGGTCGCCCGCCGCCTGAAGCGCCGGGTCCAGCGGCAGCCGGGTGACCTGCGGACCGGGCGGCTGGCGCGGGCTTTCCTCGACCTCGGCCAGCGGCGAAGGCCCCAGCGCCGGGGGCCAGAACCGCGCCGGGCCGGGCACGCGCGCCTCGATCCGGCCTGCCGGGCCGCAGGCCGACAGGTCCTCCTGAAATCGGCTGCCCTCGGCGTACATGCACAGCTCCAGCATGGCGCGGGCGCCGCTGGCGAAGTCGACGATGACATAGGCGCTGTCCCAGATGTCGGGCACCGCGTCGCCGTAGCGTTCGGCGCGATGGTTCACCATCTGGCCGCCGCTGGCCATGATCCGCACCGGGTCGGACTTCAAAGCCAGCCGCATGAGGTCGAAGAAATGGCAGCATTTCTCGACCAGCGTGCCGCCGGTGTAGCGGTTGAAGCGGTTCCAGCCGCCCACCTTGGGCAGGAAGGGAAAGCGGTGCTCGCGGATCGTCAGCATCGTCGCGCCGCCGGTGACCGCGTCGATCCGGTCCAGAAAGCGCGCGATGGCGGGCATGTAGCGGTATTCCATGGCCACCCAGACCGGCAGGTCCAGCGCCGCGACCCGCGCCGCCTCTGCCTCGGAGATGTACAGCGGCTTTTCCACCATCACCGGCAGCGGACGGCGGCGCGCGATCTCTTCCAGCTGCGCGACGTGGCAGTGGTTGGGGCTGGCGATCAACAGGCAGTCAAGGCCCTCTATATCAAGAAGCGCGGCCAGGTCCGGGCACAGCACGGCGCCGGGGGCCAGGGTGGCCGCGATGGCCGCCATATCCGCATCCGGCTCGACGATCGCGGCGACCCGCGCGCCGGGCAACAGGGCGATATTGCGCAGGTGCTCCTGCCCCATCATGCCGCAGCCGATGACGCCGTAGCGCAGCGCCCCCGCTGTCATTTCAGCCGCGCCACATAGGTCGCCACCTCGGTGTCGATCCAACCGCGGGACACCTCGGCCCGCGCGCCGTCCCGCGCAAAGCTGACCCGCGTCGCACAAAGGCAGGGCGCGCCGGGGCGCGGTCCGAAGGCATCGGGCGCCCAGTCGGGGACGGGCAGCAGGCTCATGCGGTCCTCGGCGCGGGTGATCCACAGGTCCAGCCGCTCTCGGTAGAAACGGTAGAGCGATTCCGACAGGTCGCGCCGTTCGATCCGGTCCGTGTAAGCCCCATCCAGCCAGATCTCTTCCAGGATGGCGGGCCTGCCGTTCAGCCGCCTCAGGCGGCGGATGCGATGGGCCTCGGCGCTGGAACCGAAGGGCGGCAGGTCCTCGGGCTTCGCCACCCGGTCGATGGACAGAAGCTCGGCGGTCGGCAGCCCCCCGCCCTCCAGCAATTCGACGCGGAAAAAGGCATAAACCGACTGCACGTCCGCCTGCGCCCTGATATAGTTGCCCGATCCGTGGACACGCTCCAGCAGGCCCTTCTCGGTCAGATCCTCCAGCGCCTTGCGCAGCGTGCCGACGGAAATGCCCAGACGCTCGGCATAGACCCGTTCGGGCGGCAGGCGTTCTCCGTCCTGCAACCGCCCGGCATTGATTTCGCGGATCAGCATTTCGCTGATTTGCAGGTAGATGGGCAGCGCGTGACGGTTCCGCATAGGGACTCCCTGAAATTGATACAGTATTGATCTACATGAACGCGCCTGCTACGCAAGAGGAAATCAAGTCACGGAGGCGCCATGACCGTCGTGCCCATCACCTCTGCCGATCTGGACGCCGTCGAGGTCAGCTGGTTCGCGGCCCTGTGTTCGGACGATTACGAATTCCTTGGCGTGCCGGACGGGCGGCTGCGGTCGTCCTTCGCGCATTGTTCGGCCATCGTGCAAGAGGCCGAACGGCAGGGCTTTCGCAATATCCTGTGCCCCTCGTCCTACCAGGTCGGGCAGGACACGCTGAGCTTTGTCGCGGGCTGCGCGCCGATCACCGACCGGATCGCCATGCTGGCCGCCGTGCGCTGCGGAGAGATGCAGCCGATCATGCTGGCGCGCACCTTGGCGACGCTCGACCACATGCTGGAAGGCCGCCTGACGGTGAACGTGATCAGCAGCGACTTCCCGGGCGAGACCGCCGAAAGCGCCCTGCGCTACCAGCGCTCGCGCGAGGTGGTGGAGATCCTCAAACAGGCCTGGACCCGCGACACCATCGACTACGCGGGTGAGCACTACCGCTTCAGCGGGCTGCCCACCGATCCGGCCCGGCCATGGCAGAGCGGCGGGCCGCTGCTGTATTTCGGCGGCTATTCCCCCGACGCGCTGGAGCTGTGCGGCCAGCATTGCGACGTCTACCTGATGTGGCCCGAACCCAAGGCGCAGATCGCCGAGCGCATGAAGGCGGTGAACGCGGTGGCCCGGCGCCACGGGCGGACGCTGGACTACGGGCTGCGCGTGCATGTCATCGTCCGCGACACAGAGGCCGAGGCCCGCGAATGGGCCGAACACATCACCTCGCGGCTTGATGACGAGATGGGCCGCCTGATCCGCGAGCGGGCGCTGGACAGCGGTTCGCTGGGTGTCGCGCATCAGGCCCGCGCGCGCGAGCTGGCGGACCAGTACGGCTATGTCGAGCGGCACCTCTGGACGGGTATCGGGCGGGCACGATCCGGCTGCGGCGCGGCCATCGTCGGCTCGACCGACCAGGTTCTGTCGGAACTCGAAGAGTACCGCCACATGGGCATCCGGGCCTTCATCCTCTCGGGCTATCCGCACCTGGACGAATGCCGCCACTTCGGAACGCGCGTGCTGCCGCAGATGGCGACCTGCTCGCTGCCGCAGGCCTACGGGCGCCTGCCCGACGGCCCGCCCGCGACCCCCTTGGCCGCCGGAGAACGGCGCTGATGCACAGCGCCGCCCCTGCCCTGCGCCCGGGCCGCCGCCCTGCCCGCTGCGCATGTGCGGGTGCATCGAAAGACCCGACGGCCCGCAGCCCCGTCGCTGGCGGCGCCGCCTGCCCGGCGCAGGCGTGACGGTGTGACCCGCGCGGCGACCGCAGGCCCTTGCACCGCAGCACCGGACGCCGCATAAAGCGGCGCGGTTCCGGGTGCCGACCGTGACCCGGATGCCGCGACGGTTGCGATTGCCCGGCTCTTGGCGCATCGTGGCCGCATTCTACCTGTAGTCGGAAAGCAACGATCCGGCCCGGATCGCCCGTGCGGCACGCGCGCCCATGGACAGGGAGACAAGGTTTGAACGACACATCAACGCCCTCGGCCACGCGCCGCCCCGAGGCCCGGACATGACCGCAATGCCCCATACATTCGACCCGGCAGAAGCGGACCCCCGCAGCTTTCGAGACGCGCTGGGACGCTTCGCAACCGGTGTGACGGTGATCACCTGCGCGACCCCCGAGGGACCGCTGGGCATCACCGCCAACAGCTTTTCCAGCGTCTCCCTGGACCCGCCGCTGGTGCTCTGGTCCCCGGCGAAACGGTCGACGCGGCATCCGTTCTATGTTCAGGCCGAGTTCTTCGCGATCCATGTGCTGGGCGCCGAACAGGTCGACCTGTGCTTCGACTTCGCCCGCGACGGGGTTGCCTTCGGGCGCTACGACTGGACCTACAACCAGCATGGCGTGCCGATGCTGGACGGCTGCCTGTCGCGCTTCGAGTGTCGGCAGGTTGCGATCCATGACGCCGGCGACCACTCGGTGGTGATCGGGCAGGTCTCGCGGGTGACGACGCGCGACGGCCATCCGCTGGTGTTCAGCGCGGGCGATTACGGGCGGTTTCAGAAGGCCTGAGCGCCTGCCCCGCCCCGCCTGGGACCGAAGCCCCGCTGCCCCGACTGGCTGTCCCGGCCTCGCGCAGGCGGCGCGGCGCCCCAGATTGCGGGCAAAACGCTTGGCCCGGTGCCGCCGTCGCGCGTGCCCGCCCGGGTCGAAAGCCCCGCTTTGACGCGATCAATTCCGCAAAGCTCCCAGATCGGCGGCCCGATGACCGCGCCGCCCTACCGGTAGCTCTTCAGCAATTCGCGGATCACCGGCTGTTTCTGCGGTCGGTCGTGGATGGACAGCAAAAGCGCCGCCAGTTCCGGCTCGGCCACCCGCTTCGACGCGGCCTTGGGCGAGAACCACTTGCGCTTGCGCTCGCCGCGTTCCTTCCAGTTGCGCAGCAGGGTGTCGACGAACAGCGGATAGACCCGGACGAGGCAAGGCACGACGCGGCCATCCGGCATGACCTTGCCATAGCGGTACTGGCCCAGCTCCTCGCTGCCGATATGCCCGCGCGCCCCGGCCTCTTCCAGCGCCTCGATGGCGGCGGCGTCCCAGGGCTTCTCGCCGTCCATCGTCCAGCCCTTGGGCATGACCCAGCGCCCGGAATCGCGCGAGGTCACCATCAGCACCCTGACCCTGTCCCCTGCGTCCCAGCGCATCGGCAAAGCCGCTATCTGATCGCCGACTACGGGCAAGACGCCCCCCAAGAGACCATTCAAGAAACCATTTCCGCCCGATACCGCAACAATGCGACAACCGTGCGACACTCGCCCCATGTCACCGGGAAAACAGGCGAAGACCGCTCCGAAAGGCCGACGCGACCCCGGCCGCCCTGCCCCGGCGGTGGCGGTGCCCGCGGCCAGCTGCCTGGTCAGCCGGTCGGCCAACATGGGGGACAGGCCACCGCCAGCCATCCGTGCCAGCCTGACCACCCGAGGGAGCGCGAGGGCCGTCCCGGTCGGAAACCCCACCATGAACCCGGTCCGGACCGTGGTGCGGATCGGCGTCGCGAACCTGGGGTGGTCTGCTGTGATCCCAGAAGGGGCGCTCGGCGGGATCAGCCGCCGTAAAGCACCGCGTCGGGGATCTCGTAGCGCTCGGCCCCGTCCACCAGGATCGCGCTCAGGTCCGAGGTGCGGCTCTGGCTGACGCTGCGACCGGGGTCGCTGCCCACCAGCTGACCGCTGCGGAAATCGAGATAACGCTCGCCGCCGCCGGGCAAGGTGATCCAGACGCTTGCGGTGCCGTCGGTCCCGCGCGAGACGCGGAAGGGGCAGCTGCCCATCGGCTGGCCCGCGCTTTGTGCGCAGGGGACAAGGCCGCGCGCCTCGGGCGAGGGCCGCTGACGGGCGTCGGGGGCCGCCGCTTCGCGCAGATAGCGCCCGGCGGCCCAGCCGGTCAGCGGCTGATCGCCGGCAAATTCGACCTGGCACCAGCGGGTCTGGCCGTTCATCCGGCACCCCATGTTCCGCACCCGGTCGCCGCTGGCAAGCTTGCCCACCACCGCGTAGCCGGTGCCCGGCCCCGACCGCACGTTCAGCGTGTCGCCCGCCGAAAGCCCGGTGACCTGCCACCAGTCCGGCCCGCCCGACAGCCCGTCGGCATAGTCTGGCTGCCGCGCCGGAGCCTGCGCCGCCGCGCCGCCGATGGACACCCGCAGCGTGTAGTCGGTGGTCTCGTCGCGCCGCGCGGCATTGCGCATCAGGAACACCCGGATGCGGTAATCCCCCGACGCGGGCAAAGTGCCGCTGAACCGGTTGCCCGAGGTCGACCCGATGTGGATCGCCGCCGGATCGTTGCCCACCAGCAGGTTGAAATAGGCCGAAGGATTGCTGGGGGTAAATTCGATGGTCATGGTCTGCCCGGCGCTGGCGCCAAGCAGGTAGTCGATGCTTTCGTAGCCGCGCAGGCGGTCGCTGATTGTCGCCCCCGAGGTGCCGGGCGCGAAGGTCACGCGCTTTTCCACCGTGGTCTGGGCGCCGAGGATGCCGGGGGCCAGTGCGATCCACAGCAGGATCAGGCCCTTGATGATACGCATGCGTCGTCTCCTTCTTCGAAATGGCCCGGCCCCGTGGCGGTCGCGCGGCCCGTCAGAACCCGATGCGGCCGCCGCCCCGACCGTTGATGGGAATTGCGAAAGCCGCATGCATGCCCCGGATCGCCTCGTCAACGGAGACCCGCGCTGTCGCCCGGGTGCCGGTCAGGCTTCGTCCGTCGCGGCGAGGAAAGAGCGGAACCGCTGCCGCCGCAGCGCCCCTATGGGCGGGCCGGGCATGGGCGCCTTCGGCACCGGTCGCGTTCAGCCGGGCCGGGCGGACCGCCGGTTCGGGATCGGCTTCCGCCGCGAAACGCAGGCAGGAGACGCGGCTGATGAGGATATCGCGGCGCGCCCGATCAGCACGGGCGCTTTGCCGCCGGTTCATGGCCTTGAAACCGAAGATCGGAGGCAGGGCAGTCACATCGAGTATCCTTGCTGGCGCACCCCCGACGCGCAGGCAAAGGGGAGGCTATGACCAGAACCTCGTGCGGTCCGCAGGCCTGTTTGGCATGCAGGCGCTTTCGTGGCTTTCCTCTCGGATTGCGCCGGAGGGTACATCATGACATGCGAAAAATCTACGGCCTTGGGCGTCGCGCGCGCGACCGCCGCAGGGCGGAAGGCTCTGAGATCGAGCCCCCCGCCTTTCTGCCAGACATGTGACAGGCGGCTTTCCCTGCCGGGACCGGTCCCCGGCGGGATCAGTCCAGGATTGCGGCGGTCACGATGATTTCGACCTTCAGCACATCGCGCGCCAGTTTCGCCTCGCCGCAGGCCCGCGCGGGGGCGTGGCCCTCGGGCACCCAGGCGTCCCAGACCGCGTTCATCTCGTCGAAATCGGCCATGTCGGACAGCCAGACGATCGCCTGCAGGATATGCTCGCGCGACGATCCGGCCTTTTCCAGCAGGGCGTCGACGCGCGACAGGCAGTCCCGGGTCTGTTCGGCCACGGTGTCGCCCGCGCCGACCTGCCCACAAAGGTAGGCCACGCCGTTGTGCTTGACGATCTTGCTCATGCGCTGGCCGGTTTCGATCCGTTCGATCATGGTGTTCTCCTTGTCCTACATTGCGCCGATCAGAGAGAGCGCATCCTTGAGTTGGTCGATTTCGGCGGCGTCCAGAGAGCGCTGCGGCGGCAATGGATCGCCGCAGTCGAACCCCTGAAGCCGCAGGCCCGCCTTGATCGCCGCCGCCAGATTGAAGCGGGCGAAACTTTCGTTCAGGGACCACAGGCGGCGCTGGAGATCCATGGCGGCGTCCCATTTCCCCGCCTTGCACAGCGCGTAAAGCTCTACGCTCTGACGCGGCGCGACGCAGGACGGTCCGGCCATCCACCCCAGCCCGCCGATCAGCATCACCGCGGTCGTGATATGCGCCGAGGCGGCAAAGACGCCAAGCCGCCCCTCGGTGCGGTTGAGAATGCTCAGAAGGCGCCCCGTATTGGTCGAGGCGTCCTTGATGTAGCGGATATTGGGGTGATGCGACAGCCGCGAGATCACCGGAAGGCTCAGGTCGCTGCGCTGGAAGTTCGGGTTGGTGTAAAGCGTCACGGGCGCGTCCGTCGCATCCGCGATGGCGGTGAAATAGGCCTCGACGCCCGCGTCCGTGAGGGGAAAATAGGCCTCGAGGATGGCAAGGATGCCGTCGGCGCCCAGGGCCCGCCACCGCTGCGCCTGTGCCACCGCGTCGCGCGTGGTGGTCGAGGCGACCCCCGCAATCACCGGCACCCGCCCGTCCACAGCCTCGACCACCGTGCGCACGACGGTCTCTTTCTGCGCGGCATCCAGATAGGCGAACTCGCCGGTCGAGCCGAGGGGCGCAAAGCCGTGCACCCCCTGCCCGATCAGATGCTCGACAAGCCGCGACAGGGCGGCACGGTCGACCTCTCCCTCCGGGGTCACCGGTGTCGGAAGATAGGGGATGACGCCGTGAAGAGAGAGGTCGGACATGGTCTTTTCCCGTGGTTCAGCCGATCAGTTCACGGGTCAGCCCCGTGATTTCCTTGAGCTTATCAAGGGCGACGAGCTTTTCGAAGATCGTTCTGGCGCGGGCCTCGCCAAGGATGCCCGTGACGTTGCCGTAGAACTTCGCGGCCACCTCGTCGTCGCTCAGCGGCAGATCGGGATTGCCCCGGTTGATCGGCACGCGTTTCTCGATCACCTGCCCGTCGGTCAGCGTCACGACCAGATGGCCCGGGAAATACTTGGGAAAGCCGGTCGTGCCCTTCTCGGCGTCCTCGTAGGTGACCTTGCGCGCCACATCCAGAAGCTCCTTCCGGGCGATGGCGGTGTCGCTGAACGAGGACAGGTCCGCCCCGCCGTCGATCAGCCCCAGACCGACCAGATAGGGCAGGCTGAACTTCGCGCCATAGGCGTTGCTGGGCACGTATTTGCTTTCGATCGGCTTGCAGACAAAGCCCGCCGCGACCTCGTCGATGATCGCGTGCACGCGCTCGATCCGGTCCGGCGTGATGCCGTCCTCTTTCAGGGCGATGGCACAATCAAGGGCGCCATGGGCGAAGTGGCAGCAGGGATAGGGCTTGATCGAGACATTCTCGGTCTCCCAGCGCGTCCCGAACTCTTCCACAAGCGCCTCGGGGCGGCAAAGCTCGGGCAGGCCATGGGTGGACAACAGCCCGTTCGCCCCCTCGAAGACGGTCGCGGGGCCGGTTGCCCCGGCGCGGGCGAGGTAGGCGATTTCCATCGCCGTGCGCGCCGCCCAGCCCACATGGTAACCCTTGGAGGCGGAATTGTTGGTCAGGAACTCGGTGATGCCCGCGGCCTGGCTGCCGCACAGGCCCAGGGCATTGGTCATCTGGCAGGCGGTCAGGCCCAGCAGCTTGCCCGCCGCGACCGTCGCGCCGAAGATCCCCGCGATTGCGGTCGAATGAAAGCCACGGTTGTGGAAACTGTTGCCCGAGGCGATGCCCACGCGCGCCGCGACCTCCCAGCCTGCGACGAAGGCGGTCAGCACCTCCGGCCCGCTGGCGTGGACCTCTTCACCCAGGGCAAGCACCAGCGGCGTGAGAATGGCACTGCCATGCACGATAGAGGCGGTATGGGTGTCGTCGAAGTCCAGCACATGGCAGGCGACCCCGTTGACCAGCGCGGCATAGGGCGCCGTCAGGCGGCGGTCGGTCCCGATCACCGGATGATCGCCTCCCGTCCCGGGAATGGCGGCCACGCCCTTGAGCGCAGCCGCGAAATTGGGATGGCGGGTGCCCGCCAGACCTACCCCCAGCGTATCGGTCATCAGTTGTCGCGCACGCACCGTGGTGCGCTCCGGTATGGTGTCGAACCGAAGGGCGCAAATGAAATCGGAAATCTGCCGGGAATAGGTCATTGTCTTCTACTTTCAGTTAGATACGGCCACCGGCCCTGGTCTTGGCCACCGCCTGATCGACAAGATCGGGGGCGCTGCCGACATAGGTGGTCGGGTCCAGAAGGGCGTCGAGATCTGCCTCGGAAATCGCCTCGCGGATCTCCGCGTTGGCCAGAAGCGCCTCGCGGAACGTGATGTCGCTTTCGATCCCGTGCATGGCGGCACTGTAGACCTCTTCGTGGGCGGTCTGCTTGCCCATCTTGTCGGACAGCGCGAACATCACGCGCTCGGCCAGGGCATAGCCGCGCAGCAGGTTGAGGTTTTTCAGCATGCTCTCTTTCTTGACCTCGATATCCGCGAAGACGAATTTCAGGTTGTCGAGCACGACAGAGAGCATCAGGCAGATCTCGGGCAGGATCTTCCATTCCATCTTCCAGACGGCCCCGTCGCGCTCATGCTCGTGCTTGGTGATGTCCGAAAGAATGTTGATGTTGGATTTCAGCGTGTTGCTGACAGTGACAGAGTTCTCCGTCACGGCCGGGTTGCGCTTGTGCGGCATGGTGGAAGAGCCGACCTGACCCTTGCCGAAGGGTTCCGCGATCTCGTCGAATTCGTTGTGCGCCAGCAGGAGAAGCTGGTTGCCGATCTTGTTGAGCGTCGCGTTGATGCCGCCGAAGGTCGAGCCCAGTTCGAAAAAGCCGTCACGGGCAGCCTGCCAGGAAATCGTCGGCGTGCCGAGGCCCAGACGGTCGTTCACGGCCTTTTCCATCTCGTCGGCCTTGGCCCCGAAAGAGGCCTTGGTGCCCACGGCACCGACGATGGAACCGACGAAGACGCGCTTTTCCATTTCGTCGAGACGTTCGAGATGGCGGTCGATTTCCGACAGCCAGATCGCGGTCTTGAAGCCGAAGGTGACCGGCAGCGCCTGCAGCGACAGCGTGCGGCCCATCATCGGCGTGTTGCGGTGCTCTTCGCTCAGGCGCATCAGGTCCTTGGCGAGGATCTTCAGGTCGCGGCGGATGATCTCGGTCGCCTTGCGCAGTTGCAGCACGAGACCGGTGTCCATGACGTCCTGCGTGGTCACGCCGTAGTGCACGTATTCGCCGGCATCGCCCTCGCAGGCGGCTTCAAGCGCGCGCACGGTCGGCACCAGCGGGTGCTTCGTGATCTTCAGGTGATGCAGCACCAGGTCCTTGTCGATGGCCTCGTAGTTGGACTTCGCCGCGATTTCCGTCGCCGCCTCTTGCGGGATCATGCCAAGATCGGCCTGCACCAGCGCGAGTGCGGCCTCGACATCCAGCCATGCCTGCATGCGGGCGCGGTCGTTGAAAACGCCACGCATTTCTTCGGTCGACCAAGCATTCATCAAAAGCTCGGAGTCAAAAACACTCGTTCCCATTTCCGTGGGTCTCCTTGGTTAAGCGTGTATTGTGCGAAGGGGGGCGGGCCGTTCTCTGCGTTTAACGCCCGCGCGCCGTGTCGAAGGAGGCAGCCAGATCCGCCACCAGATCGTCGATATGTTCCAGACCGGCGTGAAAGCGGATCATCGCGCCGGCCCGGGATTCGGGAAACAGGCGCCCCGCATCCGGCGAGGACGGCATGGCGAGGCT
Source organism: Ponticoccus sp. (in: a-proteobacteria) (assembly GCF_048381735.1). NCBI lineage: Bacteria > Pseudomonadati > Pseudomonadota > Alphaproteobacteria > Rhodobacterales > Roseobacteraceae > Ponticoccus > Ponticoccus sp. (in: a-proteobacteria). Next base: position 110,310 of record NZ_JBLXGL010000011.1, read on the forward strand.
TTCGAAACCGCCCCACGAGCTTCCGATGGAAAAGAGCGCAAGCCGGTCGACAAAGCCCTCGGCGTCGAAGCCCGCCTTGAATTCCACGGTCAAAAGCCCGTTCGAGCCGCTGGCATCACGCTGCCAGACCGCATGGCCCGGATGGCCGGGAAGCCCCGGGTGATGGACCTTCGCCACCTCCGGCTGATCCAGGAACCACTGCGCCAGCGCCAGCCCGTTCTCGCCGTGCCGTTCCAGACGCAGCCCCAGGGTGCGCAGCCCGCGCAGGCAGGCATAGGCCTCGTCGGGGCCCAGCGTCTGCCCGCTCATCGCGGTATGGGCGCGCAGCGGGCCGACGGCGCGGCCCTTGGCGATCACCGCGCCCATCATCGCATCCGCATGGCCGCCGATGTATTTCGTGCCCGCGACAACCGACAGGTCGCAGCCCAGCTCCAGCGGGCGATACAGCCAGCCCGAGCCATAGGTGTTGTCCGCCGCCACCAGAAGGTCGTGCGCATGGGCCGAGGCGCAAAGCGCGGGCAGGTCCATGACCTCATAGGTCTGCGAGGCGGGGCTTTCGACCATCACGAGCTTTGTCTCGGGTTTGACGTAGGGGGTCAGGTCGGTGGTGTCCCACGGGATGTAATCGACGGTGACGCCGTTGCGCTTCAGGCTCTTCTCGCAATAGCTGCGCGTCGCGGGAAAGATCGTATCGACGACCAGCAGGTGATCGCCCGCGCCCAGATAGGGCGTCAGCGCACCGGCCACCGCCGCCACCCCCGTGGGAAAGAGGAAACAGGCCTCTCCGCCTTCGAGATCGGCAAGCGCCGCGGCCAGCTGATGCGCGGTCGTCGTGCCGCGCCGCCCGTAGGACAGCACCGCGTCGTCGGTCTCCCGCGCGGCCTTGGTGGCTTTGTAGGATGCCACCGTGTCGTGCAGGATCGTCGAGGCCTTCACGATGGGCGGGTTGGCCGGACCCGGCGTCGCCATGCGGCCGTAATGGGCGAGTTTCGTTTCGCGCTTCATGTCTGTTGGTCCTCTTTCTTGGCGCGACCGCGCTCTCGCAGCCCGAGAAGGGCGGGCAGGATCCACAGGAGGGCGGAGGCGAACATCATTCCCGCGCTGATCGGGTGTTCCGCGACGTCGAAGAAAACGCCCCAGTTGCCCTGCGAGATCGTCAACGAATTGTGCAGCGAGGTTTCAAGCTGCGGCCCAAGCACCAGCCCAAGGATGGCCGGTCCCAGCGGGATGTTGGCAAGGCGCATGACATAGGCCACAAGCCCTGCCCCCACGGCGACCCACATGTTGAACAGGTTGCCGCCGTCCGAATAGGCCCCCATCAGGCACAGCAGCGCGATGACGCCGACCATGGCCTCCTTGCGGATCGAGAAGACATATTGCGACACCGTGCGCAGCACCACCCAGGCCACCGGCCAGAGCACGATATTGGCGGCCAGGAAGGCGACGATGATCATCCAGGCGATATTGCCGTGCTGGGTGAACAGAAGCGGCCCGGGCACCATGCCGTGCAGCGCCAGCGCACCGATGAACAGCGCCGAGGTCGAGTTGCCGGGAATGCCCAGCGACAGAAGCGGCACCATGGAACTGGCGGTGACGGCGTTGTTGGCGGCCTCCGGTGCGGCGATGCCTTCGGGCGCGCCCTCGCCCCATTCGGGTTCGCCGGGTTTGCCCGCAAAGAGCCTGCGGAAGCGCCCCGCCGCCTGGTTGTAGGCGAGGAAGATCGCCATCAGCATGCCCGCGCCGGGCAGCATCCCGATCATGTTGCCGATCGCCGCACTTGCCCCCCAGACCGGGGCCAGCCGCCGGACCAGCCCGCGCGGCAGCTTGAGCGAGCCGATCGTCGGCAGGGCGTCGGGCGCGGCATTCTCGGCGCGCGACTTCAGCAGTTCCGCCTTGAGATCCAGCATCGCCGCGATGCCGAAGAGCCCCACCAGCAGCGGCACGAAGGGAATGCCCTCGATCAGGTTGACGCTGTCAAAGGTGTACCGGGCCGCACCGGTCATCGGGCTGAAACCGATCGTGGCGACCAGCAGGCCGATCAGGGCGGCAATCGCGCCCTTGATGATATTGCCGCGCAACAGGCCGACCACGCTGGACAGACCCAGAATGGCGAGGGCGAAATTCTCGACGTAGCCGAACTTCAGCGCCACCTTGGCCAGCGAGGGCGCAAAGAGCAGCAGCACGATAGAGCTCAGCACACCGCCGACCACCGAAGAGGTGATGGCAATGGAAAGCGCCCGACCCGCCAGACCCTTGCGGGCCATGGCATTGCCGTCCTCGGCGGTCAGAAGCGAAGAGGCGGTTCCGGGCACCTTGATCACGATGGCGGGGATCGCGCCCCCCGTCGCCGCCGCGCAATAGACCCCGACCATCAGCGCCAGCGCCTGTTCGGGCGGCATCGAGAAGGAAAATGGGATGAAGACCGCGAAGGCGATGTTGTCGTTGATGCCGGGGATAGAGCCGACAACCATGCCCGCGAAGACGCCCAGCAGGAGCATCATCAGGACCATCGGGCTGGCCAGCGTCTGAAAGCCTAGAAGGATGAGATCCATGTTTCTGCTCTCACAATAGCCAGGGCGCGATGCTCTCGGGCAGGCGCACGCTGAGAAGGAAGACGAAAATGAGATATCCGGCGGCTGTGATCAGGACGGAAAACAACACCGCCTTGCCCGCCGGGCGCAGGCCGCAGATCCAGAGAAAGGCGAATTGCATCACCAGCGTCGGGCCGATGAACCCAAGCCCGAACCCCAGCGCGGCAATCCACAGCACAAGCACAAGGGCGCAGAGCGCGGCGACCCTTGTCGCCAGCCCGAAGTGCACCGAAGGCGTCTGCGTCAGCAGCGTCTTCAGGATCAGCAGCACCCCCATGGCCGCAAGCAGCAGGGACAGCGCCAGGGGGTAGCTTCGGGACATCGCATCGAAGGACCACGCCATGGCGGCAGCCGCGCCCCCGAAGACGGTCAGGGAAAGACCGATCCAGAAATCGCTATGGGTAAAAAGACCTCTGGGGTCCGCTTGGCTGGACATGGCATCACCTTTCCAGGTCGAAGGGTCGCACGAAGGGAGACACTGCCCCCAAAAAGGGCAGTGCTCCGTGAACTTCGGATACAGGCGATGGTGTTATTGGCCGAGCCCGGCTTCTTCGATGATCACCGAAGTCTGCTCGGCATAGCTGTCCACCACGAAAGAGAACCCTTCCGCGTCACGGTAGACCGCGCCATAGCCCGAGGCGTCCATCTTCTCGATGTATTCGGGCGTTTCGTAGACGGATTTCATCAGGTCCGAGAGGGTCTTCACCACCTCGTCCGGCGTGTCTTTCGGAACCGCCCAGCCCCGGAAGGTGGCCCAGATCGGGATGTCGATGCCAACTTCTTCGAAGGTGGGGACATCGGGGAAATCCGCGCTGCGCTCTTCGCTTGCGATGGCAAGGATGCGCACGCCGCCGCCGTTGCCGGCCTGGCCAGCGGCTTCACCCAGCGGCCAGAGGGCGGCATCGGCGTGACCACCGGCGATGGCCTGCACCTGGGCACCGAAGCCCTTGGTCGGGATGTAGTTGAACTTGATGTCCGTCACGCGCTCGATGGCGAGGCCCGACATGTGGTGCGAGGTCGCGATACCCGCCACGACGACGTTCATCGTCTCGCCCTTGGCCGCCGCGAGGAAGTCCTCTGCCGTCTCGAAGGGCGAGTCGGCGGGCACGGCGATCACTTCGGGGTCGAGGTTGTACAGCGCCACGGGGCGGAAGTCCGTCACCTCGTAGGGCGCGCCCTTCATCTGCGGATTGGTCACGACCGAGCTGGTCATAGCAAGGATCGTGTAGCCGTCGGGTTTGGCCTTGGACACGAAGGTCTGGCCGACAACGCCACCGCCACCGGCGCGGTTGACGACGTTGATCTCGACACCGTCGAGCAGCGTGTTCGCCGTTTCCGCAATGATCCGCGAGGTCACATCGCCCGAGCCGCCGGCATCGAAGGGGACCACGAGGTCGATGTCTTTTTCAGGATAGGTCTGCGCGAAAAGCGGAGCGGTCATCACCGCTGCAAGGGTTGCGGCAAGCGTAAGTGTCTTCATGGATCATCTCCTAGCCGGTGTGCATGTCCCCAGTTCTTGAGGATCTTTGGTTCTCGGGGGAGGGATAGCCATGCCCGTCTGTTGTTAAAAATTAATAATTTTTGCAAATCCATCGAAAATGCTGAATTATCGGGAGCGCACGGGGAAACACTGAAAGCGACAGGATGCGTCCGGATCTCCAGCTTGCCCATCTCAAGACCCTCATAGCCATCGACACTCATGGCAGTTTTTCCGCTGCGGCGGATATCCTTGGGCGGTCGCAATCCGCCGTCACGCAACAGATGCAGGGCCTTGAACTGTCGGTCGGGCGGCCGATCTTCGAGAATGTCGGGCGCGGTCGCCAACTGACCGTCGCCGGGCAAGAGCTTTTGCGCCACGCCCATGAAATCGTGCGCATGTGCAGCACGGCGGTGATCTCGGCGGAGAAGCGATACGATTCCCGCACGATCCGGGTCGGCGCGCCGCTCGAGCTTGCGAATGCGATCCTGCCGGATGTGATGCGGGATTTCGCAAAGCTCTACCCCCACAGCCGCATCCAGCTCAATATCGACCGCAGCCGCGCCCTTATGGAGGCGCTGGAGGCCGGGGGTCTCGACATCGCGATCAGCACCTGGCGCCGGGGTGTCCGGGACGGACGGCTGCTCAAGCTGTTGCGGGTGCAATGGGTCGCGGCTCAGCGCTGGACCATGCCCGAAGACGGCCCGCTGCCCCTTGTCCTCACCGACGAACCCAGCATGTTTCGCCGGATCTGCCTGAATGCGCTCGAACTGGTGGGCATGCCCTACTACGAGCGGCTGACCACCCACAGCCCCGCCGGGGTGCGTTTCGCGGTGGAAGCCGGTCTTGGCGTCACCGCCCGCACGCTGAGCGCCTTCCGGTCCGACATCCAGGTGCTCGGACCCGAGTTCGGCCTGCCGCCGCTGCCGCGCGTGTCCTACTATCTTCACCAATCGAACTACCAGACGAGCGAAGAGACCGAAGCGCTCCGCAAGCTTCTGGAAAGCCACGAGATGGACGGCAGCGCGGTTGAATGAACGCCGCCCCTGCCCCGCCCTCCCCAGCCCTGCGGTTCGCGGCGGCTTTTCCGCACCACGTTTGACCATGTGTCAGGGCGCGGCGCCTCTCAGAAACCGAAGCCGGAAGCGCCTGGGATCGGGGCGACGATCCACGGAGCGCCACGCGATACGGGTCACGCCCCCCATGCGGCGTCAGCCCCCGACGTGAACGTCCGCTTTGCCTGACGATCCCGGGGCCACAAAAGAAAACCGCGCCGGCAGAGCCGACGCGGTTTTCAGGAAATCCTGGCGGACCGAGGAGGATTCGAACCCCCGACCCCTTGATTCGTAGTCAAGTACTCTATCCAGCTGAGCTATCGGTCCGTGAGGGCTGCATCTACAGACCGCACCGGGGCAATGCAAGGGGGCCAAGCCGACTTTTTTCGGATCGACCGATTTTTTCCGACACGACGCCCCCTGACTCTTCCGGCAGGGCCTCACCTGCCCCCTGTGCCAGTGCCGATCTCCGGGTGCCATCCAATGCCGCGCCCGGCGCCCGGCAAATGCCCTGCATCCGGCGACAGGCCCTCATCCGCCGCGCGACGCCACCGGGCCTCTGCTGTATCCGGCCCCTGCCCGGCGTCGCGCGCCACGGGCCCGCGCCGCCACCGAAAGGCAGGGGCCCCCTATCCCGCCGGGGCCATCGGCAGGCGAATCTCGAAACAGGTGCCCGAGGCGTCGGTCCGTACCAGCCGCACCGTGCCGCCATGGCCGCGCATCAGCTCGGCCACGATGGCCAGCCCAAGACCCGAACCGCCCTTGCGCGCCCCGCCGGTGAAGGCCTGGAACAGGTGGTCGCGCGCCTTGGGGGGCAGCCCGGGGCCGGTATCCTCGACCGTGATCACCCAGTCGTGATCCTCGGACCGCGCCGCCACCCTGATCTCGCCGGGCTGGCCCGTCGCCACGATGGCCTGCCGCGCATTGCGGACAAGGTTGGACACCGCCCGGTAGATCTGTTCCGGGTCGCCGCGCACCATCAGCCCCGCCGGAATATCCTCGGAGAGGCTGACATCGTGCTCGCCGATCGCCAGCCGCTCGGCTTCCAGCACCTCGCTGGTCAGCGCGGCGAGGTTGAACAGCGTCAGCGTCGGAGAGGGCTCCTCGGCCCGCCCGAAGGCCAGCGTGCTTTCGCAAAGCGACACGGCCCGGGTGATCGAGTTCACCAGCTTGGGCGCCAGACGCCGCACCGCCGGATCCTCGGACAACTCGATCCGGTCGGTAAACAGCTGCGCCGAGGTCAGGATATTGCGCAGGTCGTGGCTGACGCGGGCCACCGCCCCGCCAAGCTGCGCCAGCCGCTCTTTCTGCTTCAGCGCCTGCGTCAGCTGGGTCTGAAGCGAATACAGGGCATCCTCGGCCTCGCGCAGCTCGCGCACCTTGGCCTGTGGCGCGATGATGCGGTGGGCGTCCTCGGGCGCCTCGGCATAGCGCCGCATATGGCCCACGACGCCCTTGATGGGCTTCACCAGCAGCACCCGCACGGCCATGAACAACAAGAGCGCCGTGATGATCGAGATCACCGCCGAGAGGATCAGGATGCGCAGCCCGTATTCGATCATCGCCGCCCGCAACGGCCCCGAATCCATCGTCACCTCGATCAGCTGCCCCGCCTCGCGCGAGGGGCTGCCGATCACCCGGATCACCTCTGGCTCGCGTTTGACCAGCCGCATCATGGCGTCGCGCATCAACGTCCAGCCGGTCGTCTCGCGCAGGTCGAAATCGGCGGTGACCATGCTGGGCAGTTCCGACGACAGCACCAGTTCGCGCACGTCGTCGCGCCGCAGCACCACGTTGTAGACGTCGGCATTGTCCAGCAGCTCTGCCTCCAGCTCGGCGCTGAGCATGTCGTCCGCCAGAAGCGCCAGCGAGGCGATCTGCGCCCGCTCCAGACGCGCCAGCAGGTAATCCTCGCGGAAGCGCGCGACCGAGGGCACGAAGATCAGCACCTCGGCCAGCATCACGAAGAGCACCGTCAGGATCAGCAATCGACCGGAAAGCGAGTTCATCATAGGGGTTTGATCTATTCCGTCCGGTCAGGGAAGCCAGTTCTGCACAAGGCGCACCACCCGCTTCACAAGGTCGCTTTCGAAGAGTTTCGGTGAGAAATAGGCACCGGCGGCGCGCTTGTTAACCTCTGCGATGGTGGGATAGGGCGCGACCATGGCGGAAATCGCGCTCATCTTCAGGCCGTTGGCGATGGCCAGCGACCACAGCGCGATCAGCTCTCCGGCCTGCGTGCCGACGATGGTGGCGCCGACGGGCCTGCCGCGCACAACCATGACCTTGATGAAACCCGCCCTTCGGCGCTCGGCGATGGCACGGTCGTTTTCCCCGATGTCGAATCGGGCGACGGTCAGGCGGCTGCCGTGCTCTGCGCGCGCCTCGGCCTCTGTCAGGCCGACCTGCGCCAGTTCCGGCGCGGTGTAGGTGGTGCGCGGGATATGGGCGGTCTTTGCCCTGGCCGGCAGGCCCAGCACCGCAGAGCGCACGACGATGCCCGCGTGATAGCCCGCGAGATGGGTGAACTGCATGCCCCCCGCCGCATCGCCGATGGCATAGACCCGGCGATTCGTGGTCTTCAGGCTGTCATCGACCCTGATGCCCGTCGGAGTGGTTTCGATCCCCGCCTTGTCCAGGTCGAGGCCATCCATGTTTACGCGCCGCCCCACCGCGACCAGCAGGTGGGACCCGGTGCAGGACCGGCCATCCCCGAGGCTGACCGTGACGCCGCCCTCGGCAGAGACGGCTTCGACCTTTGCGCCCTCGACGATCTCGACCCCTTCGGCGCGCAGCTGCGCCAGCACCACGGCGGCGGCCTCCGGGTCTTCCCTGCCCAGGGCGCGCGCGCCTTCCAGCACCGTCACGCGGGACCCCAGCCGCCGGTGCGCCTGCGCCATCTCGATCCCGATGGGACCGCCGCCGATGATCAGCAGGTGATCGGGCCGCGCGCGCAGGTCCCAGAGCGATTCGTTGGTCAGGTAGGGCACCCTCTCCAGCCCCGGGACCGGCGGCACCGCCGGGGAAGAGCCGGTCGCGATGACGATCCGCCGCGCGGTGATTCGGTAGGGCCCGGCCTCCACCGCGCGGTCCGAGACAAAGCGCCCGTAGTGGCGGATCACCCGCACGCCCAGCCCTTCGAAGCGGTCCTGACTGTCGACCGGCGCGATGGTCTCGATCACGCCCCGCACGTGGCCCATGGCGGCGGCGTAATCCACCTGCGGCTCGGCATGCGCGATACCGAACGCCGCCGCATGTCTCATGCCATGCGCCGCCTTGCCCGCCGCGATCAGCGCCTTGGAGGGAACGCAACCGTGGTTCAGGCAGTCGCCGCCCATCTCTGCGCCCTCCAGCAGGACGACCCGCGCGCCCATCTGCACGGCCCCCGCCGCAACCGACAACCCGCCGGACCCGGCGCCGAGGACCAGAACATCCGTGTCGATCCGTTCCATCAGAGACCCTCCCTGCCGCGCATTGCCTTCACCACGATCGGCAGCGCCGCCAGCGCCGCCAGCCCGAGAATCGGGCCGATCACATGCGGCGCCCAGAGCAGCGACAGATCCGGGCTTTCGCCCCGGTCGAAGACCTCGCCCAGCCCGACACCGATAGAGGTAAAGACCAGCGCGCCGGGAATGATTCCCACCGCCGTCGTCCACAGGAAGTTGCGGAAGGACACGCCGACCAGCGCGGGCAGCAGGTTGGCGACGAAGAAGGGCACCACCGGCACCAGCCGCAGGACCAGCAGCACATTGACCTCATTGTCGCGCAACCCGTCCTTGACGCGCTTCAGCGTGCCCTCCGAGGTCTCCAGCCGCTGCGCCACCGTCCGGCCCAGCCCGGCGCGGGCGGCGAGGAAGATCAGGACGGCGCCGATGGTGGCGGCGGCAACGTTCAGCGCCGTGCCCGCCCAGAGCCCGAAGAGAAAGCCGCCGGTGACCGAGGCGACGGCGGCGCCGGGCAGCGAAAAGGCCACGATGGCCACGTAGGCCAGTGCAAAACCCAGCGCCATCAGCAGGAAATGCGCGTCGCGGAAGGCCGTCAGCGCCTCGCGGTTGGCGCGCAGCGTCTCGAAGGTCAGGGTATCGCGCAGAAGGAGGAACCCCAGGCCCGCCACCAGCAGGATCGCCGCCAGCGGCAGGTGCCGCGTCCATCGGCGGGTCGGTGTATCGGGCGCGCTCATGCTGCTCATCTCTGCCTCTTGTCCATGGGGTTGTGCCATGAAACATGACCCGCGCCCCATGGCGGAAACAGGCTCTTCACGGGTGCTTGAACGCATCGCCGCAATCGGTGAGGATTCGCGGCGTCGCCGTCGGCTTCCTGTAACATTCCGGCTGTGTGACACCGGCGCCTGAAACACGCCCGCAGGGCGAAACAGGTATTTGACAAGCGCATGACGCTTCCCTATAGGCAGGGCTTCGAATGACCCTGGCAGGCGAGTCACCCTGGTGATCCTTGCCGCCAATGTATCGGAGTAGCCGCGATGAAACGCACTTTTCAGCCGTCGAACCTCGTTCGCAAGCGCCGCCACGGGTTCCGTGCGCGCATGGCAACCAAGGCTGGCCGCAAGATCCTGAACGCACGCCGCGCGCGTGGCCGCAAGGTTCTCAGCGCCTGAACCGATTCCCCTTGGGGACGGAGCCTGACATGACGAAAGAAGCCGCCCGGATTGATGTCGTGGCGGCTCTTTTGCCGTTGGAGCGGTTGCGCAAGCGCCCGGATTTCCTGCGCGCCGCCCGCGCGCGGCGGGTGCCCTGCCCGGCCTTCCTGCTGCAAGCCCGTGAACGCGCGCCCGACGAGGCCGCGCAGGCGATTCGCGTGGGCTTTACCTGTTCCAAGAAGGTCGGAAATGCCGTCGCCCGCAACCGGGCCAAGCGGCGCCTGCGCGAAATCGCGCGGCTGACCCTGCCCGACCATGGCCGCGCGGGATGGGACTACGTTCTGATCGGCCGCCCCGGCGAAACCGGCCAGCGCGACTTCGCCGCCATGCTGGACGATCTGCAGCGCGCGCTGCACAAGCTGCACGGCGCATGAGCCCGCTGGCGCATATCGTCGCCCTGCCCGTCCGGGCCTACCGCCTTCTCCTCAGCCCATGGGTCGGCCACGGCTGCCGGTTCCACCCCACCTGCTCGGCCTATGCGCTTGAGGCGCTGGAAAAGCACGGCGCCTTTCGCGGCGGCTGGCTGACCCTTCGGCGGCTGGCGCGCTGCCACCCATGGGGCGGTTCGGGCATCGACAACGTGCCCGATTGAACACGCCGGCGGGTCGATTTCCGCCAGCCACGCTATTGTCGCAACAAAAATATCGCTTTTTCGCGCATGTGCGGCTAAGCAATCCCCGGACCCACGCAGCACACAAGGGAGGTCTTACCATGATGATTCGACAACTCCCCGCAGCAGCGGCGTCCTTCGAAGCGACCTGGGGCAACGGCTTCCGCCGAACCGTCCAGGGCTAAACCGCTTCGCGCCCGGTCCGTGAGCCTCACGGACCTTTCTCCAAACCGAACCATCGATCCGTCCGCCCGGGGAAGCCCTGCGTCCGGTCGATTCCCATCCGATCCACAACAGGAGTCCGGCTGCCGTCGCGCGCCGGGACATATATGTTCAACGATAACCTTCTGCCCCGTCCCCTGCCGGACACCAGCATCGAATCCACCATCGCGCAGCACGGCGCGCTGCGAGTGCTGACCGCTTCCCTCATCGCGCTGTTCCATACGCCGACGCTGCGGCCCCCGCCCACCGATGTCGACGCGCTGGACGACCATATCCGGCGTGACGTCGGGCTGCCGCCGCGGCGGGCCGCCGACCCGCGCCTGCCGCTTTCGCCCTTCCGTTACTGAAGGCGCGTTAGCACTTGCCCAGACTGTGGCGGGGCCGTATCCCCGCCACATGCTGGACGATGCCGACGAGATACACCCGCTCTTTCACGGGGCGCCCAAGACCACCGAGTTCAAGAAGCTCCGCAAGCGGCTTGTGCAGAACGTGCGCGAGGCGGTGGACCAGTACGGCATGGTCGAACCGGGCGATACGCCGCCGAAGTGGCTGGTCTGCCTGTCGGGCGGCAAGGACAGCTATACGCTGCTTGCGATCCTGCACGAGCTGCAGTGGCGCGGCCTGCTGCCGGTAGAGATCCTTGCCTGCAACCTCGACCAGGGTCAGCCGGGCTTTCCGGCGACCGTCCTGCCCGAGTTCCTCGAACGCATGAAGGTGCCGCACCGGATCGAGTATCAGGACACCTATTCCATCGTCATGGACAAGGTCCCGCAGGGCCGCACCTTCTGCGCGCTGTGTTCGCGGCTGCGGCGCGGCAATCTTTACCGCATCGCCCGGGAAGAGGGCTGTTCGGCGGTCGTGTTGGGCCATCACCGCGACGACATCCTCGAAACCTTCTTCATGAATCTCTTCCACGGCGGGCGTCTGGCCACCATGCCGCCCAAACTGGTTAACGAAGAAGGCGATCTGTTCGTCTATCGCCCCCTCGCCCATGTGGCCGAGGCGGATTGCGAGAAATTCGCGACGGCGATGAATTACCCGATCATTCCCTGCGACCTCTGCGGCAGCCAGGACGGGCTGCAACGGCAGCAGGTCAAACAGATTCTCGACGGCTGGGAGAAGAACAGCCCCGGTCGGCGGCAGGTCATGTTCAAGGCCCTGATGAACATCCGCCCCTCGCATATGCTGGACCCCAAGCTGTTCGATTTCGTCGGGCTGATGCGCGACAGCGGTTAACCCTGGAACCGAGAATGCGGCGCCGCCGTTAATCAACGGGTTACCGCTTGGGCCTACTGTCCTGACCTGCAAGGGAAAGGACGCATCATGACGGTTCGGCAATGGTCCAGGTTCTCCGCGCTTCGGGCGCCGGTCCAGCGCGCGCTGCATGGCCCGCATGTCCTCGCCTTCATTCCCGCCCTTGCCCTCGCGGCCTTCTGGATCGGGGGCGAGGCACTGCTTGTCGCCGCCGCGCTGGGGGCGCCCCTACTCTACATGATCGCCGGGGGCGCCCCGCCCCCCGCGCAGGGCAGCATGGCCGCGGGACCGGGCGATATCGTCAACACGATCACCGCCACCAACCTTGCGCAGGCCGCGGTGGAAAGCGCCCGCGACGCGACCTTGACGACCGCCTGCCTGCTGGTCGAGGTCGACGGCCTCACCGAAATCGGACAGCGCGCCGGGGAAAACGCCGCCGACGCCTTTCGCGACCTGACCCTGTCGCGGCTGCGCAATGCCCTGCGCCGCGACGACACCGCCGTGCGCATGGGCGACGCGCGCTACTTGGTCCTGCTTGCGCCCTCGCTTCGGCTGGACCTCGAGGCGCTGCTGCACCTGTCGACCCGCATCCAGAACGCGCTGGAGGAACCGGCCCCGATAGACAACGCGATGCGCTACCTCGCCGCCTCCATCGGCTTTTGCGGCAGCGCCCGGCTGAAGGAGGCGGCGACCGGCAAGCAGATGCTGGAGGCCGCCCAGATCGCCCTGACCGAGGCCATCGCCAACGGCCCCTCTGCCATCCGGTCGTGGTCCGAGAACATGCGCAGCGCCCACAAGCAGCAGAAAAGCCTGCAGTCCGAGATCCAGCGCGCCCTGTCCAATGGCCAGATCCAGCCCTGGTACCAGCCGCAGATCTGCACCTCGACGGGCCGCATCAGCGGGGTCGAGGCGCTGGCCCGCTGGATACACCCGGAACGCGGCATCGTGCCGCCCGCGCAGTTCCTCCGCGTGCTGGCAGAGTCCGGCAAGATGCAACAGCTGAGCGAGGTGATCCTTCAACACGCCCTGACCGCCCTGCGCAGCTGGGACCAGGCGGGTCTGGACGTGCCCCGCGTCAGCGTCAATTTCGCCGATGCCGAGCTGCGCGACCCCAAGCTGGTGCAGCGCATCCAGTGGGAGCTTGACCGCTTCGGCCTGACGGCGCAGCGGCTTGGGATCGAGGTGCTGGAAACCGTCATCGCGGCCTCGCCAGAGGGCATCGTGGCCCGCAACATCGTCGAACTGGGCAAGATCGGCTGCCAGATCGATCTCGACGACTTCGGCACCGGCCATGCCTCGATCACCTCGCTGCGCCGCTTCACCGTGCACCGGCTGAAGATCGACCGCAGCTTTGTCACCCGCGTCGACCGCGACGAGGATCAGCAAAGGATGCTGGCCGCGGTGCTGGGCATGGCCGACCGGCTGGGGCTGGAAACGCTGGCCGAGGGCGTCGAAAGCGTGGGCGAACATGCCCTGCTGGCGCAACTGGGCTGCGACCACGTGCAGGGCTTCGGCATTGCCAGACCGATGCGCGCCGACCAGATGGTCGACTGGGCGCAGGAGCATGCCGCCCGCATCGCCGGGGCGCAGAAACTGGGCCGCAGCACCGGCTAGACACGGCCCATCGGCCCGTCCCCGCCTCGCAGCTGCGCTTCGCAGGCCCATCGCCCGGCCCGCCCCGGCTCGCCCTCCAGAGCTGCGCCCGGCCGGCTTGCCCCCGAACCACACCAGAAACGCATCGCGCCGGTCGCGAAAGCGCGCGATCCGGCCAGCCGGGCCCGCTGAAAACGCGGCTTCGCGGCATCACAATTGCCGGAAACCCTCCGCAACCAAGCGCCGCACCCCCACCGGCAGCGGGGATTCCCCTTGACCTTTCGGGCCGGGACCGTTTGAACCCAGCGGTGACTTTCGAACAGGTATGAACGGGAAAAGGCGACCGCCCACATGGACGAACAGAACAAGAATCTGCTGCTCGCAACAGGTCTGAGCGCCCTGGTGATCCTCGCCTGGTTCCTCCTCTTTCCGCCACCCGAGCCGGTAGAGGACCCCAACGCCCCCGTCGCCACGGAAACCGACGGCCCCGCCGCCATCGACGGCGTCGCCCAGGCCCCCACCGTGGCGCCCGGCGCCGAAGGCACGCAGGCCCCGGCCCAGCAATCCGTCGACACGGTCGAAGCGCCGCGCCTGCCGCTGGACACGCCGCGCGTCGAAGGCTCCATCTCGCTCACCGGCGGGCGCATCGACGACCTGCGCCTGAAGGACTACCGCGTCACCAACGACGACGACTCGCCGATCGTTCAGATGCTGGACCCGCTGGGCGACCCGAACCCCTATTACGCGCTTTACGGCTGGGCCCCCGGCGCGGGGCTGACGCCCGCCGACGTGCCCGGCGCCAACACCGAATGGACCGTGGAAAGCGGCGAGACGCTGACCGTGGACAGCCCGGTCACGCTGATCTGGGAAAGCCCCGCCGGCCTGACCTTCCGCCGTACCCTGGCCATCGACGAGAACTTCATGTTCACCATCACGCAGGCGGTCGAGAACACCGGCGGCGATGCCGTCTCTCTGGCGCCCTACGGCATCATCGCCCGCCATGGCGAACCCGACGACATGAAGAACTTCTTCATCCTGCACGAAGGCGCGATGCAGATGTCGGACGGCATTCTTGAGCTGACCAAGTACAAGAACATGCCCGACCTCGACGTGGTGCAGTCCGAGGGCGCGCAGGCCGTGGTCGAGCGGGTCGAAGAGACCGGCTGGGTCGGCTTCACCGATCACTACTGGATGACCACCCTGATCCCCGCCAGCGGCACCCCCTTCAAGTCGGTGGCCAAATACGACGCCCGCCGCGACATCTACCAGGCCGAGGCCGTGCTGCCCACGATGCAGCTGGCGGCAGGTGAACAGCAATCCGTCACCACCCAGCTTTTCGCGGGCGCGAAAGAATGGGAAACCATCCGAGAGTACCAGAAGGCCGGGATCGACCGCTTCCTCGATTCCATCGACTGGGGCTGGTTCTTCTTCCTGACCAAGCCGATCTTCGCGGTCCTGCACTGGCTGAACGCGGCCATCGGCAACATGGGCCTTGCGATCATCGCGCTGACCCTGCTGCTGAAGGCGATCCTCTTCCCGCTGGCCTACAAGTCCTACGCCTCCATGGCGAAGATGAAGGAACTCCAGCCGGAGATGGAGAAAATCAAGGAGCGCACCGGCGGCGATCGTGAGAAGCTGCAGCGCGAGATGATGGGCCTCTACAAGAAGGAAAAGGTGAACCCCGCCGCGGGCTGTCTGCCGATCCTTCTGCAGATCCCGATCTTCTTCAGCCTCTACAAGGTGATCTTCGTCACGCTGGAACTGCGGCACGCGCCCTTCTTCGGGCCGTTCCAGGACCTCAGCGCGCCGGATCCGACCTCTATCTTCAACCTCTTCGGCCTGCTGCCCTGGGCCTCGCCGGATCCGCAAAGCTTCATGGCGCTGATCTTCATCGGCATCCTGCCGCTGCTCTTGGGCATCTCGATGTGGCTGCAACAGAAACTGAACCCGGCGCCCACCGATCCGACGCAACAGATGATCTTTGCATGGATGCCCTGGGTCTTCATGTTCATGCTGGGCAGCTTCGCATCGGGTCTTGTGGTCTACTGGATCGCGAACAACCTGATCACCTTCACCCAGCAGTACCTGATCATGCGCCAGCACGGCTACAAGCCGGACCTCCTGGGCAACATCAAGTCCAGCTTCAAGAAGAAGGCGAAGGACGACGGCAAGGCTGCCAATTCGACCTCCAAGCCGGGAAGCAAATGACAGGCCGGCTTGACCAGATCTGGCGTTTCCCCATCAAGAGCCACGGACGCGAGTCCGTGGCTTCTGCCTTGCTGGAACCGGGCCAGACGCTGCCCTGGGACCGGCTGTGGGCAGTGGCCCACGACGCGACGGATGCCGATGGCTCGCACTGGGTCGGCTGCCGGAACTTCTCGATCGGCTCCAAGGCTCCGGCGCTTGCGGCGATCACCGCCCGCACCGACGAGGCGGCGGGCACCGTCACCCTGTCGCATCCCGACCGCGACGACCTGACCCTGAACCCCGATACAGAGGGCCAGAGGCTGATCGACTGGGCCGGCGGCTTCATCCCGGCCAGCCGCGCGCAATCCGTGCGGGTGGTGCGCGGTGCGCAGCGCGGTTTCACCGACAGCGATTTCGCCTCGATCACGCTGGGCAACCTGTCCTCGCACCGCGCCGTGGAGCAGCGCATCGGACATGCGCTGTCGATCCACCGCTGGCGCTGCAACCTGTGGGTCGAGAACCTTGCCCCCTGGGAAGAATTCGACTGGCTGGACCGCGAGATCCGCGTCGGCCCGACCGTCCTGAAAATCCGCGAGCGCACCGACCGCTGCCTTGCCACTCATAACAACCCCGAAACCGGGGCGCGCGATGCCAATGTGCTTTCCGCGCTCGACACCTGGGGGCACCGCGACTTCACCGTCCGGGCCGAGGTGATCGAGGGCGGGCGCATCGCCCCCGGCGACCCCGTGGAGCGCCTGTAACATGCAACTGCCCTTCCCCCTTGCCGAAGAACCCGAAGAGGCCGAGCGCGAAGCCGCCCGCAAGCTCTTTGCCGGAGAGGTCGATTTCCTCAAGGGCGTCGTCGCCATGGACGGCCTGCCCCCCGACGACCGCGCCGAGGTCTGCTTTGCCGGGCGCTCGAACGTCGGGAAATCCAGCCTGATCAATGCGCTGACCGGGCGAAAGGGGATTGCGCGCGCGTCCAACACGCCGGGCCGCACGCAGGAAATCAACTATTTCACACTGGGTGACGAACGCTTTCTGGTCGACCTGCCCGGCTATGGCTTTGCCAATGCGCCGGTCGCCGTGGTGGCCAAGTGGCAGGCGCTGCTGAAGGCCTATCTGGCGGGCCGGGTCGGCCTGCGCCGGGCCTTCGTGCTGATCGACATGCGCCACGGCATCAAGGCGGTTGACGAGGAAATCCTGACCCTGCTCGACAAGTCCGCCGTGACCTTCCAGGTGGTGTTGACCAAGGCCGACAAGGTCCACCCCAGGGACCGCGAGAAGGTTCTGGCGCAGGTCCGCGAGAAGCTGGCCAAACACCCGGCCGCCTACCCGGAGCTGGTGCTGACGAGTTCGGAGAAGGGCGAAGGGCTTGCGACCCTGCGGGCCATCATCGCCGGGCTGACCTGACCGGCCCCTCTAGAAATCCCGGACGGCGCGGGGCATTGTCCCCGCAACCGAACGGGGAACGACCGGATGAGACCGCGCAATATGAACAAAGACTGGAAAGCCACCGCGAGGACGCTGTCAGAGGCCCTGCCCTACCTGCAACGCTACTCGGGTGCCGTGGTGGTGGTGAAATTCGGCGGCAACGCCATGGGCGATGCCGATGCCATGGCCGAGTTCGCCCGCGACATCGTGCTGATGCGGCAGGTCGGCGTGAACCCGGTGGTGGTGCACGGCGGTGGGCCGATGATCAACGAGATGCTGGGCAAGCTGGGCATCGAATCGGAATTCGTGCGCGGCAAGCGCGTGACCGATCAGGCCACCGTCGAGGTGGTCGAGATGGTGCTGACCGGCCTCGTGAACAAACGCATCGTGCAGGCGATCATGGACGAGGGCGGGCGCGCCGTGGGCCTGTCCGGCAAGGACGACGACCTGATGGTCTGCGAGGCGGACGACCCGGAACTGGGCTTCGTCGGGCGCCCCATAGAGATGAACGTGCAGGTGCTGCGTGACCTCTTCGCCGCGGGAATCATCCCCGTGGTGGCCCCGGTGGCCACCGGCATGGACCCGCTGGAAACCTTCAACGTCAACGGCGACACCGCGGCGGGCGCCATCGCGGGCGCGCTGAAGGCGGACCGGCTGCTGCTGCTGACCGACGTGGCGGGCGTGAAGGACGGCAGCGGCGAGGTGGTGACCGAACTGGTGCCCGACGACATCCGCAAGCTGACCGCCGAGGGCGTGATCGCGGGCGGCATGATCCCCAAGACCGAAACCGCCCTGAAGGCGCTGGAGGAAGGCGTGCGGGCCGTGGTCATCGTCGATGGCCGCGTGTCGAACGCCTGCCTGCTGGAACTCTTCACGGAACATGGCTCTGGTTCGATGATTCGGCAGCCGGACCTGCCCTCGCTGACCGCGCGGCGTGACGCTGACTGATCTGTCCGGGGCCGCGCGCGGGCGCGGCCTTGCCCTGCGCGGCGCCTTCCATCCCGAGGCGGCGGACAGGGCGCCCGAGGGCACCGGCACCATCGTCATGATCGGCCCGGACGAGCCTCGCTTCTGGCCGCTCTTCACCGCCGCGCCGGAATACCGCGACGGCGCGCCGGACCCGCTGGACCGCTGGTCGCGGCGGGTGATCGACGCGCTGGCGCAAGAGGTCGGCGCCACCGCGCTCTACCCCTCTGACGGGCCGCCCTATGCGCCCTTCATCCGCTGGGCCGAGCGCACGGGCACGGCCTGGCCCTCGCCGGTCGGCCCCCTTGTGCAGGCCGAGGCCGGGCTGTTCATCAGCTACCGTGCGGCGCTGGCCCTGCCCGCCCGCCTGCCCCTGTCCGACGCCCCGGCACAGCCCTGCCCCCGCTGCGCGCGCCCCTGCGAAACCGCCTGCCCGGTCGGCGCCCTGTCGCCCGATCACCCCTACGACGTGCCGCGCTGCAAGGCCCATATCGCCAGCGACGCGGGCAAGGCCTGCCGCGCGGGCTGCCTTGTGCGGCGCGCCTGCCCGGTGGCCGTGGATTTCGCCCGGCTGCCCGAGCAGTCGGCTTTCCACCAATCCGCCTTCATGCGAAACTGGCGCCCATGAAACGCCTGATCCTGATGCGCCATGCCAAGTCCGACTGGAAGACCGGACAAGAGGACCACGACCGCCCGCTGAACGCGCGGGGCCGGCGCGCCGCCACCGTGCTTGGCGACTGGCTGCGCCAGAACGGCCAACTGCCCGACGCGGTGCTGTCGTCCTCGGCCATGCGCACGCGGGAAACGCTGGACCGGCTGCAGATCAAGGCGCAGGCCACCTTCGACCCGACGCTGTATCTGGCCGACTCCTCGGTTCTGGAATCCGTTCTGAAAGGCGCAACCGGCGAGCGCGTTCTGATGCTTGGCCACAACCCCGGCATCGGGGATTTCGCCGCGGAACTGATGGAACGCCCGGTCGATCACCCGCGCTTTCACGCCTATCCGACCGGCGCCACGCTGATCGCGGATTTCGACATCGACCACTGGCCAGAGCTGCATCTGGGCACCGGGCGGCTTGTCGATTTCATCGTGCCCCGGGACCTGACGGACTAAGCCACGCGCCGCCGCCCGCGCCCTGCGGCACTGGCCCCGTGCCTTGACCGGTCCGCGAACAGCCGCATAGCCCTATCTGTCGGAGCCCACGCCACGACCTGATGCGTCCGAAGGAAGTCTGCGCGGTAAGCCCAGGCCCTCAGCGGAACGGCGGGGAATACAGCAGCCCGCCTTCCGTCCATTGCAGGTTCAGCCCGCGCGACAGGCCGATCGGGGTCTTCTCGCCGATATGCTTGGCGAACAGCTCGCCGTAGTTGCCGCCCGCCTTGATCGCCCGCGCGGCCCAGTCGGCATCCAGCCCCAGCATGTCGCCCAGCCGCCCGGTGGTGCCCAGCAGGCGGTCGATCTCGGGGTTGTTGGTGCCCTGCATCAGCTCGTCGATATTGGCCGAGGTCACGCCCAGCTCTTCGGCAGAGATCAGCGCGTTCAGCACCCAGCGCACGATATCGGCCCAGCGGTCGTCACCGTGGCGGACCACCGGCCCCAGCGGCTCTTTCGAGATGATGTCCTGCAACAGCACGTGGTCGCCGGGTGTCTCGAAGGTGGCGCGAATCGCGGCCAGTTGCGAGGCGTCCGAGGTATAGACGTCGCATTCGCCGCTCAGGTACTTGGCCTGCGCCTCTGCGGTGGTCGCCACCGCAACCGGTTCCACGCTCATGCCGAGGCGGGTGAAATACTCGCGCATGTTCAGCGCCGAGGTGGTCTCGGAATGGACGCAGATCGACTTGCCCGCCAGTTCGGTGGCAGAGCTGACGCCCAGCGACTTCGGCACCATGAAGCCCTGGCCGTCATAGTAGACGATCCCGGCGAAATTCACCTGAAACTCGACGTCGGTGGCAAAGCTCCAGGTGGTGTTGCGCGACAAGACGTCGACGTCGCCGCCGTTCAGCAGCGTAAAGCGCGACCGCGGGGTGGTTTCCACGAAAGTCACCGCCTGCGGATCGCCCAGCACCGCCGCCGCGACGGCACGGCAGAAACCGACGTCGAAGCCGGTCCAGTTGCCCGCATCGTCCCGAGAGGCGAATCCGGCCAGGCCGGCGTTCACGCCACAGTTCAGCGTCTCGCGGGATTTGACCTCGTCTAGGGTCGTGGCTCCGGCCGCCTGGGCGGCCAGGAAGAGGGCGAGGAAAGCAGGGGTCTTCAGCATCAACCTTCTCTATTCCGGCGTTCTGGCGGCTTGGGCGGCCCCGGGGCCTGGGGCAACCGGACATTGAACGGGGCATCCTGCCCCGCCTGGTCGCCGCCTCCCGACGTGTCGGCAGTGTGGGCGGATTCCTGCTGAGGCGTCAAGCGCAGAGCCCGCCCGGGCAGTCATTTATCCGTATCGAATACGGCAGTTCAAGCCGTTGAGAGCGTGTGAAAATGCGCCGCATGCAGGAATTCGGCGCGCTTGAGAGCGGCAGCCTCGGCGGCCTCTTCATCCACCCCCCACTGCTCTTCCTGCCAGCTCTCGTCAAGGCGCGAGAGATCCCAGGCCTCGGCCGGGCTGCGGGCGCCGTGGATCACCGCCAGCGCCAACACCAAGGAACCCGAGATCGCCACGAGGTCGTGGAAGGCCGCAAGGGCAAAGGGCGGCTGGGCCTGCACCTCGCGCGCAAGCCGGTCCAGCGCGGCGGTGTCCTGCGCCGCGTGCATGACCCCGGCCCGGGGGGCAAGGCGGGCGCCGAACATCTCGTCGGCCCAGACAAGCAGCGGATCCCAGCGCTCGGCCTGGCGGGCCACCAGCTCGTCCGGCGCCTCTGCCCGGTAGCACAGCAGGTCGCTGTCGCCGTAGGCCGCCAGCATCTCGGCCACGGCAGCGCGCTGCGGCAGCACCTTGTCGAGCGCCGAATTGGCCATGCGCGTGAACGGCATGGTGCCCGGGTCAATCATTTCTTCCTGCGCCTGCCATTCCTCGGCAATGGCGCGGGCCAGCGCCTCTGTCGGGACCGCAAGCGCGGTCTTCGCCGGGGTCTTGATGCCGCGACCGTCCAGGGTGACGGTCCAGCCCTCCCCCTCGGGTTTCACGTCTGCCTCTTTCCAGAAGCGTTTCGGGGCCCATTCGCTCATGCCGTGGCTCCTGCAAAGGCGTCGATGGCGCGGCCCAGGGCCTCGGAGTCGGCAACGAGGGCGCTTGCCGCCGTCAGCGCCTCGGGCCGGTGATAGCCCCAGGTCACTCCGATGGCGCGGACCCCGGCGGCACGCGCCATGTCCATGTCGTAGCTGGTATCGCCGATCATGACGGCATCGGCGGCCTCGACCCCCGCCTCCATCAGCGCGGTGAAGATCATCGACGGGTGGGGCTTGGACGGATGATCGTCCGCCACCTGCGTCGTCACGAAACGTTTCGCCAGCCCGTGCCCGTCCAGCAGCGCCGTCAGCCCGCGCCGCGACTTGCCCGTCGCGATGCCCAGAAGCAGGTCGTCGCGCTGCGACAGCCGGTCCAGCAGCGCCGGGATGCCGGGAAACAGCGGAGAGGCCTCGGGCCCGCCGACCACCCGCCGGCCAAGGTAGGCGTCCTTGTAGGCCTCGACCATGCGAGCGGTTTCCGCCGGATCGGCATCGTCGGGCCGCAAGCGGGCGATGGCCACGGGCAAAGACAGCCCGACGATGCCAAGCACCGCCTCGCGCGAGGGCCGCGCCAGCCCTTCAGAGGCGAAGGCCGCCCCCATCGAGGCCAGGATATCCGCCTGGCTGTCGACCAGCGTGCCGTCGACGTCGAAGATCACCAGTTTCAGCGTCATCTCAGCTTCTCGAACGGGTCTTCGTCGGCATAATCCTCTTCCCATCCCAGCGTCTGCCAGCTGTCGGCCATGTGCTGCGGCAGCGGCGCGTGGATCGTCACCGGCTTGCGGGTCACCGGGTGCAGAAAGGCCATGGTGCGGGCGTGCAGGTGCAGCTTGCGCGAGATCACCCCGCCCAGCTGTGCGCCCCAGCCGTCGCCAAGGTTTTCCTGCCCCGAGCCGCCGTACTTGCCGTCACCGATGATCGGATGGCCGATCTCTGCCATATGCGCGCGCAGCTGGTGGGTGCGGCCGGTCACCGGCTCCATCGCCACCCATGCGGCGCGGCTGGCGACGCGGTAGAGCGTGGCATAAAGCGTATGGGCGCGCTTGGCGCCGGGGGTGGTTTCGATCTCGGCGGGATGGATGGCGCGCATCTTTTCGCCCTCGCCGCCCCTGCCGTGACCCGGCGCCTTGACCAGCCCGTACTTGATTTCGCCAAGGTAGGGGGTGGGCACACCGGCGACGAGCGCCCAGTAAATCTTGCGCGTCTCGCGGTGGCGGATCGCCTCGGTCAGGCCCTTGGCCACGGCGCGGCTGCGCGCCAGCAGCAACACGCCGGAGGTATCCTTGTCCAGCCGGTGCACGAGGCGCGGTTTCTCGTCCATGCCGAAGGTCAGCGCCTCGGACAGCCCGTCGACGTGACGGGTCTGGCCGCTGCCGCCCTGCGTGGCAAGGCCCGGGGGCTTGTTCAGCGCGATGACGTTGTCGTCCTTCCACAGGACGGCGGCGCGCATCATCTCGGCATCGGCGTCGGTCACCGCGACCGAGGACTTGGGCTTGGCCTGCGCGACCACCTGCCCCGGTTCAGGCAGCGGCGGGATGCGCACCTGCTGGCCGATCTCCAGCCGGGTCGAGGCCTTGGCCCGGGCACCGTCGACGCGGATCTCGCCCTTGCGGCACATCTTTTCGATGCGCCCCTGCGCCAGTTGCGGGAAGAGGCGCTTGAGCCAGCGGTCGAGGCGCTGGTCGCCGTCTCCCGGCCCCACGGTCACGGTCTGTACGCGGCTCATGTCAGTCCCCTTGCAAGGCTCATGCCTGCGAATAATGCGGCGATGGAGGCCAGGACCGAAACCGCGACGTAACCCGCCGCGGCGCCGGTCTGGCCGCGTTCGTAAAGCGTGACCACGTCCAGAGAGAAGGCCGAGAAGGTGGTGAAGCCCCCCAGCACGCCGGTCATCAGCAGGGGCGCCCAGCGGTTGCCGCCGAGATGCGCCAGCAGCACGACAAGCGCGCCCATGGCGAAGGATCCGACGACGTTCACCGTCAATGTGCCCCAGGGAAAACCCTTGCCCATCAGGCGCGCCATCGCGACCCCGGTCATATACCGGGCCGAGGCGCCAAGCGCGCCTCCGATTGCGACTTGCAGGACGGGTGTCATGGCGCGCGTGTCGCTTGTGGCGGGGAAGATGTCAAGATTGGGCGGGTCGTGCAGCGGGGGCCGGGCCTGCGGCGGGTCGTGGCGGCGGGCCGGGGCGGAGGACACGAGGGTCCGGGACACGAGGCACGGGGCGGCGGCGGAGGGCGGCGGCGGCGGCAGGGGGCGCTGCCCCCCGGCCTGCGGCCTCCCCCCGGGATATTTCCGGACAGAAGAAACCGGGGGGTCAGGTCTTTTGTCTCTGGGTGCGGAGTTTGGCGAAGTAGTCGACGCGTTTGCGCATGTCGCGTTCGAAGCCGCGATCGACCGGGTCGTAGAAGGTCTCGCGCCGCATCTCCTCGGGGAAGTAGTCCTGCCCGGAGAAGCCGTCTTCGGCGTCGTGGTCGTAGGCGTAGCCCGCGCCGTAGCCCTGATCCTTCATCAGCCGGGTCGGCGCGTTCAGGATGTGTTTCGGCGGGCGCAGGGAACCGGTCTTCTTCGCCGCCGCCCGCGCCGCCTTGTAGGCCACGTAGACGGCGTTCGATTTCGGCGCCAGCGCGATGTAGACCAGCGCCTGCGCCAGCGCCAGTTCGCCCTCGGGCGAGCCGAGGCGTTCATAGGTGTTCCAGGCATCCAGGCAATGGGTCTGGGCCTGCGGGTCGGCGAGGCCGATGTCCTCGACCGCCATGCGGGTGATGCGGCGGGCGAGGAAGCGCGGGTCCTCGCCCGCCTCCAGCATGCGGGCAAACCAGTAGAGCGCCGCGTCCGGGTCGGAACCGCGCACCGATTTGTGCAGCGCCGAGATCAGGTTGTAGTGCCCGTCGCCGGATTTGTCGTATTGCGCCGCGCGCTTCATCAGCCGGGTGCGCAGGGCGGCGGTGTCGAGCGGGTCGGCGACCCGCCACGACATCACCTGCTCCACGAGGTTCAGAAGCGCGCGCCCGTCGCCATCGGCCATTTCCAGCAGCGCCGCACGGGCGCCCTCGTCCAGCGGCAGCGGGCGCCCCAGCTCCTGCTCGGCGCGTTGGACCAGGCGTTCGAGGTCGGCCTCGGAGAGCCGTTCCAGAACCAGCACCTGCGCGCGCGACAGCACGGCGGCGTTCAGTTCGAACGAGGGGTTTTCCGTGGTGGCGCCCACCAGCAGGATCGTCCCGTCCTCCATATGCGGCAGGAAACTGTCCTGCTGCGCCTTGTTGAAGCGGTGGATCTCGTCGACGAAGAGCAGCGTCCCCTGCCCGTTCGCGCGGCGCATCCTGGCCGCCTCGAAGACCTTGCGCAGTTCCGGCACGCCCGAGAAGATCGCGCTGATCTGGACGAAATGCAGGTCGGTGGCATCCGCCAGCAGGCGTGCGATGGTGGTCTTGCCGACGCCCGGCGGGCCCCAGAAGACGATGGAGCCCAGCGAGCCCGAGGCCAGCATCACCCCCAGCGGCGCATCGGGGCCCAGCACCTGCTGCTGGCCGATGACCTCGGCCAGCGCCTGCGGGCGCAGACGGTCCGCCAGCGGACGGGGGGCGGATTTCGCGGGCGGCGGGGCGGGCGTGCCGGTGTCGAAGAGATCGGCCAAGGCTCAGACCCGGAAGCGCAGCAGCAGGCGCCGGCGGCCGCGCTCTGCCTCTATGGCGACACGGGGGCCGGCCCGGCGCAGGGCGCGGTCGACATCGGCGGGTGCCTCGATCGCGGTGCCGTTGATGCTGCGCAGGATGTCCCCTTCGCGCAGGCCCGCCCGGGTGCCCCAGGGGCCGGGATCGGTGACCAGCACGCCCTCGGCATCCATCGGAAGGCCGTAGTCCGCCGCCACCGCCGGGTTCACCCGGGACAGCGCCAGCCCCGGCAGCACCGCATCCTCGCCAAGGCTGACGGCGGCGCGGGGGGGCACCTCTGGCGGGGCGATCATGGCGACCTCGGCCTCGTGTTCCTCGCCGCCCGAGGCATAGGTCACGCGCGCCATGTGGCCCACTCCGCGGATCGACATGCGAAACAGCATCTCTGGCGGCGTGTTCACCGGCTGGCCGTCCACCGCCAGCACCACGTCGCCCACCCGCAGACCGGCCTTGGCGAAGGGGCTTTCCGGGTGCAGATCGGCGATGACCACGCCGCCTGGCAGGCGCAGGCCAAGGCTGCCCGACAGATCCGCGTCCACCGGCTGGCCGGTCAGCCCGGCCCAGGGGCGCTGAAAGCGGGTCTCTCCGGCCTTGGCCTGATCGACGAACTGCGCGACCAGCGCCGAGGGGATGGCGAAGCCGATGCCGTTGGAGCCGCCCGAGCGGGTCAGGATCGAGGTATTCACCCCCACGAGGTGCCCCGTCACGTCCAGCAGCGCGCCGCCCGAGTTGCCGGGGTTGATCGCCGCGTCGGTCTGGATGAAGTAACCGCGCGCATTGCCCGTCGCCGTGCCCGAGCGTGCCAGCCCCGACACAATCCCCGAGGTCACGGTCTGCCCGACGCCGAAAGGGTTGCCGATGGCAAGCACCAGTTCGCCGACCTCGACGGTATCGCTGTCGCGCAGCGGCAGGAAGGGCATGTCAGCGGCGTCCTCGAGCTTCAGGATCGCAAGGTCCGATTCCTCGTCGCCCAGCAGCACCTCTGCCGCATATTCGCGCCGGTCGTTCAGCACCACGCGGATCTCGGTCGCCTGACCCACCACGTGGTAATTCGACACCACGATCCCGTCGGCGGACAGGATCACCCCGGACCCCAGAGAGTTCGGCACCCGGGGCCGGGACTGGAACTCGTTGAAGAAGTTATTGAAAAAGGGATCGTCCGCGAAGGGGCTGCGGGTCTGCACCACCCGGCTGGCGTAGATATTGACGACGGCGGGCGCCGCCTCTTTCACCAGCGGTACGAAGCTCAGCTGCACCTCGGCCTGCGATTGCGGCACGCGGGTCTCTGCCGCGGCGGGCAGAGCAAGCAGGACAAGCAGGCAGGCCGTCAGAATGCGCATGGGGTCCCCCTTGGTGACATGCGTTCTGATATGCCCGCCGGGGCCGCGCCTTTCAAGCCGCAGGCGGAACGACAGGCGGAACGGCCAGCGGCCTCGCGCGTTGATCCTGACAGAAACGAACGCACAGCGTCAGGAGGCATCAGATGGCAGAGCGCCACAGATCGCAGGACGGTCGCCAAGAGACAAAGGCCTATACCGACCCTGAAAAGACACCCGCGCAGCAGGGCCGCGCCGATGGCGGCGTGGAACGGCAGGTCGGAACGCGCGACCTGAAGAAACGCGCGGAACAGGACCGGCCCGGCGTGACCCGGGTTCGAAAATCCGAAGAAAAATCAGGATCGTAAGGAGGATCAGGCCATGGTGGAACTGAAGCAGGGAACCTGGGTGGTGGTGACGGACAGCGAAAAGGCGCTGTTCCTGCGCAACCTGACCGACCACGACGACCCCAACCTCGACGTTTTCGACGAAGAGGAGCAGGAGAACCCCTCGGACCGCGCGCAATCGGCCAACCGGCCCGGGCGCATGAACGACACCGGCGTGCGGCAGCGGTCTGCCCTCGACGACACCGACTGGCATGAGCTGGCGAAAGAGCGCTTTGCGGCGGATCTTGCCGACCACCTCTATGCCGAGGCGCACAAGGGGGCCTTCGACCGGCTGGTGCTGGTGGCCTCGCCCAGGGTTCTGGGCGACCTGCGCGAGGCGCTGCACAAGGAGGTCTCTGACAAGATCATCGCCGAGGTGCCGAAGACGCTGACCAACCACCCGGTCGCCAAGATCGAGAGCCTTGTGAAAAAGGAGCTGGATGCGGCGTGACGGCCCTTCGACGGGCATCACGGGCGGTGGTGGGCCGGGCTCGACCGAGGGCGTGCCTGCTGCCCGCCCTCGCCTGCGCCACCGCGCTGGCCACCGGCCCGGCCATGTCTGACGATGGCCTGCTTCGGCAACTGGATGCGGAAGGCGGCGCCTTGGACGCTCTGAAATGGCGGGCGCGCCCGGTGCTGGTCTTTGCAGACGACCCGGCGAATGCCGCCTACCGTGCACAGCTGGCCCTGCTTCGGAAGGCCCGCGCCGGGCTGGAAGAACGCGACATCACCGTGTTCAGCGATGCGGACCCCGGATCTAGTGAGGCACCGCGCGCGCAGCTGAAGGTCGAGGGTTTCACCCTTGTCCTGATCGGCAAGGACGGCGGTGTCAAGCTGCGCGCCGACAGCCCGGTCGCGCCCGAGGATCTTTTCCGCACCATCGACCGGATGCCGATGCGGCAGCGAGAAATGTCCGGCGAATAGACTGGCAGCCGCGAAACGAAAAAGGCCCCCGACCGGATGGCGGGGGCCTTTCTGCTGGGGCGATGGCCCCGAAGTCTTATTCGTCGGCGTCTTCGTAGGCGGCCAGGCGGGCCTTGTCGGCAGCGCCCTTGGCGTCGGTGTCGCGGTCGACCAGTTCGATGATCGCCATGGGCGCCATGTCACCGTAGCGGAAGCCGGCCTTCAGGACGCGGCAGTAGCCGCCCTGACGCTCGGCGTAGCGCGGGCCGAGGATTTCGAACAGCTTGGCAACGTGCATGTCCTGCTTCAGCTGCGATGCGGCCTGACGGCGTGCGTGCAGGTCGCCGCGCTTGCCCAGCGTGATCAGCTTGTCGATGACGCGCTTGAGTTCCTTGGCCTTCGGCAGCGTGGTCTTGATCTGCTCGTGCTCGATCAGCGAGCCCGCCATGTTCGCCCACAGGGCCTTGCGGTGCTCGTGGGTGCGGTTCAGGCGGCGATAGCCTTTTGCGTGACGCATGTGTCTTTCTCCAATGGGTGCCCTCTACGGGCGGTTTTGCTTTGTCAGTCCGGCGATGCGTGTCACCGGCTCTCCTTGGGGCGGATGCCCGGGACGAGGCGTTGCCGCCTCGCCGTGGGGTGGGTTTTCAACCCACCTGTCTCAGAACGAGTCTTCCAGCTTCTTGGCCAGGTCCTCGATGTTGTCCGGCGGCCAGTCCTCGACGTCCATGCCAAGGTGCAGACCCATGCCCGACAGCACTTCCTTGATCTCGTTCAAGGACTTGCGGCCGAAGTTCGGGGTGCGCAGCATCTCTGCTTCGGTCTTCTGGATCAGGTCGCCGATGTAGACGATGTTGTCGTTCTTCAGGCAGTTTGCCGAACGGACCGAGAGCTCCAGCTCGTCGACCTTCTTCAGCAGCAGCGGGTTGAACTCCAGACCGTCGTCGTCGTCGTGACGCTGGGCCGATTCCGGCTCGTCGAAGTTGACGAAGATCGACAGCTGATCCTGCAGGATGCGCGCGGCGAAGGCCACGGCGTCCTCGGGGGTGATCGAGCCGTCGGTGTCGATCTTCATGGTCAGCTTGTCGTAGTCCAGCACCTGGCCCTCGCGGGTGGGCTGCACATCGTAGGCGACCTTCTTCACCGGCGAGTAGATCGCGTCGATCGGGATCAGGCCGATCGGGGCGTCTTCGGGCTTGTTCTTGTCAGCCGAGACATAGCCCTTGCCGAGGTTCACGGTGAATTCCATGTAGACCTCTGCGCCCTCGTCCACATGACAGATCACGTGATCGCGGTTCAGGACCTCGATGCCATTGGTTTCCGAGATGTCACCGGCGGTGACGACGCCCGGGCCCTTGGCGGACACGGACAGGCGCTTCGGCCCTTCGACTTCCATCCGCAGCGAGACCTGCTTGAGGTTCAGGATGATGTCGGTCACGTCCTCGCGGACACCGTCCACCGAGGAGAACTCGTGCAGGACGTTGTCGATCTGCACAGAGGTGATGGCCGCGCCCTGAAGCGAGGACAGCAGCACGCGGCGCAGCGCGTTGCCGAGTGTCAGACCGAAGCCGCGCTCCAGCGGTTCGGCGATGACAGTGGCCTGCCGGGACGGGTCGGCGCCGGGCTTGATCTCCAGCTGTGTCGGCTTGATCAATTCGGCCCAGTTCTTGTGGATCATGCAATTCCCTCCATACCAGCCCGTCCCCCATGTCCGATAGGGACAGACGCCCGAGGTTTCGAAACGACGGAACGAGGCAGGGCAACAGGGCCCCGCCTCGTCCGGTAATCAGGTGCGATCAGACGCGGCGGCGCTTCGGCGGGCGGCAGCCGTTGTGTGCGATCGGCGTCACGTCGCGGATGGACGTGATGTTGAAGCCGACGGCAGCCAGCGCGCGCAGCGCCGATTCGCGGCCCGAACCGGGGCCCTGCACTTCGACTTCCAGCGTCTTCACGCCGTGATCCTGGGCTTTCTTGCCCGCGTCTTCCGCAGCCAGCTGGGCGGCGTAGGGCGTCGACTTGCGCGAGCCCTTGAAGCCCATGGTGCCGGCGGACGACCACGAGATCGCGTTGCCCTGCACGTCCGAGATCAGGATCTTGGTGTTGTTGAAGGTCGAGTTCACGTGAGCAACGCCAGCGGCGATGTTCTTGGAGACCTTTTTCTTGCCGCCAGCGCGGCGAGTATCGCGTGCCATAGGTCGAACCCTCCCTTACTTCTTCTTGCCGGCAATGGCCTTCGCGGGGCCTTTGCGCGTGCGAGCATTGGTGTGCGTGCGCTGACCGCGCACGGGCAGGTTGCGACGATGACGCAGGCCGCGGTAGCAGCCAAGGTCCATCAGGCGCTTGATGTTCATCTGGGTGTCGCGGCGCAGGTCGCCTTCGACGGTCAGGTTGGCGTCGATGTATTCACGCACCTGCAGGACTTCGCTGTCCGACAGTTCGTTGACGCGACGCGCGGCGTCGATCTTGGTGGCTTCGCAGATTTCCTTTGCGACCGCCGGACCGATGCCGTGGATGTAGGTAAGCGCAATCACGACGCGCTTGTTGGTCGGGATGTTGACGCCGGCAATACGTGCCAAGTCTCTGTTCCTTTCGTTGCGAGCCCGTCACTCCAGGCCCTTTTTTCACAACCGAAGGCCCGAGGCGTCTGCCTGCGGGCCCAAGCTTGTCAGGTGATCTGCGCGGCGGGGGCGACCCGCCACACGGAATGATTCTCCGACGGAGATGCGGGTGCGTACGGGTTTTGCGACGAGGCGTCAACCCCTGCCGCCCCCGGCCCCGGCCCGGCGCGCTCAGGCGTCCAGTGTTGCCGCGATCTGCGCCTTGACCTCGTCCATGGCGGCCATGCCGTCGACGCGGCTGTAAAGGCCCTTGGCGTAGTAGTAGCCGACCAGCGGCGAGGTCATCTTGTAGTAGGCCGCAAGACGCGTGCGCAGCGATTCTTCGTTGTCGTCGGCGCGCACCGGCTGACCCGCGGCGCGGGCCTCTTCGGCGCGATTGACGATCCGGTGCACCAGCGCCTCGTCCTCGACCCGCAGCTCGATGACGTGATCCAGCGTCTGCCCGACCTCTGCCAGAAGCTCACCCAGCGCATCCGCCTGCTTCAGCGTGCGGGGGAAACCGTCGAAGATGAAGCCGGACGCCCCGCCCGCTTCCAGCTTTTCGCGGATCAGGCCGATGACGATCTCATCGGTGACAAGCTCGCCGCGGTCCATGACCTCGGCCACGCGCTTGCCCATTTCCGTCCCGCTGGTCTTGGCGGCGCGCAGCATGTCCCCGGTGGACAGTTGCACCATGCCGCGTTCTTCGACCAGTTTCGCGGCCTGCGTGCCCTTGCCCGCCCCCGGCGGTCCCAAAAGAATGATATTCATCGACGCGCCGGTGCCCCTCTTTTCTTCCGTGCCTTGCCACCCTTACCACGCAGCTGCGATTTCTGGATGAGACCTTCGTATTGATGCGCCAGCAGATGGCTTTGAACCTGCTGGATCGTGTCCATGGTCACGCTCACCACGATCAGCACCGAGGTGCCGCCGAAGTAGAACGGAATGGCGAACTGGTTCCGCACGATCTCTGGCAGCAGGCAGACCGCCGTCAGGTAGAGCGAGCCAAGGACCAGCACGCGGTTCACCACGTATTCAAGGTATTCCGCCGTCCGCTTGCCGGGCCGGATGCCGGGCACGAAGCCGTTCTGGTTCTTCAGGTTGTCCGCCACGTCGTCCGGTTTGAACGAGACGTTGAAGGTGTAGAAATAGGCGAAGAAGACGATCATCACCGCGAAGAACAGCAGGTAGAGCGGCTGGCCCGGTCCGAAGTAGGCGAGGATCGTCGACATGATCGGACCCGCGTCGGAACCCGAGAAGGT
The DNA here is from genome assembly GCF_048381735.1 of Ponticoccus sp. (in: a-proteobacteria). Taxonomy (NCBI): domain Bacteria; kingdom Pseudomonadati; phylum Pseudomonadota; class Alphaproteobacteria; order Rhodobacterales; family Roseobacteraceae; genus Ponticoccus; species Ponticoccus sp. (in: a-proteobacteria). The sequence continues at coordinate 141,653 of NZ_JBLXGL010000011.1, forward strand.
CGAGATCGTGATCGGCAGCAGCAGCAGCGACGAGGCGAAGATCGCCGGGATGACGCCCGCCGGGTTGACCTTGACCGGCAGGTGCGAGGATTGCGCCTCGGTCATCTTCATGCCGACCTGGCGGCGCGGGTACTGGATGGTGATCTTTCGCAGCGCCCTCTCCATGAAGACGACGAAGGCGATGGTGGCCACCACCATCACGATCACGCCGACGATCACGGCGGGGCTGATGGCGCCCGAGCGACCCGAGGCGAAGAACTGCGCCAGAGCGGCGGGAACCTCGGCGATGATGCCGACGAAGATGATCAGCGAGATGCCGTTGCCGACTCCGCGGGCGGTGATCTGCTCGCCCAGCCACATCAGGAACATGGTGCCGCCGACCAGCGTGATCATGCAGGACGCGCGGAAGTACCAGCCCGGATCGGTCACAAGGTCGCCCGCTTCCAGGGAGGCGGCCAGGCCGTAGGACTGGATCAGCGCCAGCACCACGGTGCCGTAACGCGTGTACTGGTTGATCTTCTTGCGCCCCTGCTCACCCTCTTTCTTGAGCTGCTCGAGCTGCGGCACCATGGCCGTCAGAAGCTGCACCATGATCGAGGCCGAGATGTAGGGCATGATGCCCAGAGCAAAGATCCCCATGCGTCCCAGCGCACCGCCGGTGAACATCGAGGCAATGCCCGCGATGCCGCTGGAGGCCTGGTCGACGAATTCCTTCAGCGCGGCGCCGTCGATGCCGGGAACGGGGATGAAGGTCCCCAGCCGGTAGACGATCAGCAGGCCAAGCGTAAACAGGATTCGGTTGCGCAGGTCGGTTGCCTTGCCAAGCGCCGCCCAGCTTGTGTTGGCGGCCATTTGCTCTGCTGCGGATACCATGCGGATCTCTCTGTTATGACAAACGCCGCCTCGACGCGTTTTCCAGCATCGGGCGGCGTTCGGGGAAAACTAGGGGCACATGTAAGCGGCGCGGACGCCGCTCACAACCCGGTATTGCGCCGTGGTCAGGGCGCAAGCGGGGCTCACTCCGCCGCCGCAGCCACCTTGAGCGAGCCGCCGGCCTTCTCGACCGCCTCGACAGCGGACTTCGATGCGCCGGTGACGTCGATGGTCAGCGCGCCGGTGATCTCACCCTTGGCGAGGACACGGATGCCGTCCAGCTTGCGGCGCACGAGGCCCGAAGCCACCAGCGAATCCTCGGTGATGGAACCGGCTTCCAGCTTGCCCGCGTCGACGAACTTCTGGATCAGGCCCAGGTTGACGACAGCGTATTCCTTGCGGTTCGGCTTGTTGAAGCCGCGCTTGGGCAGACGCTGGTACAGCGGCATCTGGCCGCCTTCGTAGCCATTGATGGCCACACCCGAACGGGACTTCTGACCCTTGATACCACGGCCACCCATCTTACCACGACCCGAACCCGGGCCACGGCCGATGCGCTGCTTGCGCTTGGTTGCGCCGGGATTGTCGCGCAGTTCATGCAGTTTCATATCGCTTCTCCATTGCCGGATGTGACCCTCGAAGCGAGATGGGCCAACCACGGCTTTTCTTGATTGTGAACGTGACCCCGCCCCGTTGTCCGAGTCGGGCCACCGGGCGCGTATACAGAAGGCCCGGCCCGCGATCAAGCCCACCGCCCCGCGCAGCCTTGACATTCTGCGCCGCGGCGCGCATATGCTCCCCTGTGCCGCACCCGCCGCGTGAGCGGGGCAGCAGGGCCGCCGGTCCGCACGGCACGACATCTCCGAACATGGCTCCCACATCACGCATGGGTTCCGACCCGCGACAGGCTTTCCGGCATCCGGCCGTGGCAGCCCGCGCTCGCGGTCACCCTATCGTGTGCCTCACGCCCCGCTGACGGGGCGCGGGCCCTCGTTCGTTTTGCGGGGCAGCTGCCCCGCCGCAAAGGAAAAGACTTGGATTTCGACATGCTGGGGCTGCCGCCCCGCCTTCAGGCCAACCTGGCCGCCCTTAACATCACCGCCCCCACCCCGATCCAGACGCAGGCGATCCCGCATGCGATGAACGGGCGTGACGTGCTGGGCCTTGCCCAGACCGGCACCGGCAAGACCGCCGCCTTCGGCCTGCCGCTGCTCTCTGCCCTGATGCGGATGGAGGGCCGGGCCGCGCCCAAGACCGCCCGCGCGCTGATCCTTGCGCCGACCCGCGAACTGGCCAAGCAGATCCTCGAGAACCTGCGCGCCTATGCCGAGGGCACCCACATCAAGACCGCGCTCGTGGTCGGCGGCCAGTCCATCAACGCGCAGGCCCAGAAGCTGACGAAGGGCACCGATGTGCTCGTCGCCACGCCGGGTCGCCTGATCGACCTCTTGGACCGCAAGGCCGTGCGTCTGGACGAGGCGAAGTTCCTCGTGCTGGACGAGGCCGACCAGATGCTGGACCTCGGTTTCATCCACGCGCTGCGCCAGATCGCCAAGGTCCTGCCCGCCGAGCGTCAGACCATGCTGTTCTCGGCCACCATGCCCAAGCAGATGGCCGAGATCGCCAGCGCCTACCTGACCGACGCCGTCCGGATCGAGGTCACGCCTCCGGGCAAGCCGGTCGAGCGCATCGAGCAAAGCGTCCACTTCGTCGAGCAGGCGCACAAGACCGGGCTGCTGATCACGCATCTGGACCGGCACCGCACCGATGCGGCGCTGGTCTTTGCCCGCACCAAGCACGGCGCCGAAAAGCTCAAGCGCCACCTTGAGGACAAGGGCTTTGCCGCCGCCTCGATCCACGGCAACAAGAGCCAGGGCCAGCGCGACCGCGCGCTGAAGTCCTTCAAGGAAGGCGAGCTGACCGTGCTCGTCGCCACCGACGTGGCGGCGCGCGGCATAGACATCCCCTCGGTGCGCTATGTCTACAACTACGACCTGCCGAACGTGCCAGACAACTACGTCCACCGCATCGGGCGCACCGCGCGCGCGGGCCGGGACGGCACCGCCATCGCCTATTGCGCGCCGACCGAGATGGACGAATTCCGCGCCATCCAGAAGGTCATGGGCCGCAAGATCGAGGTTGCCAGCGGTGAAGAGTGGGAAGGCGAGAAGAAGCCCGCCCGTGGTGGCGGTGGCCGTCGTCGCGGTGGCGGCGGCGGTGGCAATGGCGGCGGGCAAAAGCCCGGCACCACCCAGCCGCGCCGGTCGCGCGCGCGTCGCGGTGGCGGCGGCGGACGCCGGTCGCAGGCCGCATAAGCCTCTTCGCAGGAAACACAAAGGGCGCCCCGCAACGGGCGCCCTTTTCTTTTGGCCGCTTGGCCGGGGGTGCGGCGGGGTGGCCCCTGCGTCCCCGCGCGCACCCCCGCCCGTCTGCGCCAAGAACCCCAAGCACCGCGCTGCGCCCTGCCCCCTATCGCACCGAAATCGGCAGGCTGGCATAGCCCCGGAACCGCGCCAGCGGCACCCGGCTGCGCTGTCCGGTCTGCGCAAGCTTCGGAAACCGCTGCACGAAGCGCCCCAGCGCGATCCGCCCCTCGACCCGCGCCGGCGTCGCGCCAAGGCAGACGTGAATGCCGGTGATGAAGGCGATATGCCGGTTCGGCTTGCGGGTAATGTCCATGCGGTCGGGATCGGGGAAGACCTCGGGGTCGCGGTTCGCCGCCGCAATCGAGGTGTGGATATAGGTGCCCTTGGGGATCACCCCCGAGGCCAGCGCGATATCCTCTCCCGCCAGCCGGTTGCCGATCTGAAGCGGGCTTTCCAGCCGCAGGAATTCCTCGACCGCCGTGTCGATATGGCCGGGCTCCGCCAGCAGCAGCCGGTGCTGATCGGGCCAGTCCAGCAGCAGCCCGATGGCATTGCCCACGAGGCTGGTTGTCGTCTCGTGCCCGGCGTTCAGTAGGAAGATGCAGTTCTGCACCAGTTCCTCCTGCGTCAGGCGCCGCCCCTCATGCTCGCCGAAGATCAGGCTTTCCAGCACCTCGCCCTGATGCGCGCCCTCGGGATTGCGGCGGCGAAAGTCGATCAGGTCGGACAGGATCGCGCCGAACTCCTCCACCGCGCGATTGCCCTCGGTCAGCCGCTCGGGCGGGACGACGGGGTCCAGCGCGCCGAGGATCGCCAACGAATAGCCCCGCAGCTGTGCGCGATGCTCCTCGGGGATGCCCAGCATGAAGGAAATGATCTCGGTCGGCAGCACCTTGGCGAAATCCTCGATCAGGTCCAGCGTCCCCAGATCCTCGACCCGGTCGAGCAGCCGGTCGACGATGCCCGCGATCAGCGGCTCGAACTCGGCCAGCTTGCGCGGCGTGAAGGCGCCCGAGATCAGCCGCCGCACCACCGTGTGATAGGGCGGATCGTTGAAGATCAGCGAGGTCGTGTGATGGGTGTGCAGCGGGCAGCGCCCGAACTTCTCGCCGAAGGCCTCGGTCTTGTCCGACAGCATGTCGCGGCTCTGGTAGACCTTCAGGCAATCGGCGTGGCGCGTCAGGTAAACCGACCCGTCCGCATTGTGAAAGATCGGCTTCTCGGCCCGCAAGCGATGCAACAGCGGATGCGGGTCTTCGATGAATTCCGCGTCGATCCTGTTCAGGTCGAAGCGCGACAGATCCAGCGGCATGGTGATCGTCCTCCCGCCGCCAGAGTGACCCGCGCGCCGGGCGCGGGCAAGAGGCAGGACCACCCTGCCCGCCGGATCAGCGCCGTCAGCCCAGCTCGCCGGGCTTGTACCAGTCGCCCATCTGAACCTGCGCGGCCTCGCCCACCATTTCGGCGAAGGCCGCCGGATCCTGCGTGCCACCGTCGCGGCCCCGATAGTGATAAGGATAGACATAGGCCGGCGCGAAGGCCTTGACCGCATCCGCCGCCGCCTCTGCCGTCATGGTGAAGGGCAGGTTCATGCAGACGAAGGCCAGATCGATATCCTGCAGCGCCCGCATCTCCGGGATGTCCTCGGTGTCGCCCGAGACGTAGATCCGGAAACGGTCCATCGTCAGCACATAGCCGTTGTCGCGCCCTTCGGGGTGGAAGGTCTTGCGCTCCTCGGTCGTGTTATAGGCCGGGATCGCATCGATCTGCAGGTCGGTCAGGCTGGCGCTGGCGCCGTTCTCCATCGCCTGCGCATTGGCCTTCAGATCCTCCGACAGCATATCGAAGACCGCCGGGTTGGTGATCAGCTGCGTGTTTTCGCCCTTCACCGCGGCCAGCACCTCGGCATTGTAGTGGTCGCCGTGCTCATGCGTGATCAGGATCAGGTCGGCGGCAGGCATGCCCTCGTATTCGGACGGATCGCCGACCGGGTCGACGTAGATCACGCCCACCGGCGTTTCCAGCACGATCGAGGCATGGTGCACCGGATGCACCGTCACCGGACCGGCCCCGGTTTCGAACATGTCGCCGCCATGGGCTGCGGCGCGGGCGCGGAAGGGCAGCACGGTGATCGCTCCGGCAGCGGTGGCAGTGGCCAGAAAGGCCCGTCTGGTCTGTGTCATGACTTCTCTCCCTGTGATGTGATCTGGGCGAGAGCTAGGACAATGCGCCGCCCCGTCCATGCAGGGTGACGGGAATGTCAGGGCCTGAAACGACAAAGGCGCCCGCAAAGGGGCGCCCGCATCGACTGTCGTCAGGGGTTGGCGGCTCAGCCGCGGAACCCGCCCTGGCTGCGCAGGTAGTCCGTCCAGCAAGGGACCGGCTCTGCCTTGAGACGCGCGGCAATGGCAAGAAAGATCGCTTTCATGGCTCTGCTCCGTTGGCGATAAACACTGCGCACCGGATACGCTGCACCGCAGCAAAGCACAAAGCCCGTTTCCGCAGCCCCGCCATGCGCGCGCCGCATGGATTTGCAACCGATTCGGGACCAGCCCGCCGGAACGCCCCGGCGCCCGCGCGCCCCCCTCTTCTCTGGTCTTCCAAATGCCCTCGGGGGGAGGCCGCAGGCCGGGGGGCAGAGCCCCCGCACCGCCCGCCCGAAACGGCACAGGGCCGGTCCGGCAGTGGGCGCCCCCGAACGCAAAAAGGCCCCGGAGCATCGCGCCCGGGGCCTTTTCCAAAGCTCTTAGAGGATCCGGCCTCAGCCGCGCTCTTCGACGATCTCGACGAGGTGCGGAATCTTGCGGATCATGCCGCGCACGGAGGGCGTGTCTTCCAGCTCGCGCACGCGGTGCATCTTGTTCAGGCCAAGCCCGATCAGCGTCTTGCGCTGGATTTCCGGGCGGCGGATCGGAGAACCGATCTGTTTGACGACGATGGTTGCCATGTGGATCAAGCCTCCTCAGCGACCTGGGTGGATTCCGCCGGGGCGTCTTCACGCTTGGGCAGGATATCCGCGACCTTCTTGCCACGACGCTGGGCGACGTTGCGCGGGGACTGCTCTTTCGAGAGACCTTCCAGCGTGGCACGGATCATGTTGTAGGGGTTCTGCGAGCCGGTCGACTTGGCGACGACGTCGTGCACACCCAGCATCTCGAAGACGGCACGCATCGGACCACCGGCGATGATACCGGTACCCTGAGGCGCGGTCCGCATCACGACGCGGCCGGCACCGTGACGGCCGGTGATGTCGTGGTGCAGGGTGCGGCCTTCTTTCAGCGGCACGCGCATCATCTTGCGCTTGGCCTGCTCGGTCGCCTTGCGGATGGCCTCGGGGACCTCCTTGGCCTTGCCCTTGCCGAAGCCGACGCGGCCCTTCTGGTCGCCGACCACGACGAGCGCGGCGAAACCGAAGCGCTTACCGCCCTTGACGGTCTTGGACACACGGTTGATCGCGACAAGACGATCTGCGAATTCCGGCGTTTCGTCGCGGTCGCGACGGTTGCCCCGGCGGTTATCACGTTCTGCCATTCAGGCTTTCCTTTTCCTTGGGTCCAAGAACCCGTTGTTCCCAATCCTAGTGATGCGCCAGGCGCGTCCCGGATCATCGAGGCCCGAGGGCCTGCAGGGGGTGGTGGGCCGAAACCCACCCTGCCCCGGAATCGCGACCCCGGGACAAAGCGGCAGGGTGGGTCTTGCGACCCACCCCGACCGTCAGATCTTCAGGCCTGCTTCGCGGGCCGCGTCGGCCAGGGCCTTGACGCGACCGTGGAAGAGGAAACCGCCGCGGTCGAAGTAAGCTTCTTCCACACCGGCTGCCTTGGCACGCTCGGCAATCGCCGCGCCGACCTTTGCAGCCGCCTCGACGTTGTTCTTGCCGACCACGCCCAGCGACGGCTCGAGCGACGAAGCCGAAGCCAGCGTCTTGCCCGCGATGTCGTCGATGAGCTGCACCGAGATGTTCTTGTTCGAACGGTGAACGGAAAGGCGCACGCGACCCGCGTTGACTTCCCGCAGCTTGTTCCGGACGCGCAGGCGGCGCTTCTGGAACAGTTGGAGTTTACTGTTAGCCATATCCCTGCGTCCTTACTTCTTCTTGCCTTCCTTCTGGAAGATGTACTCGCCCTTGTAGCGGATACCCTTCCCCTTGTACGGCTCGGGACGGCGCCAGTCGCGGATGTTCGCCGCAACCTGACCGACCTGCTGGGCATCGTGACCCTCGACGACGATTTCCGTCGGCTTCGGGCACACAACGGTGATGCCCTGCGGGATCTCGAAGTCCACGTCGTGCGAGTAGCCGAGGTTCAGCTTCAGGGTGTTGCCCTGAACCTGAGCGCGGTAACCCACACCCTGGATTTCCAGCTCTTTCTTGAAGGTGTTCTGCACACCGTGCACCAGGTTGGACACGACGGTGCGGGACATACCCCACTGCTGACGGGCGCGCTTGGAATTGCCGCGCGGCGTCACGGTGATCACGTTGTCGTTGACCGCAAGGGTCACGTCATCGGTCGCCGTGAAGGTCTGGGTGCCTTTCGGCCCCTTCACTTCGATGGTCTGGCCCTTCACCTCTGCCGAGACGCCCGAGGGCAGTTCGACGGGCTTCTTACCAATACGAGACATTGTCAGGCCTCCTTAGAATACGGTGCAAAGCACTTCGCCGCCGACGTTGGCTGCGCGTGCGTTTGCGTCCGACATCACACCCTTGGGGGTGGAGACAATCGACACGCCCAGGCCGTTGCGGACCGAGGGGATGTCACTGACGCCCATGTAGACGCGGCGGCCGGGCTTGGAGACCCGCTTGAGCTCGCGAATGACGGGGGCGCCGTCGAAGTACTTCAGGCTGATCTCGAAGGCCGGGTGGCCGTTCTCGTCCGTGGTGGACTCGTAGCCGCGGATGTAGCCTTCGTCCGCCAGCACGTCGAGAACCCAGCCACGCAGCTTGGAGGCCGGCGTGTTGGTGACCGACTTGCCGCGCATGCCTGCGTTGCGGATACGGGTGAGCATATCGCCGATAGGATCGTTCATATCTTACCCTCCCTTACCAGCTGGATTTCACGACGCCGGGGAGCTTGCCGTTCGAGCCAAGCTCGCGCAGCATGATCCGGCTGATCTTCAGCTTGCGGTAGTACGCATGCGGACGACCCGTCAGCTGGCAGCGGTTGTGCAGCCGCGACGGAGCGGAGTTACGGGGCAGTTTCGCAAGCTTCAGACGCGCCTTGAAGCGCTCTTCCATCGGCTTGGATTCGTCGTTTGCGATTTCTTTCAGCTCGGCCCGCTTGGCGGCGTATTTCTCCACCAGGCGCTCCCGCTTCTTCTCGCGTTCGATCATGGATTTCTTGGCCATGTCTTGTCCTCTTACGCCTTGATGAACGGCATGTTGAAGTGCTTCAACAGCGCCTTGGCCTGGTCGTCGGCGGAATGCTCGCCGAACTGCTGGGCCGTGGTGGTCACGATGATGTCCATGCCCCAGACCTCGTCGACCTTGTCGAACTCGATCTCGGGGAACACGATGTGCTCTTTCAGGCCCATGGCAAAGTTGCCACGACCGTCGAAAGAGGGCTTCACACCGCGGAAGTCACGGATGCGGGGCATCGCGATGGTCACCAGACGGTCGAGGAATTCGTACATGCGCACGTCACGAAGGGTGACCTTCGCGCCGATGATCATGCCCTCACGCAGACGGAAGGGCGCGTGCGATTTCTTCGCCTTGGTGCCCACCGCCAGCTGGCCGGCGATCTTGGTCAGGTCCTCGACGGCCGACTTGGCCTTCTTGGAGTCGCGCACCGCCTCTGCACCGCAGCCGATGTTCAGGACGATCTTGTCCAGACGCGGGATCTGCATGTCGTTGGTGTAGCCGAACTCTTCCTTCATCGCGGCCTTGATGGTCTCGCGATAGGTGGTCTTCAGGCGGGGGGTGTAATTTGCAGCGTCAAGCATCAGATCACGTCTCCCGTGGTCTTGGCGAAGCGGACCTTCTTGCCGTCTTCCTCGCGGAAGCCAACGCGGGTCGCCTTGCCGTTGCCATCGACGATGGCGAGGTTCGACAGGTCGATCGGCAGGGCCTTGGGCACACGACCGCCCTGGGCGGTCTGGCTTTGGCGGGTGTGGCGGATGGCAACGTTCACGCCGTCGACGACGGCCTTGCCGGCCTTGGGGTCGACAGAGGTGATCTCACCGGTCTTGCCCTTGTCCTTGCCGGTCAGAACGACGACCTTGTCACCCTTGCGGAGCTTGGCAGCCATTACAGCACCTCCGGAGCAAGCGAAATGATCTTCATGAAGTTCTTCGCGCGCAGTTCACGCACCACCGGCCCGAAGATACGGGTGCCGACAGGCTCGCCCGAGTTGTTCAGGATGACGGCAGCATTGCGGTCAAAGCGGATGGACGTGCCGTCTTCGCGGCGGACTTCCTTGGCGGTGCGCACGACGACGGCCTTGCGGACGTCACCCTTCTTCACGCGACCACGCGGAATTGCCTCCTTCACCGACACCACGATGATGTCGCCGACAGAGGCATAACGGCGGTGCGAACCGCCCAGAACCTTGATGCACTGAACCTTCCGGGCTCCGGAATTGTCAGCAACATCCAGATTTGTCTGCATCTGGATCATGGATTTTCTCCCGACGTCCCGGACCGCTCTGCAGAGAACATTGGTCCGGGGGTTTCGAATAGGTTCGGGGCCGCGTGAACGGCCCCGACACTGCCCTTAGTGGGCGGCTTCTGCTTCGTGTGCGGCTTCTTCGATCTTCTGGGCTTCGGCGGCAGCCTCGGCGCGCAGCTTCTCGTGTTCTGCCTTCATCTCTTCGGTCATGACTTCCCAGCGCTTGGTCTTCGACTTCGGCGCGCACTCACGGATGAGGACGTTGTCACCGACGTTGAAGATCTCGCCTTCGTCATGGGCGCGGTACTTCTTGGACTTCTTGATCGTCTTCTGAAGAACCGGGTGCTTGAAGCGGCGGACAACCTGGACCGTCACGGTCTGGGCGTTGGCGGTGGAGGTCACGGTGCCTGCAAGGATACGCTTGGGCATTGCTTATGCCTCCGTCTTGGCCGCGTCGGCGGCTTTCTGGTTCAGGACGGTCTTCACCCGCGCGACGTCGCGGCGGACCTGGCGCATGCGCGCGGTGTTTTCCAGCTGGCTCGTGGCCGCCTGGAAGCGGAGGTTGAAAGCCTCCTTCTTGAGCTCGACAAGCTGATCCCGGAGCTGGTCCGGGGTCTTGTCACGGAGTTCCTGGGCGTTCATGCGCCTCTCCTTTGTTGCAACATCACCGGAAGGCCCCCGTCTGCCTAGGCGTGCAGGGTCACCCTGATTCCGGTGGAGTCCGTGGATGAGCGGCCCCTATAGGCGCTTATCGCCAACAGGGCAAGGGAAACTTGACGTGTCGCCGGGCGCCTAGGCGTCGAAACGCGAGCGCCGCAGCCGGGCAAGATGGCCGTCGCGGATGGCAAGCGGATGCACGACACCCAATTGCGCCGGGATCTCAGGCAGTTCGAGGATCCGCGCGATGGCGAAGCGGTGATTGCCGCCGCCGCTGCGCAGGCAGGTGCCGTCGCGGGCCAGGTGCACGAAGGTCGCGCCGTGTTCGCGCCGGTAATAGGCGTCGGGCAACTCGTGCATCCGCAAGAGGCGCCCGCGCTGCCGGGTTTCGGAGAAGATGCGGTCAAGACGGCTGTAGCGCTCCTTGATCTCCTCGACGCTGCGGCAGCCGTCCGGCGCCTCGCCGCGCTCCAGTTTCGCCATGAGGTCGCGGAAAACCGGGGTTTCCTCCCAGTCGGCACCCTCGACCCAATGCATGTGGCAGCTGGTGAACTTGAAGCCTTCCTGCACCGGGCTTCTGTTGAGATCCCAGTCACCGTCCAGAACCAGACCGCTGGAATGGCGTCGCAGCTTGGGCCCGCCCGGCCAGAAGAACCCCTCGGTGCCCCGCACCGGATCGGGAAAGACCGCCATGTCCGACAACGGCCCCTCGGCCCCGAACCGCAGGCGGTTCAGCAGGTCGCGCAGGAACTTGCGTGGCCGCTGCGCCTCGATGGCGCGGACCAGATCCTGCAAGATGCCTCCCGGCAAGGCGCCATGGGTTATCGCGGCCACTGTCACACATCCCTCACTGAAGTGACATGAAACAGTTACATCGGACCGCGCGCCGGGCAAATCAAGAGAAGAATAGGCAACCTCCCGGAAAAGTGCCCTGCCGGGCGGGGCCTACTCCCACTTGTAGTTGAAGCTGACCGAGATACGCTCTTGCTCGGACATGTTCATCGGCACCTCGTGGCGCAGCCACGACTCCCACAGCAGCACCTCGCCCACTGCCGGTTTCTCGTAGATGAAGCTCCGCAGCTCTTCCCGCGCGCCCTTGCGCCGGGTCGGCGCCCCCATCATGAAGCCCAGCCGCGGGTCCTCCAGCTTCAGCGCCGAAGCGCCCTCGGGCATGGCGACATAGGTCGTCCCCGAGATCACCGAATGCGGATGCAGGTGCAGACCGTGGCTACCGCCCTCGGGCAGGATGTTGATCCACAGGTCTTCCAGTTGCAGCGCCTTGTCGCCCAGGTCGAATTCCAGATCCTCGGCAAAGGCGGCGACATGGGCATCCAGCGCCGTCTTCAGATCGGCGAAGATCGGAAAGCGCCAGGGCAGGTCCGCCAGCGAGGCATAGGAGGTGTAGCCCGGAAAGCCCTCTGCCTCGCACCAGTCCTGCCCGGCCTCGTCGTCCTCGGCGATGGACAGGCAGGCGGCCTCCAGCTCGGCGGCATCGACGGCAGGCGCGTGTTCGGACAGGGCAGCACGGTAAAGACGGGTGGCAAAGAGCGAGCGGATCGCGGGCATGACGGAACTCCGTGGATCAATCTGGTTCGAGGCAATGGAATCCTAACCTCTCGCCGTCAAGGTCGCCGCACAGAATGAGAGGCCAGAGCAGAATGTTCTCCAGACCGTTTCCCGGCGCCGCCGCCGGACCCTCCGCCATGGCCATGGCGATCCCTGCCCTCCTGTGCGCCCTGCTCGCGGCCCCGCCCGCCTCGGCGCAGTCGCTCTTTCCCGGCAGTGCCGACAGCCGGCGCACGGCCCTCCTGCCCACGCCCGCCGGGGAGGGTGGCCAGCCCCGCAGCGCCAGCCTCTTTACCGGCACCGGGGCAGGCAGCCTCTTTGCCCCCCTGCCCGCCCCCGCCATCACTGCCCGCCCCACCGATCCGGCGATCCTGCCGGGCACAGGCGCGGAGGACCGCCTGCGCCACCTGATTGCCGAGGCAGAGGCCGGGCGCGCGGGCTACGACGCGGTCAACCACGGCGCGCGGATCAAGCCGCCGCGCCGCCCCTCGACCATGACCATCGGCGAGATCTACGACTGGATCGCCGCCACCCCGGGCCAGCCCCATGCCATCGGGCGCTACCAGTTCATCCCCGCGACGCTGCGCCGCCTGATCCGGGCGCAGGGCCTCGACCCGGGCGCGGTCTTCTCGCCCGCCCTGCAGGACCGCCTTGCCGACCAGTTGCTCGCCGAGGCCGGCCTCGGGTCATTCCAACGCGGAGAAATGACGCGCCGCACCTTCATGAAGCGGCTCGCCCGGATCTGGGCCGGCCTGCCCCTGCCCTCGGGCAAATCCTACTACCAGGGTGTCGCGGGCAACAAGGCCACCATGAGCTGGGCGCGGTTCGAAGCGGCCATGGCGCAAATCTTCCCGGGCTGACCCACGCGCCAGGGGCCCCCGAAACCACCCCCTGCTTCTTCTTGGTCCAAATACCTGAAGCCCGGGCGCCCCCGGCGTCCCGGTTGGCCCGGATCCCCCCGCCGAGCGTCGTCCCGGTGGCAGGCCGCAAGGGCGCCGCCGGCCCGGCTCGCCCGGTCCCGGATCACGGCAGCGGACAAAGCAAAACCCCCGGGCCATTGCTGACCCGGGGGTTTCCTGTTCCGTCGAGTGGGTCATCGACCCACCGTCCGCTTACCAGTCCTCGCGGAGGACGACGCGGGTCTTGATCGGCAGCTTCATGGCGGCCAGACGCAGCGCCTCGCGGGCCACCTCTTCACCGACGCCGTCGATCTCGAACATCACGCGACCCGGCTTGACCTTGCAGGCCCAGCGATCGACCGAGCCCTTGCCCTTACCCATACGAACCTCGATGGGCTTGGCGCTGACCGGGGTGTCCGGGAAGATGCGGATCCAGACGCGACCCTGACGCTTCATGTGACGCGTCATGGCACGGCGGGCTGCCTCGATCTGGCGGGCGGTGACCCGCTCGGGCTCGAGCGCCTTCAGACCGTAGGTACCGAAGTTCAGGTCAGAGCCGCCCTTGGCCTCACCCTTGATCCGGCCCTTGAACATCTTGCGGAATTTTGTGCGCTTAGGTTGAAGCACGACGCTTACCTCCGATCATCGCGACGGCCACCGGCGCCACGCGGGGCCGGGCCGTCCTGGATTTCCTGCGACTTGCGGTCACGCGCCTGCGGGTCGTGGTCCATGATCTCGCCTTTGAAGATCCAGACCTTGATCCCGATGATGCCGTAGGGCGTGGTCGCCTCGACATTCGCGTAATCGATGTCGGCACGCAGGGTGTGCAGCGGCACGCGGCCTTCGCGGTACCATTCGGTCCGTGCGATCTCGGCACCGCCGAGACGGCCCGCGACGTTCACCCGGATACCCAGGGCGCCCATGCGCATGGCGTTCTGCACGGCCCGCTTCATCGCGCGACGGAAGGACACACGGCGCTCCAGCTGCTGAGCGATGGACTCGCCAACGAGCTGTGCGTCGAGTTCCGGCTTGCGAACCTCAACAATGTTCAGGTGCAGCTCGGAATCGGTCATGGAAGCGATCTTCTTGCGAAGAACTTCGATGTCCGCGCCTTTTTTGCCGATGATCACGCCCGGACGCGCGGTGTGAATGGTCACACGGCACTTCTTGTGGGGGCGTTCGATGATCACGCGGGCGATGCCGGCCTGCTTGCACTCTTCATGGATGAAGTCGCGGATCTTGAGATCCTCGAGAAGCAGGTTGCCGTAGTCCTTGGTGTCTGCGTACCAGCGCGAGTCCCAGGTGCGGTTCACCTGAAGACGCATGCCGATCGGATTGGTCTTGTTACCCATCAGGCCTGCTCCTCGACTTGACGCACTTTGATCGTGATTTCCGAGAACGGCTTGTTGATGCGGCCAAAGCGGCCACGAGCCCGGGGACGCCCGCGCTTCATCACAAGGTTCTTGCCCACGTAGGCCTCGGCGACGACCAGTTCATCGACGTCCAGACCGTGGTTGTTCTCGGCGTTCGCGATGGCGGACTGCAGGCACTTCTTGACGTCGATGGCGATCCGCTTCTTCGAGAAGGTCAGGTCCGTGAGGGCCTTTTCCACCTTCTTGCCACGGATCAGCGCAGCGACGAGGTTCAGTTTCTGCGGGCTGGTGCGCAGCATGCGCAGCTTTGCCATCGCCTCGTTGTCCGCCACGCGGCGGGGATTCTTATCCTTGCCCATGGCTTACTTCCTCTTGGCTTTCTTGTCGGCCGCGTGACCGTAATAGGTACGGGTCGGTGCGTATTCGCCGAACTTCTGGCCGATCATGTCTTCGGAGACGTTGACCGGCACGTGCTTCTGACCGTTGTAGACCGCAAACGTCAGGCCCACGAACTGGGGCAGGATCGTCGAACGGCGCGACCAGATCTTGATGACTTCGTTCTTGCCCGACTCGCGAACCTTCTCGGCCTTCTTCAGGACGTAGGCGTCGACGAACGGACCCTTCCAAACAGAGCGCGTCATGGATTACCGCCCTTTCTTCTTGGCGTGACGCGAGCGGATGATCAGCTTCTGCGACGCTTTGTTGGGATTGCGGGTCTTCTTGCCCTTGGTCGGCTTGCCCCACGGGGTCACCGGGTGACGGCCACCGGAGGTCCGGCCTTCACCACCACCGTGCGGGTGGTCGATCGGGTTCATGACGACGCCGCGGACGGAGGGACGCTTGCCGTAGTGGCGGTTGCGCCCGGCCTTGCCGAGGTTCTGGTTGGAGTTGTCGGGGTTCGACACGGCACCGACGGTGGCCATGCATTCCTGACGCACCATGCGCAGTTCGCCCGAGGACAGGCGGATCTGGGCGTAACCGCCGTCACGACCGACGAACTGGGCGTAGGTACCCGCCGCGCGGGCGATCTGGCCGCCCTTGCCGGGCTTCAGTTCGATGTTGTGGACGATCGTGCCGATCGGCAGGCCCGAGAAGGGCATCGCGTTGCCGGGCTTGATGTCGG
>NZ_JBLXGL010000011.1:157120-157375 GCF_048381735.1 Ponticoccus sp. (in: a-proteobacteria)
GCGTTTGAAATCGACGATCCGGTAGAGACGCTTTGCGCCACCGCCGCGACGGCGGGAGGTGATACGTCCGGTGTTGTTCCGGCCGCCCGATTTCGTCAGACCCTCGGTGAGGGCCTTGACGGGACGTCCTTTGTACAGCTCCGAACGGTCGATCAGCACCAGCCCGCGCTGGCCCGGCGTCGTCGGCTTATACGACTTGAGTGCCATGCTTTCTGTCTTCCGTTTACAGACAGGCGGAGAGTTCCGCCCTATGTG
>NZ_JBLXGL010000011.1:157385-165876 GCF_048381735.1 Ponticoccus sp. (in: a-proteobacteria)
ATCGCCTCGTTGTCCGCCACGCGGCGGGGATTCTTATCCTTGCCCATGGCTTACTTCCTCTTGGCTTTCTTGTCGGCTGCGTGACCGTAATAGGTGCGCGTCGGCGAGTATTCACCGAACTTCTGGCCGATCATGTCCTCGGTCACGTTGACCGGGACGTGCTTCTGGCCGTTGTAGACGCCAAACGTCAGGCCCACGAACTGGGGCAGGATCGTCGAGCGGCGCGACCAGATCTTGATGACTTCGTTTTTGCCCGACTCGCGCGACTTCTCGGCCTTCTTCAGGACGTAAGCGTCGACGAACGGACCTTTCCAAACAGAGCGTGACATAGATCAGCGACCCTTCTTCTTGGCATGGCGCGAACGGACGATAAGCCGCGAGGACGCCTTGTTGGGGTTGCGGGTGCGCTTGCCCTTGGTCGGCTTGCCCCAGGGCGTCACCGGGTGACGGCCACCGGAGGTCCGGCCTTCACCACCACCATGCGGGTGGTCGATCGGGTTCATGACGACGCCGCGGACGGAGGGACGCTTGCCCATGTGGCGGACGCGACCGGCCTTGCCGAGGTTCTGGTTCGAGTTGTCGGGGTTCGAGACCGCGCCAACCGTGGCCAGGCACTCCTGGCGAACCATGCGCAGCTCGCCCGAGGACAGGCGGATCTGGGCGTAACCGCCGTCACGGCCGACGAACTGGGCATAGGTGCCCGCGGCGCGTGCGATCTGGCCACCCTTGCCGGGCTTCAGCTCGATGTTGTGGACGATCGTACCGATGGGCATGCGCGAGAACGGCTTGGTGTTGCCCGGCTTGATGTCCGCGCTCTCGGACGAGACGATCTTGTCGCCGACGCCAAGACGCTGGGGTGCGAGGATATAGGCCTGCTCGCCGTCGTCATACTGGATGAGGGCGATGAAGGCGGTGCGGTTGGGGTCGTATTCGATCCGAACGACGATGCCGTTCACGTCGAACTTGTTCCGCTTGAAATCGACGATGCGATACAGACGCTTTGCGCCACCACCGCGGCGGCGTGCCGTGATACGTCCGGTGTTGTTCCGGCCACCCTTCTTCGTCAGACCCTCGGTGAGGGCCTTGACGGGGCGTCCTTTGTACAGCTCCGAACGGTCGATCAGCACCAGCCCGCGCTGGCCCGGCGTCGTCGGCTTGTACGACTTGAGTGCCATGCTTTCTGTCTTCCGTAAGCTTCCGGCGGGTTGCCCCGCCTGTGTGTGGGGCCATGCGGCCCGGGGTATAGGCCCCCGAAGGTGCCCGGTTAGATCGCCCGCAGACAAAAGCGAAGCCCCGGACGAATCCGGGGCCGCTGCGGATGGGCTCTGTTACGGGAGGTTGGGCAAAGGGTCAAGGGAACAAATCCCAAGCCAGCCTGGCGCCGCCTGTGGCGCGCGCGATCTCGCCCTGTGACAGGCCGCCGAAGAGCCCGGCTGTGAGGCAGGGCTTGCCTGTGCGGCGCGCGTGGCCGGTTCGGACGGGGTGGGCAAACTGGCCATTCACGCGGGACAGCGCCCCGGCCGGCTCTCCGACCAGAGGCCTGGCCGCCGCCCGCCCCCATCCCGAAAACCCGGGGGCCGCATCCACGAAAAAGAGGCGCCCCGGTTTCCCGGGACGCCCCTCGAAAGTCCTTCCACCGGCCCGGAACGGGCCGAAAGCGGAATTACTTGAGTTCGATTTCGGCGCCAGCCTCTTCGAGCTTCTTCTTGATTTCCTCGGCTTCGTCCTTGGAAACGCCTTCCTTGACAGCCTTGCCGCCGGCCTCGACCAGCTCTTTGGCTTCTTTCAGGCCCAGGCCGGTGATGCCGCGGACTTCCTTGATGACGTTGATCTTCTTGTCGCCAGCGGACTTCAGGATCACGTCGAACTCGGTCTTCTCTTCCTCGGCTGCGGCTTCGCCGCCACCTGCGGGGCCAGCCATCATGACGGCGCCACCGGCTGCGGGCTCGATGCCGTACTCGTCCTTGAGGATGGTTTTCAGTTCCTGGGCTTCCAGGAGGGTCAGGCCAACGATTTGTTCAGCCAGTGCTTTGAGATCAGCCATTTTGATGCTCTTTCCGGTTTGGTTATGGGTTCCAACGTCAGGGAGAACTCCCCACGCGGATCAAAAGGTTGCTTACGCCGCCTCTGCCTTTTCCTCGATCGTGGAAAGGATGGAAGCGATGTTCGAAGCAGGCGCGCCAATGGCACCGGCGATGTTGGAGGCGGGTGCGCCGATGCAGCCGACGATGGAAGCAATAAGCTCATCGCGCGACGGCATTTTCGACACGGCCTCGACACCGGCACGGTCCAGAGTGGTGCCGCCCATTGCGCCACCAAGGATTTCCAACTTCTTGTTGTCCTTGGCGAAGTCTTCGATGACCTTGGCCGCTGCGACCGGGTCTTCGGAGAAGGTCAGCACCGTCATGCCGTCCAGATACTGCGAGATCCCCTCGGCGGGGGTCCCTTGGACGGCAATCTTGGCGAGCTTGTTCTTGGCGACACGGACCACGGCTTCGCCCGAACGGGCACGGCCGCGAAGGTCCGTCATTTCTGCAACCGTGAGACCCTCGTAGCGGGCAACCACCACGACGCCAGAGCTTTCGAAGATCTGGCCGAGTTCCTCGACCACTTTCTCTTTCTGGGCTCTATCCACAGTTTCACTCCAAGTAGTGGAGGGCGGACCCTCCGGCTCGTTTTGGCCGGGGTTGGACCCCGACCGCAATAAGTCCGAATGAAGGGTCGACGCATCCTGTGGCACCCATGCGCGTGGCCGGGGTGACTGAAGATGTCTCTTCCCGTCTCGGGCAGGACTTAGTGCCTTGCGGCAGCCCACCGTCTCGGACGAATGCAGGGGACGACGAATCGCCCGGTTCCTGCGAGTGGCTTCTTTAGCAGGATTCGCAGGGATGTGAAGGGGGGACCGCGGGCACCATGCGTGGATGCCCAAGACACCACCCCGGGCGCGGGCCGCCGCCCGCCTGCCCCGGGTGTCGCACCCGGGAGCGAGGCGGGCCGGGATCAGCGGGCGGCCAGACGCTGCCGCAGGGCGCGCGAGAAGGCAACCGGATCGGCGATGCCGTAAAGCTCGCGGATCAGCGGCGAGATCAGCGCGCCCTCCTCGACCTCGGCAAAGGCACGGTCGGTCGGAATGAAGCCCTGTTCGTAGAGGAAGGCCGCCGAGAAGCCGGGCAGCACCCAGGCCTTGTCGAGGGGCACCGCCTTCGGGTCGATCCGGTTGACCGTCCGCGCCAGCACGTTGGTGCAGTTCGAGAAGAGCGTATTGTACCAGCGCGGCTCTGCCTGCAGCTCTGCCGTCTCGTCGAGCATGGCGCGCAGCACGGCCTTCTGATGCTCCAGCGGGATGGTGAGCGGATAGAGGTAGAGGCGGTCGTCGGCCATGAACTCGGAATTGCCGTACATGTCGCGTTCGGTGGTCCAGACGAACATGTATTCGAAGATCGGCAGGACGGCGGCCCTGGGGGCGGAATAGGCCTCTCCGACCTCGCGGCGCGCCTCGATCGAGGCGACATAGGCGGAGCCGTCCTCGAAGGCGAAGGTCAGCATGGTGTGGGCGATGGCCTCCACCGCGCCGAAGGGCTCGACGAGGAAATAGGCCTGCGTCAGGCTGTCGGGATCGATGTCGCGGGCGATCCAGGCCTCGCGGGTGGGGGTGCCGTCCTCCGCATAGTCCCAGTCGCGGATATTGCTCAGGGTATAAAGGCCGTCCTGCTGCGCGACCTCGGGCAAGTGGGCGTGGTCGGCACGCCAGTTGCGGTCGTGCGAGGGGGTGTGAAGCTGCCAGTTCACCCAGAGCCCGGCGGGCAGGAGGACGATCAGCGCGAGGAGAAAAAGGAGAACACGTTTCATGCCGGCGGATTAGCGCCGGATTGTCGCGATAGGAAGGCTTTCCGGCGACGCCCTTCGCGTCGGCAGCCTGGCGGCCTGCCGGAACGGGGAAGACGCGCGGGCCTGGCGCCCGTGGCCGGCCTTGCCCTCAGGTATTTTTTCCAAAGAGAAACAGGGGCGGCGCCCCCCTTGGCGGCGCGGGATGCCCCGTGGAAAGCGGGCGCGGCGCGCCTGTCAGGCGAAGACCCGGCGGATGTGATCGGCGTCGATGGCGAAGCGGCTGCGGAACAGCGCCTCTCCGGCGGCGTCGAGGCGCGGCAGGGAGACGGGTTTGACGTGTTTCTTCTGGCGCGAGTCGTTGTGGTCGTTGTGGCCGCGCACATACATGGCGGTATCGGTGAAGGTCACGGTGGGCATGAACTGGTTTATCCTGGCGTGGCCGAAGTTCATGATGGTCTGCCGGGCGCCGGGCTGCACGGCCATGGCCTGCGCGACACCCCAGTAGGGGGTCACGCATTCCTCGGCGCGGATGCCCTGCGCGTCGGGGCGACCGATGTAGCCGCGGTTCCAGTCGAAACCGACGAGGCGGTGCCTGGCGGTCAGCGCGGCACAATCCCGGGCGGCGGCGCGCAGGGTGGCCACGAAATCCACCGCCACGGCATCGTCGTCGTCGTGGCGGAATTGCAGGCAGGGCTGGCCCATGTCGCGGGCGGCATTGATGACCTCCTGGCAGACCTGGCGGTGCGGGCCGGGGGTCCGGGGCACCACGACGGCTTGCGGGAAGCCCTCGACCAGCGCCAGCAGGCGCTGCATCCAGCGGTCGGGCATGGCCGCGCCCACGAGGATGAGGAAGGTAAAGTCGCCGTCGGTCTGGGCGCGCAGGCCGGGCAAGCAGAGGGTCTCGAAGTGGCGGAAGCGTTCCTCCATCCGTTCGGGCGCATAGAGGTAGGCCATGCGCGCCGCGACAGAGCTGTGTTCCACCTGAAAGCCGCCCTCGGCCGGATAGGAGAAGCGGCAGAAGCCGATGACGTGCATGGGTGCCCTCTGGTCTTGTCCCGGGCGAGAGTGGCAGCGGTCCGGGAGCCTGTCCAGAGCCTGCCGAGCGCCGTCGGGGGCCTTGTTGACAAGACGGGCGACTCTGCGTATACGCCGCACAAATCCGTCACGCCCCGCATAGCCGGGCGTGTCTGGTCTTTGCAGATATGGACTACCGCAAGGTCCGGGCAACTAAGCCCCGATCCTCTGGTACGCCCCCGCGTCGACGCCTTCGGTACAGGGTCGGATGCGGACCTATTGTCGTTTGTGCGCTTCGCGCGCGGACGTACGCGAACCGGCCCGTCAGGGTGCCAAGCGGCATCCGGGTCAGACCTGAACCGCCGGGCTTCATCCCCGGCAACACCGCAAGAAGCACGGGGATACCCATTCCATGCCCACGATCCAGCAGCTGATCCGCAAGCCGCGGCAGCCCAAAGTCAAGCGCTCGAAGTCCCAGCACCTCGAGCAGTGCCCGCAGAAGCGCGGCGTCTGCACCCGCGTCTATACCACGACCCCGAAGAAGCCGAACTCGGCCATGCGGAAAGTCGCCAAGGTGCGTCTGACCAACGGTTACGAGGTGATCAGCTACATCCCCGGTGAAAGCCACAACCTTCAGGAGCACTCGGTGGTTCTGATCCGCGGCGGCCGGGTGAAAGACCTTCCCGGTGTGCGTTACCACATCCTGCGCGGTGTTCTGGATACCCAGGGCGTCAAGGACCGCAAGCAGCGCCGTTCGAAGTACGGCGCCAAGCGTCCCAAGTGATCACCCGGGTGCGTGACAGCCGCGCACCCGTCCCGGATACCGTTAGGGTGCGGGCCCGTCCCGCACCGCCGTTGAGAAGAGAGACAGTCCTATGTCCCGTCGTCACGCCGCAGAGAAGCGCGAAGTCCTGCCCGACGCCAAGTATGGCGATATCGTGCTGACCAAATTCATGAACAACCTGATGTACCACGGCAAGAAATCCGCCGCTGAGCGCATCGTCTACAACGCGCTCGACCGCGTCGAAGCCAAGGTCAAGCGCGCGCCCGTGGAAATCTTCCACGAGGCCCTGGACAACATCAAGCCGTCGGTCGAGGTCCGCTCGCGCCGCGTCGGTGGTGCCACCTACCAGGTGCCCGTCGAAGTCCGCCCGGAGCGCCGCGAGGCGCTGGCGATCCGCTGGCTGATCACCGCGTCCCGCGCACGCAACGAAAACACCATGGAAGAGCGTCTGGCCGGTGAGCTGATCGATGCCGTCCAGTCCCGTGGTGCCGCTGTGAAGAAGCGCGAAGACACCCACAAGATGGCCGACGCCAACAAGGCGTTCAGCCACTACCGCTGGTAACAGGAGCCCACCCCACATGGCACGCGAATATCCGCTGCAGCGCTACCGCAACTTCGGGATCATGGCGCATATCGACGCCGGCAAGACCACGATGACCGAGCGCATCCTGTTCTACACCGGCAAGAACCACAAGATGGGCGAGACCCACGAAGGCGCCTCCACCATGGACTGGATGGAGCAGGAAGCCGAGCGCGGGATCACCATCACCTCGGCGGCAACGACGACCTTCTGGCAGCGCCAGATCGACCCGACCGCCGACGGCACCTCCGAGACCAAGACCCGCTTCAACATCATCGACACCCCCGGACACGTCGACTTCACCATCGAGGTGGAACGGTCCCTGGCGGTTCTCGACGGTGCCGTTGCGCTGCTCGACGGCAACGCCGGCGTGGAGCCGCAGACCGAAACGGTCTGGCGTCAGGCCGACCGTTACAAGGTGCCGCGTCTGGTCTTCGTCAACAAGATGGACAAGATCGGCGCCGACTTCTTCAACTGCGTGCGCATGGTCAAAGAGCGTACCGGCGGCACCCCGCTGCCGATCGCGCTGCCGATCGGGGCCGAGGACAAGCTGGAAGGCATCGTCGACCTGATCACCATGGAAGAATGGGTCTGGATCGGTGAAGACCTGGGCGCCTCCTGGGAGCGCCGCCCGATCCGTGACGATCTTCAGGATCTCGCCAACGAATGGCGCGACAACATGATCGAGCTTGCCGTCGAGCAGGACGACGAGGCCATGGAAGCCTACCTGGAAGGCGAGATGCCCGACGAGGCGACCCTGCGCAAGCTTATCCGCAAGGGTACGCTGTCGCTGTCCTTCTTCCCGATGCTGGCCGGTTCGGCGTTCAAGAACAAGGGCGTGCAGCCGCTGCTCAACGCCGTTGTCGACTTCCTGCCCGGTCCGCTGGACGTGCCGACGCTGATGGGCTTCTCGCCCGACGACGAAAGCGAAGAGCGCAACATTGCCCGCCCGGCAAGCGACGAAGAGCCCTTCTCGGCCCTGGCGTTCAAGATCATGAACGACCCCTTTGTCGGCTCGCTGACCTTCACCCGGATCTATTCCGGCGTGTTGTCCAAGGGTGACGGCATGCTGAACTCGACCAAGGGCAAGCGCGAGCGTGTCGGTCGGATGATGCTCATGCACGCCGTGGATCGTGAAGAGATCGAAGAGGCCTTTGCGGGCGACATCATCGCGCTGGCGGGTCTGAAGGACACCACCACCGGTGACACGCTCTGCGATCCCAAGGCCCCGGTGGTTCTGGAAACCATGACCTTCCCGGATCCGGTGATCGAGATCGCGGTCGAGCCCAAGACCAAGGGCGACCAGGAAAAGATGTCCCAGGGTCTGGCCCGTCTGGCCGCCGAAGACCCCTCCTTCCGCGTGGAAACCGACCTGGAATCGGGTCAGACCATCATGAAGGGCATGGGCGAACTTCACCTCGACATCCTCGTCGACCGCCTGAAGCGCGAGTTCAAGGTCGAGGCCAACATCGGTGCCCCGCAGGTGGCCTATCGCGAGACCATCGGTCACGAGGTCGAGCACACCTACACCCACAAGAAGCAGTCGGGTGGTTCGGGTCAGTTCGCCGAGGTCAAGCTGGTCATCACCCCGACCGAGCCGGGCGAAGGCTATTCGTTCGAATCGAAGATCGTCGGCGGCGCGGTGCCGAAGGAATACATCCCGGGTGTCGAAAAGGGCATCAAGTCGGTCATGGACTCCGGTCCGCTGGCAGGCTTCCCGGTGATCGACTTCAAGGTCGCCCTGATCGACGGTAAGTTCCACGACGTGGACTCCTCGGTTCTGGCCTTCGAAATCGCCGCCCGCATGTGCATGCGCGAAGGCCTTCGCAAGGCCGGCGCCAAGCTGCTGGAACCGATGATGAAGGTCGAGGTCGTGACACCGGAAGAATACACCGGTGGCATCATCGGCGACCTGACCTCGCGTCGGGGTCAGGTGTCGGGGCAGGAACCGCGCGGCGTCGCCGTTGCGATCAACGCCTTCGTGCCGCTGGCCAACATGTTCGGCTACATCAACACCCTGCGTTCGATGTCCTCGGGCCGTGCGAACTTCACCATGCAGTTCGCTCATTACGACCCGGTGCCGCAGAACATCTCGGACGAGATCCAGGCCAAATTCGCATAACCGGGGCGGCGGGGTGAACCCCGCCCTACCCACCACCGTAGGCCGGGCTTCAGCCCGGCACCCGAAACAAAAAGGGAGCCTATACAATGGCAAAGGCAAAGTTTGAACGCGGCAAGCCGCACTGCAACATCGGCACGATCGGTCACGTCGACCACGGCAAGAC